>PMOV01000228.1:2914-17431 GCA_003161195.1 Acidobacteriota bacterium | reverse complement strand
GGAGCGATTCTGGCGGCGGCGCTGATGCTGGCGGTGGCGGCGCCGAAGTCCGCACACGCGCTGGTGGCGGCGCTGGTGCAGGTGACGAACACGACGGCGAATCCTGTGCCGACGGTGGCGACGGACAACCCAGGGCTGCAGCCGCTGGGAAATTTTCAATTTAACACGGCGGGGCCGCCGACGTTTACGCTCACGGTGCCCGCGGGTAAGACCCTGGTGCTGGAGGAGTTTGGCGTGGATTGCGCCTTTTTAGGCGATCCCCTAGTGCAGACCAGCATTATTCTGTACGTGCAAAACAGCACGATTGGGACGGTGTACACGTTTGTGCCGACGGTGCTCGACGGTCATATTATTGTTACGCAGGCGGTGCACATCTATGCGGACGCCGGCAGCTATTTGCAAATCGGCACTGGG
The DNA here is from genome assembly GCA_003161195.1 of Acidobacteriota bacterium. Taxonomy (GTDB): domain Bacteria; phylum Acidobacteriota; class Terriglobia; order Acidiferrales; family UBA7541; genus Acidiferrum. Next base: position 17,017 of record PMOV01000228.1, on the reverse strand, counting down.
GTTAACTTGACGGGATATCCGGGCCTCGGTTGCAGCGCATCCTTTTCGGGCCATTACGTAAACAACCTATAAGGCCGCCGACGATGCGCGGGCCGCAATTTCTCGGGTGCGCGCGCAGATGGTTGACAACTCGGCGCAGCGGCTTAGATGTGGCAGCTGGCGACGCCGCGCTTTTCTAGATATTTCTGGTGGTATTCCTCGGCGCGATAGAACTTGCCGGCGGGGCTAACTTCCGTGGCGATGGGGCGCTGGAATTTGCCGCCGGCGTCGAGGGAGGCGATGGTGGCTTTGGCGGCGGCTTGCTGTTCTGGCGAATGATAGAAGATGGCGGTGCGGTATTGCTTGCCGAAGTCCGGGCCCTGGCGATTGACTTGCGTGGGATCGTGCAGGCCGAAGAAGGCGTCCAGCAAATTTTGGAAAGTGACTTTGGCTGGGTCGTAGGTGACCTGGACAACTTCGGCGTGGCCGGTTTCGTCGGTGCAGACGTCTTTGTAGGTGGGATTTTCGGTGTGGCCGTTGGAGTAGCCGACGGCGGTTTCGAGAACGCCGGGGATGCGGCTGAAGGCGACTTCTACGCCCCAGAAGCAGCCAGCGGCGAAGGTAGCGATTTCGCTCATGATCGTGTCTCCGTTTTCTTTATGCGCTTCGTTGGTATTCTAGCGCGCTTTTTGGTTGGTTGCCGGGTATTGGATGGTTTGCGATGCGGGTTGGTCGCATTTTTGTTTGGGGCCTGAGCTGGTAAACAGAAGTCGCAGCAAAGGCAGTTTTAGTACGGAAGAAGTGGCGAGTGGCGAATCGCAGGCGGAATCGCCGCACCCGTCTGAAGAAAAGCTCACAGGCTGAAGCCTGTGCTACCTAAGGCTTTTGGGATGGAGACAGGGCGACGGAGGCTTCGGTGGTTAACACGCGGAAGAGGAAGGTTTCCTGGAGGTAGAGATGCACTACGGAGTCGGTGTGAGTTAGATAGCCGATGGAGACGTCTTGGCCGAGGTTTAGCTCGAAATCGCCGCCGCGAGTAGTTAGTACGAAAGCGCCTTCGATGGCTGGGGCCCAGATGAGATTGCCGTCGACGATGCGTTTGACGTGTTCGAGGATGGGATAGCCGTGATCGCGGGTTTCGGCCAGGGCGGTGTATTCGTTGGCTCCCAGCAAGACGGAGTAGGGGCCGTTTACGCCTACTAGACGTAGCTGGCTTAATGCGCGGGCTACCGCGTCTGGGTAATCGCGGACGTCTGCGGGAAGCGTGTCGATGGGATTGCTAGTGGCTTCGCGGATGCCTTGGATGCCGGCGTCGTGGTACCCGTTGAAGATGGCGCGGTCTTCGGCGAAGGCTAGTTTTTTTGCAGCTTCTTTGGCGGGCTGCCAATCGGAATCGTCGGAGCCGCGCTCGACGTCGTCGATGGTCTGGCGGGAGAGCTCGAAGGGAACGCGCAATTCCACGAACGGCTTGATTTCGCGTTGTCTGGCCAGGATGCCCTCTGCGGGAGCGGAGATTTGGTGGAGGTGGCCGGTGCCGACGCCGGGCAGAGCGGTTCCTCCCGCGGCGGGGACATCGACGGCGCGCCGGCCAGCTAGATAGCGCTTGAGGGTGCGGGTGGTTTCTTCCTCGATTTGGGCCCAGGCGGCGTCCGAGATGGGGGCTAGCTCGCGGTGCAGGTTATTCATCTTTGTGTCCTTTGAGAGAGCCGATTCCTAGCGATTGCTTTGATGTATCAGCCGCGGAGGAGGATGAAATTGCTTCCGCTTCCGGCGAGGCTTCGGTTGCTGTCGAGTCTGGCGGGTGGCCGCTGATGTTGTCGAGAAAAGAGGAGGAGGGGGCGAAGAACAGGCTGCCGGTTTTGGCGGTGCTGAAATCGAGGAGGCGGTCGTAGGTGCCCGGGGGACGGCCGATGAACATGTTTTGCAGCATGGTTTCGGTGATGCGCGGGGTGCGGCTGTAGCCGATGAAGTAGGTGCCGAATTCGCCGTGGCCGGGGCGGCCGAAAGGCATATTGTCGCGCAGGATTTTTAGTTCTTTGCCGCTTTCTTCGATGACGGTGAGGGCGTTGTGGGCGTAGGGGGGCTTTTCGGAATCTTTTAGTTCGACGTCGGAGAGTTTTTTTCGGCCGATGATGCGCTCCTGGGTTTCGACGGGGAGAGCGTTCCAGCCCTTCATATCGTGCAGATATTTTTGGACGAGGACGTAGCTGCCGCCGGAGAAGGCGGGATCTTCTTTGCCGACGATGGCGGCGTCTTGCGCGGCCTGGCCGCGGGGGTTTTCTGTGCCGTCGACGAAGCCGATGACGTCGCGATCGTCGAAGTAGCGGAAGCCGTGAACTTCGTCGGCAACGCTGACGGCATCGCCGATCTCGTCCATGATTTGCATGGCCAGTTCGAAGCAGAGGTCGGCGCGTTTGGCGCGAATGTGAAAGAGGAGGTCGCCGGGGGTGGAGACGGCGTGACGATTGCCGGAGCGGATTTCGCGGAAGGGATGAAGTTCGGCGGGGCGAGGGGAGCCGAAGAGTTTGTCCCAGGCGTCGGAGCCGAAGCCGATGACGCAGGTTAGGCCGGCTTCGACGTTGCGAAATTCGATGGCGCGGACCAGGCCGGGGAGATCCGCGCAGAAGGAGCGCACCGCGGCGTAGTTGGTGGGCTCGGGGCGAATGCAGAGGACGAGAAAAATTGCCGAGCGCGTGAGAGGGCCGTCGACGGGCTGGGGAAGAACGATCTCGTTTAGTTCCTTGGGTGTGTCCATTTTCCAGGGTGGTTGCGAGGGTAGAGTATAGCAATGTCTTCGCGCTCTTTGCGCGCGACGTGAGGTTCGGTGGGATTTGCAATTGCCGCGTGGATGGCGATGATAATTAAGCACTTAGAGTCGCAAAGGTGCGGCGTCAACGAGATCCCCGAAGAGGGCGGTTGGTCACCTGGCAGGTAAAGGTCGGACGGATTCCGCCGATATATGTTCATGGAAACGGTGGAGATTTCCGGGCGGGCATTAAAGTATTGCAATATCCTGCCGATTGGTTCAGGAAAGCGCTCGGGAAGTCGATGGCGTGCGCTCCCAGTGGTGAGCTCGGGAGGGCGACGGAGCGCAGTCAGGGGAGTTGGCGATGCTTATCGATCCCAAGATTCAGTTTCCCAGCGATGCGCGTGCGGAGCAGGCGAGCAGAACGAAGAAGGCGGCGAATGCGGCGAGGGGCGCGAGCAGGTCAAGCGGGCCGGCAGCGAGCAGGCGGGAAGACCGGATGAGTCTCTCGAGCAAGCACGGCGAGGTGCGGACGTTGGAGGCGGGTTTGGCAAACGTGCCCGAGGTGCGGGCGGAACGGGTAAGCGCGTTGAAGCGGCAGGTGAGCAGCGGAGAATATCAACCTTCAAGCGAAAAGGTGGCGGAGGCGATCGTGCGGGAGTACAGCGGCAATTGCGTGTAAGTCGGCCAGGTAAGCAAAGAACGGGTCCCAGGGGCGACGCAAGAGGAAACTGCAGGGACAACCGGGGGAGCGGAAGAGTTGCAATGTTTCAGTTTTGCCGAGCGCGAAGAGTATGGCTAGACGCGTCCATCGCCGAGGGCACTTGCAACCATCCGTGGCCGGCGGTTTGCTGGGCGATGACGGTCTCTGCAGCTTCATACAGATTGGAGGTCACGGTTAGCGCATTATGCTTTTCGAGGAAGGCGTCGCGACGCACCAGTACGGCATGACATCCAGCGCTGGCCGCGGCCTGCAGATCCTCGAGGCTGTCGCCGACAAAAAATGTTTCAGAGGCTACGAAGCCGTAGTCCAGTCGCGCACGGTGAATCATTCCTGGCTGCGGCTTGCGGCAAGAGCACAGGTCTTCCGGGAGATGCATGCAGTAGTACACCTGGCGGATATTGCCGCCGGCTAATGCTACTTCCAGCATGAATCGCCGGGTGATGGTTTCGAGCCCAGCCACGCTGAGCAGCTTTCGCGCGACGCAGGCCTGATTGGAAATCACCAGACACTCGTAGCCCTTTTCCGCAAACAAGCGCAAGGCATCCAGGGCGCGCGGCAAAAACTCAAACTGCTCCCAGTGGGTAACATAGCCTCCCAGGACGCGGCGATTGATAACCCCGTCGCGATCCAGCAAGACGTAGTGTGGCGGTCGGTTGGGCATGGCCAGGTGTTCCTCTCTTGTGGAGCACGAATCCTGCAGCAAAAAACTCTTTTTGTTCCGCGGGGTGGTGGCCTCGCGGTAGTTCTAAGACTCACGGACAGCGCCTGCAAATTTCGTTTCGGGCCGCGCACGTGTTCCAAAATGAAATCGCCGCTGGCAGCGCTGACGTCGACAAAACCATGCCCGACTGTCGCACCACCCATTCTGCGCGCGCGGTACTTGAATTCAGCCGCCAAGCGTGGCGTTTACGCGCGATTTTCTGCGTGAGACGGTCCGCAGATGCAACGTGGGAGCACGACGATAGCCAATAAGTATTCTCAAATCAGCGCAGCAGGCAGAGGTTGTCGTTCTCAGGAAGGGAACTTCAACTGCAGGACACATGTGCCGATACGGAAGTAGGAGGAGTATGAGCCGACGCGGCTGCCTCCATCGGTCCGTTCGGTGGCGACGGTTATGATCCAACTCACGCGACTCAACAATCAGCCGCTGGTGGTGAACTCCGATCTGATCAAGTTTCTGGAACGCGCTCCGGACACGGTGCTGACGCTGGTGACCGGGGAAAAAATCATCGTGCGTGAGAGCCCGGATGAGGTGCTGAAGAAAATCATCGCATTCCGCCAAGCGATTCTCTCGGGCGTCGTGGTGGGCCCTGCAAGCCGCGCGCCGAGCGGAGCCCCGATTCTCCCCGCCGCCGGCGTGGACCTTACGGACTTCAAGGATTAGGGATTGAAGACGCGCGCGATGGACAAAAGCAGCGTCATCGGGATCATCATCGCGGTAGGCGGGATCCTGCTGGGGCTGATCCTCGAGGGCGGGCAGATCACACAACTGCTGCAGCCGACCGCGGCGATGATCGTGTTTGGGGGCACCATCGGCGCGGTAATGCTGCAGTTTCCGCTGCGGGTGATTGGCGCGGCGGTGCGCCGGCTGGGCCAGGTATTCATCGACAACTCCCGCAACCCCTCCGAGCTGATCAGCGAAATCTCCGGATACGCGCACAAGGCGCGGCGCGAGGGCATCATCTCGCTGGATAGCGACCTGCAGAACATCCACGATCCCTTCCTGAAAAAAGCGATGATGCTGGCGGTGGACGGCACGGAGCCGCAGGAAATTCGCTCGATGATGGAGTTGGAGCTGGACAATCAGGCCGAGCATCACGAAAACATTCCGCGCGTCTTTGAATCGGCCGGCGGCTTCTCGCCCACGATTGGGATCATCGGCGCGGTGCTCGGGCTGATTCAAGTGATGCAGCACCTCGACGACATTACGGAAGTAGGCCGCGGCATCGCCGTGTCCTTCGTGGCCACGGTCTACGGCGTGGGCGCTGCCAACCTGTTTTTCCTGCCCGTGGCCGGCAAGATCAAAATGCGGATGCGGCAGGAACAGACGCTGCGCGAAATGATGCTGGAAGGGGTGATTTCCATCCTGGAAGGCATGAATCCGCGGATGATTGAAACGAAACTGGCGGCGTTCTTCGCGGAAGCGCACGAGAACGCCAACAAGCGGGTGGCGCCATGAGGCGCCGCAAGAGGCACTACCAGGATCACGCGAACCACGACCGCTGGCTGGTTTCCTACGCCGACTTTGTGACCTTGCTGTTCGCGTTCTTCGTGGTGCTGTACGCTTCCTCGCAGGTGGACAAGCGCAAGGTGGGCCATCTGGCCCTGGCCATTCAAGTGGCGTTCCAGCAGCTGGGCGTATTCGACACATCCAATACCAAAATCCCGCTAAGCGATTCCGAAGCCGTGCCGTTTACACAAGTGCAGGTGGTGGAAAACGCCCAGCGCACCGGGGACTTCCGCAAGTTTGTGCAGCCCATGAAGGGCATCGTCAGTCCTCTGGCCGGTGCGCCGCTCAAGGGCGTGGAAGAAGATCTCAGCAAAGCGCTTGCGCCGGAAATCAAGAAGAGCGTTGTGTCCGTCACGGCGGTACCCGAAGGCATCGTGGTCAGCCTGCAAGAAGTGGGCTTCTACGAAAGTGGTTCGGCCACCATTCGCGCTTCGTCGCAGGGCGCCATGGACAGGCTGGCGGCGGTCCTGGAGCCGCTCGGCGAATCCCTTCGTGTTGAAGGCCACACTGATAATGTTCCCATCCACAACGCGCGCTTCGATTCCAATTGGGAGCTCTCGACGGCACGCGCTTCCGATCTCATCAAACTGCTCATCCTGCACTACCACTTCGACGCCAGCCGACTGTCGGCGGCCGGCTTCGCGGAATATCATCCGGTGGCGCCGAACGATACGCCGGAAAATCGCGCGCGCAATCGGCGTGTGGATATCGTGGTACTTAACCCCGTTAGATGAACGGTGCGGCGTGCGATGGCCAACCGCTCTGGGGTGGTGTTTGCGCAACACGGGAGAAACACTCGTTTGACACTCACTACGTGCGGAGAGACACTCGCTGTACCCCCTTCCAAATTGAATCGTATTTCGTGTGAGCCGATGCGCATTCTTGTCGCTGAAGATGACGCGCCGCTGGCGGATTTTCTGCACCAGCGTCTGCTGCAAGAGCAATTCGCCGTGCAAATGGTCTCGACAGGTGTTGAGGCGCAGCGCATGGCTGCTGAACAGTCCTACGACGTGGTGCTGCTGGATTTAGGCACGCCCGGCAGCATGGACCTGGAGGTGTTGCGCGGCATCCGTTCCAAAAAGCCCGATCTCCCGGTGGTGGTGGTCACCGCGGCGTCCTTAGTGGAAGAGCGTGTGCGCGGTCTGGACGCCGGCGCCGACGATTACCTGGCCAAGCCTTTTGCGTTTGCGGAACTCGCCGCTCGCCTGCGCGCGGTGTTGCGCCGCGGCAACCGCGCCGCCAATGCCGTGCTGCGCGTCGAAGATCTTGAGCTTGACCGCATCACGCACACGGTCCATCGCCACGGCCGCCCCATCGAACTCAGTCCCAAGGAATTCGCGTTACTCGAATTTCTCATGCGGCATGCGGGACAACCGGTAGCCCGCACGGCCATCGTCGAGCAAGTGTGGAAGCTGCATTTCGACACCATGACCAACGTGGTGGACGTGTACATCAACTATCTGCGGCGCAAGATCGATGCAGGCACGGATCGCCCGCTGATTCGCACAATTCGGGGGATTGGGTATCAGATCGGCCTGATCAACGGCGTCCGCCACTAACGCGTGGTGTTCGTGAGTCGTGAGTTGCGGCGAGTTTCTTTGGCGTGGCCGCAACCGCACACAGGCAGGAATGCCTATGCCACCAAAATCGTCACAAGCTGCGACCAACAACTCCGGGCCCCGCACGAAGAAGGCGCCGGCCTCAGAAGGCGGCCGCTACAAAACCGTCTGCGGTTAAAAAGCGTTACTGTTTCGGGGTCCCCGTAGTGCTCGATGCGGGGGTCAATTGCGAAACGCCTACCGCCGCGGTGCTGACATGCGCGCCGCGCTCGAGCGACAGCAAGCCTTCCGTGGCCGAGGCGGCCACCAAGCCGCCGTTGCGCCGCGTACGAATGACCGGGAAGTAGCTATCCGCCACGGGATCGCTCAGGCGCTGCCAAGACTTGCCCGCGTCAAACGACGCCAGCAAACCGTGCTTCTGCAGCGACACTACCAAGGCGTCGCGATTCCCAGCCACGTCCTGGAACTGCAGTTCGCGCACATCCGCGCGGTTCCAGTTGCGCCCGGCATCTTGCGAAACATACAGGCCCATGTTCGACGTGAGATATAGATTCGCATCCTCCAAGCGGTGCAGCTTCAGATTGCCCGCCGACGCAAAGGTCAGCTCCTTGGCGTTCCAGGTAGCACCGTAGTCCGCCGAATACAACAGATTCTTCTGCGCCACGGCCCACACTTGTGTACCGTCCGCCGAAACCTCGAGCGATTGTACGGGCTGCTTCACGAAATCGTCGGTAGCCGCGGTCTTCCAGGTCTTGCCTTCATCCTTGGAAACCAGCAAACCACCGGCGGTGCCCGCGTACCACGCGCCGTTGCCGAAGGCCATATCGTTCACCAGAAACGCGGTCAGTTGCGGTGGAGCAGTTTTTTTCTTCGGCGCAGGCTTCGGCGCCGCGGTCGCAGCAGCGCCCTTACGCGTCTTGGTGGAAACCGGTGCAGCGGCCGGGGTGACCACGGGCTCCGGCACAAACAATCCGGCCTTCACCCATTTCTTCGTCGTCTCGTCATACTTCATCCAGCCGCCCGTGGTTAGGGAAGCCCACCACCCGGTCGGCGCCGCGTACACGTGGCGCAAATCCGTCCGCTTTAATCCCGGACCCAGCGGCGCCCAGGACGTCCCGCCATCCGTGGTCACCAGGAAGGCATCGGTATCAAACGTCAGCACCACCAGCGCGCGGTCCGCATTCTCTTTGTCGATGGCCACATCCTGCATGTGCTGATGATGGAAGCCGACGTTCGCGGAGGTAAACGTCGAACCAGCGTTCTCGCTGATCTGTACGCCTTCGCGTTCGGTCCCCAAAATAATACGGTCCGGATGTTTCGGATCGATCAGGATCGCGTTGATGACCCAATCACCCGGCGTAATGCGCTTGAAATCCTTCTCGTTGGTGGTCTTCCACAATCCGCTGGTGGTTCCGGCGTAAAGCGTCTGCGAATCGCGCGGATCTTGGCGGATCAACTGCGTGCGGCGAAACACGAAGGGGATGCCCTGATACTTCACCCAGGACTGCGCGCCGTTCATGCTGTGATAAATCCCCGAGCACGCCGTGGCATGGACGTTGTCCGGATTGTTGGGATCCACGATGATGCTCATCACGTCGGAATCGTCAATCATGCCCGCTTTGACGTTCGTCCAGTTCTTACCGCCATCCGAGGTCTTCCACGGCAGGTGATAGGTTCCGGCATAAATAATGTTGTCGTCGTGCGGATCAAAGGCCACGGAGTCGAAGTTTCGCAGATCGTCGTGGTGCTCCGGGGTAATCCGCTCCCAGCTTGCGCCGCTATCCAGCGAGCGATACACGCCGGTGAGGGAGCCCGCCAAAAATACGTCGGGATGCGTTGGCGACTGCGCCAGCGCCCGAACGGTCTCTTTCGCGAGTCCAATAATCGTCCACGAGCGCCCCGCGTCATCGCTGCGGTACACGCCGCCGCCGCCGGAATACAGGGTCCACGTGCTTGCGTACAAGCGTTGCGAATCGCGCGAATCCACCAAAATGTGCGTCACCACGTCGTCCTGGCCCGTACCGATACGGCTCAAAAGCTGCCAGTGGCCGCCCTCATCCGGCGACATAAACACGTGCCCATCCGAAGTCCCCAAATAAATCTTCTTCACGTCGTGCGGGTCCGCTTCCAGCGTAATTACCGTGCCGCCCGCCGGCCCTACCTGCCGCCAGGTCTGCGCAGGCACCGTTGCCGCCGCTGCCAGGGTCACCGCCACTGCCGCCAGCCATTGAGCCTTCATAAGGTTCGATTCTCCCAGAGGGCGCACTCGCCCACAAGAGCCGAGTCTAAGCAAGTACCCATAAATTAGCGCCTGTTCGGAAGGACAGATTTGGGGCTAGTTAGCTTAACCAGCACGCCTGCTGTGCGTTTGCGGGCGCCACACCGCAAGCCCAGGTAGTCTACTCGCAGGTGCACGGTGTGCCGGGGCACCCGCGCACTTGATTCCCATCGGTTAGGCGTGCGAGGCGGGCGTCGCTGCACAGGCAAGAATGCCTGCGCTACAGCTGCTGCGATTGGCTCTGCGCATCCTTACGTCGCCGGGGCAGGTTGACAATTGCCAGGGAAGAGAAGGATTGTTTTTTGGAAGGAAGTGACGGGTGATGAGTGTTGAGTAAACGGCCAACTGTAAGGCGTCGGCCAACCCGGACTTACGGTGGGTAACGGCTTTCTTTACAGTTCCTTGCACCACGTCATACCAAGGACAACTTTTTTCCCATGGCTGTGTTCTACCTTCAGGGGGCCATTCGGGCCATAATCATTACCAGGGTCGCCAAGCCCGCTCCCGCAGCAACATCAGGTTTTGCATAGAAATTCGAGGACAAACCATGTCGCAATCCAGGCACACCGGCATAGGCAGACTTCAGCTCGCGCTGAGCGTCGCCGGCCTTCTCATTCTCTCGTACGCCGCTCCGGGCCTGCGCGCTCAAGATCCACAAGCGCCACCACAACAAGACGCGCCTCAGTCCCAAGCCCCGCAGGAGCAAGCTCCGCCCCCCTCGCCAGCTTACGAACAGTCTCCCAGTAACCCGCCCGCTCCAGCTCCCGACGCCCCGCAAGTGAATCAGGCTCCGCCGGTGGCGAGCGACCCGAACACGACGAACACTACGGGGGCTTCCGATCAAAACGATCCGCCCAGCCGGGCCGCGCGCATCAGCGAAATCCAAGGTTCCGTCTCCCTGCAGCCCGGCGGCCAAGGCGACTGGGGCAGCGCGGTGCGCAACCGCCCCGTGACCATCGGCGACAAAATCTGGTCCGATAAAGACTCCCGCGTGGAACTCGAAGCCGGGCAAGCCACCATCCATCTGGGCAGCATGACCGCGCTCTCGTTCCTGAATCTCGACGGCAACGTGACGCAAATGCGCGTTGCGGAGGGCAGCATCAACTTCCGCGTGCGCGAAATGCGCGAAGGCGATGTCTATGAAGTGGATACGCCGAATGCCGTATTCACCGTGAAGCGCGCCGGCGCGTTCCGCGTCGACGTGAGCGAAAATGGCGACGGCACGCGGGTCACCGCCATCCGCGGCGATGGGGAAGTGCTGGCCGCCGGCCAGACGTACACCGTGCACACCGGCGAGCGCGCCGAATTCACCGGGCTCGACAATAGTGTTCAGTATGTTGCGCACGGCGCTCCGCCGCCCGATGGACTGGATCGCTGGGCCAACGACCGCGACCTGCGCCAAGATAACGCCGTCTCCTCGAAATACGTCAATCGCGATATCCCCGGCATTGCCGACCTGGACGATCACGGCACGTGGAACGAAGAACCGAACGTTGGCCCGGTGTGGACTCCCAACGACGTGGGCCCGGACTGGGCTCCCTACAGCGATGGCGCTTGGAATTACGTCGGACCTTGGGGTTGGAGCTACGTTGGCTATGAACCGTGGGGCTTCGCGCCGTATCACTATGGCCGCTGGGGCTTCTATGGCAGCCGTTGGGGTTGGGCGCCTGGACCGATTTACGCCTCGCCCTTCTACGGCCCGGCGTTCGTCGGCTTTCTGGGAGGCGGGTTCGGTGCTGGTTTCGGCATCGGTTTCGGGCTGGGCTTCGGGGTGGGCTGGTTCCCGCTAGGCTGGGGCGAACCGTTCCACCCGTGGTATCACGCCGGGTTCGGCTACGTGCACAACATCAATGTGCGAAACACGGCGTTTCGCAACGGCAACGTGATCAACAACAATCACTTTAACTACGCTTACGCGCATAACGAGCACGCCGTGACCGGCGCGTCGCGCAATGCTTTCGCAAACGGCGAGCGCATCAATCGTGGCGCTCCCGGCGCGCAACACTTTACCGGCGCTTCGCTGCGCAACGCTTCGGTGAGCAGCAATGGCGCAGGCGTATCGCCCAATCGCTCGAGCTACCTCGGGGCCAGCCACACTGGCGCCGGTGTGGCTCGTCCGTCCGCCGCCATACAGAATCGCGCGGTGGTTGCCCGCACAACGCCGGCGGCGGCGGCGGGTCATCAGGCCGTACGCACGGCTTCTGTCGGTGGCGGGAGTCATGGTTTGAACAATTCCGCCGCCAACCGCGGCTTCAATAATTCCGCTGCGAACCGCAGCGCGCTTTCGGCGAGCAACCGTCCCGTGAACTCGCCGAACTCGGGCAACGGGCGCACCTGGTCCGCGCAAGGGAACACCACCGATCGCGGCACGGCACCGCAAGGTGCCGGCCACAATGGTCCGGCGACTAACAACCTTTCGCGCAACAACCACAACGATCGGCCGCCAGTAGCGCGCGGCACAACCGCCGATACGTCGCGCAATTTCAACGGCGCGTCCAACAACGCCAATCGCGGCAGCGTCAACTCGAGCGTCAATCGTTCCAGCTCGCAGGCTTCGCGCAATTACTCTGCACCGAGCCGCAGCTATTCCGCGCCTTCGCGCAGCTATTCCACGCCTGGCCGCGCGTACTCCACACCTTCGCGCGGCAACTCTGCCCCGAGCCACGCCCCGAGCAGCCGCGGAGGCGGCGGCAGCGCGCCCCACTCTTCCGGCGGCGGTGCGCACAGCGGCGGTGGCGGTTCACACGGCGGTGGCGGTTCGCACGGTGGCGGCGGTCACCGCTAACAGGTTTATGTGAGTGCCCGACGTTTCGTCAGGCGCTCACATTTTTTAATAACTGCAACGAGCTTTGCCAGACCCCCGGCACCCAGCCTCCAAGGTCTGGCAATTTTGTGAGTACGCGGAAAAAATGCCGCCGTGCTAAGGTTGTTGGTATCAGGCTTTCCCAGGGCCGGAAGAAAATTGCACCAACGCTGCCCGTTTTAATTCAGGAGAGAATTGAAATGAGAAAGTATGTCCCGACGTTTGCCAGTTTTTTCACGCTAATGCTGTTCACATTTTTGCTCACCCCGCAGCGCGCCGCCGCTCAGGATGGCGGGGATGGCGACGATCCCCCCAGCCGCGTGGCCCGGCTTAGTTTTCTTCGCGGCTCCGTGTCGTTTGAGCCGGCCGGCACCGACGATTGGGTGGACGCGTTCGTGAACCGCCCCCTGACCACGGGCGACAAGCTGTGGTCTGACAGTGGCTCGCGCGCCGCCCTGAACATCGGCTCTGCCAGCATCGGCCTCTCGCAAAACACCGGCTTCTCGTTCCTGAATCTCACGGATGACGTGGCGCAGATGCAGCTGAACTCCGGCACCATCCGCGTGCGCGTCAAGCGCCTGCGCGACGACGAAAATTTTGAAATTGATACGCCCAATCTGGCCTTCACTATCCTGAGCCCGGGCATCTACAAAATTTCTGTGAACGATGCCGGCGACACCACGGTCATTGAAGCCGTGCGCGGCCAGGGCGAAGTCACCGGCGGCGGCTCCGACTACACCGTCAATCCCGGTGATTGGGACACTTTCTCCGGCACCGACTATCTGAGCGCCAATCAGGACGTCATCGATGACGACGACAGCTTCGACGACGACTTCGAGCAGTGGAGCGAGCAGCGCGATCATCACGAAGACGTTTCCATCTCCGCGCAATATGTTTCCGACGAGGCCATCGGCTATGACGACCTGGACGACAATGGCGGGTGGCGGCCCGTGCCCGAATACGGCACCATCTGGTTCCCGCACACTGCCATGGTTGGCTGGGCACCGTATCACTACGGGCATTGGGCCTACGTGGCACCCTGGGGATACAGTTGGGTCGATGATGCGCCGTGGGGCTTCGCGCCGTTCCATTACGGCCGCTGGGTTACTGTCGGCGGAGCTTGGGGATGGGTTCCGTGCGCACCGCGGCCCGCGGTGGTGGTCTATGGTGGTCCCGTGTACGTGCGCCCGTATTACGCTCCGGCCCTGGTGGCCTGGGTTGGGGGCGGCGGCTTTAGCGTCGGAGTGGGTGGGGGCGGATTTGGCGTGGGCGTGAATGTCGCGTGGTTCCCGCTAGGTCCGCGCGAAGTGTACGTGCCCTCGTATCCGGTGAGTCGCGCGTATGTGACCAACGTCAACATCTCGAACACGCGGGTGGAAACCAGCGTGGTCAACAACTACTACACCAACGTGGTAATCAACAAAAACGTGACCGTCACTAATGTTACCTATGTGAACCAGCGGGTTCCCGGCGCCGTCGTGGCCACCTCCGGGACGGCCTTCACGGGCGGCGGCTCGGTATCCAAAAACTTCGTGCAGGTCGATGCCCGGGTGGTGGCCAGCGCTCCCGTCGCCGCAATGACGCCGCCCGCCGTGCCACAACGTGCGGCCTTCACCGGCGGACGCGTTACGGCCACTGTGCGCCCACCCGCTGCAATCCAGGCGCGCGCGGTGGTGGCGAAGACCGCTCCGCCGGCGCCTCCGCTGCCCGTTGCGCAGCGCGTGCAAGCCATCCAGCAAAACGGTGGCCGGCCGATTTCCGTGGCGCAAGCTCGCCAAATCACG
>PMOV01000228.1:0-2773 GCA_003161195.1 Acidobacteriota bacterium | reverse complement strand
CCGCGCCGCCAACCGCGCATCCCGCGGACGAGCAGCTCGAACAGCAACACACCCAGCAGGTCAACAACCTCCATCAGCAGCAGGATCAAGAGCGCCAACAGCTCGAGCAGAAGCAACAACAGGAACGCCAGCAGCTCGCCGATCAAAAAGCCGCGGAGGCCAAACAACAACAGCAGCAAACGCAACAGAAAGAACAGCAAGACGCCAAACAAAAAGCCGACGAAGAACGCCAGAAGCAGCAAGACCAGCAGCACCAGCAGCAGCTGGAGCAGCTGCAGCAAAAACACCAACAGGAACAACAGCAGCTGCAGCAAAAACAAGAGCAGGAGCACAAACAAGCGGCGCAGCAAGCCAAACCCGAAGCCAAGCCCAAGGACAAGCCCAAAGACGATCGCCCGCCCAAGAAAGATTAGGCGGGGCAGGGAAGTATGGTGCTTTGGCAAAAAAGGGGTGGCCACCGGCCACCCTTTTTGCGTTCGAGAGGGTCACGGCAACGCATCGCGTGCTGAGGCTTCGTCGTAAATCAGCGTGTTGTCCCGGCTCTCCACTTGTGCGCGATCCTGCTTTTTCTCTCGTTAAAAACAAATTATCATCCGCATACGGATCGGTGCATCCAACGGGCGACGTGACTGAGGGAACCGGTGAACGAACCTCGAATACAGCGACAGACCATCGAAGCGGGCCACAGGTTCGTGCGTTGCTTGCGGATTGCAGAAACAGCGCGGCTTGACCAGTCGTACCCTCCTGTTTCGGTAAGCCCGCAGCTTCTTCTCAAATTGGAGGCGCAAGATGAACGATCAACAGACGAAGGAGCAGTCTTCTGGAGTGCGAGATCAAGCGATCCGTGCGGCGCTGGATCAGCATTGGGCGGCGTCCGATGCCAACGATTTTGAAACGGAGCACCTTATCTATCACGAGGATGCGGTGTTGGACTACCCGCAGTCCGGCGAACGAACCCGCGGCCGGGAGAACATTCAGAAGCAACGCGCTAGTCAGCCGAACAAAAAGCGGTTTAGCGTCCGGCGAATGATTGGCGGCGGCGATCTTTGGGTGACCGAATTTATCCTGACCTACGACGGGAAGCCGTCCTATACCGTGAGCATCATGGAGTTCACGGGCGAGAAGGTGGCGCGGGAAACGCAATACTTTGCGGACCCCTTCGTGGCTCCAGCGTGGCGCGCTAATTTGGTCGAACGGATGGACGCATAATCTTGACGCCCGAGAATTCGCCAGCGACACCGCCCTCTGCGGTTGGCCGCACGCGTTTGCCGGAGAAGGCTAACTTTGCGATGCGGGGGCATCGGGCCGGCACATTTTGTGATGGAGGGACAAGAGATGGATTGGAAACGACTGGGGCAGTTTGCGCTGTTGGGCAGCAGCGATTTGGAGCAATACGCCATCCTGCTGGTGCGCGTTTCCATTGGGCTATTCTTCGCCATCTCCGGGGCCAANNCTGTTCTTCGCCATCTCCGGGGCCAACAAATTGTTTGCCGCCGGGGGCACGAAACCCGTTTACGACACCCTGGTGCAGGCCAAAGTCCCGCTTCCCCGCGTGATGGCGTATTTCGTATCGGGTGTCGAGTTCGTTGGCGGGTCCTTGGTGGCCGTGGGGTTTCTGTCGAGCCCGGCCAGCGGGGTTCTCATGATCGATATGATAGTGGCCACCGTGACCAGTTCGCTTTCCACTTTGCCAAAGGGTCTTTCGCCTCTGAGCTGGTTCGACGATGTTCTGTACCTCCCGGAAGTTCTGTACGTGCTCTTCTTTGTGTGGCTGATCTGCTCCGGTCCGGGAATGTTCAGTGTCGACTACTGGTTGGCCGGCAAGTTACTGAGGTGATGGAGCGATGAACGGGCGAGACTCCGCAGGCGTGCCGTAGCATAGTGAATCGTAACTTGTTTATGCGGCAACTCGCGTTTTATTGGCCTCCCCGTTTGTCCGCTTCCGTGCTTTAATACTTTGCAGTGCCTTGGCATTGATCCCCGCAGTTCCTCTCGATCAACGTCTCCGCGGATCTGTACGAGGGCTCGGTTGGTAAGCCCCCTTCCCACAACTCAGAATGGTTGTGCGCCGACCGCCAGGTAAACGGCGGGCACTGGTTTGCGCGACGGCACCCGCGAAATTATGCGTGGAGGCGCGCAGGGCGGCGATCCATTTCTAGGACTCTTGCGAGCGAGACACGAATGAGCGCGCGGACATCATGGAAAAGCGTGAGGTTGTTGGCGCTAGTGCTGGCCACAGCGTTCGCGGCGCCGGCGGAGTTGCCCGGAGAAACGGCGGGCGAGTATGCGGTGAAGGCCGCGTTTCTCTTTCATTTTGCGCAGTTCGTGGAGTGGCCCGCGGGGGCCTTCAAGGGTCCGGCCAGCCCGCTAACCTACTGCACCATCGGCGACGATCCCTTTCGCGGGGTGCTGGAGGAAAGCGTGCAAGGGAAAATCGTCGGGAGCCGCGCGCTGCAAGTGCAACACCTGAAAGAACGCGAGCAAATTGCCGGTTGCCAGATTCTCTTTATCGGGGCGGCAGAAAAAAAACATCTCGCGGAAGACCTTGCTGTCGCCGCGGGCCACGCGGTGCTGACCGTGGGAGAAACAGAAAACTTTGTGCAAGACGGCGGGGTAATCGGATTTGTGTTGGAAAACGACAAGGTGCGCTTTGAAATCAACGTGGATACGGCGGGAAAGGCCAAACTGCGATTGAGTTCGCGGTTGCTGCTGCTGGCCAAAACGGTGATTGGAAACCAAAAGTGACGGGCACTACCAGGGTGTTCAAGGACTC
>PMOV01000181.1:2953-3099 GCA_003161195.1 Acidobacteriota bacterium | reverse complement strand
ATGGGCGATTGGTGGCGCTTGGCATGTTCGCGAGCGTGGTGCGATACGGCGGTGGTGTAGAAGACGCGGCGTGCGCCGCTATGCACGCGAATTTCAT
Organism: Acidobacteriota bacterium; assembly: GCA_003161195.1. GTDB lineage: Bacteria > Acidobacteriota > Terriglobia > Acidiferrales > UBA7541 > Acidiferrum. The sequence continues at coordinate 3,002 of PMOV01000181.1, read as the reverse complement.
CGAGCTCGCGCGCGGAAAGACGCGCGTTTACGAGTGTGGGCCACGCGCC
>PMOV01000181.1:0-2877 GCA_003161195.1 Acidobacteriota bacterium | reverse complement strand
GGGGCATTACGTCATCTTAACGCGAGATGCACACAAGAAAGAGCCGAAGCGGCGGAGATGCAAAGTGTGAAAATACACAGACAGGTCATGCGCATCGCGACCATGCAAATTTCAGCGATTCGATAGCTGGATGGGATTGCCGTCCGGATCTTTGCCGTCGCAGAGACAGAACTGGTCTCCGTCGCGGACTTTGCCGAACTTCGCGCCCTTGGCCACCAGTTGCTGGCGCAAGGCGGCAACGTCTTGGGAGTGAAATACGATTTTGGGACCTTTGCGGCCGGGCGACGAGGGACCGGAATGCAAGGCGATGCAGGCTCCGCCGGCGGCGAACTCCCGCCAGCCTTTTTCGCTGGAGATCAGAGCAAGGCCGAGGACTTCTCCATAAAATTTGCTCATCCTTTCGAGTTGAGCAGTAAACAGAATCACGCGCGCCATTTTCATTTTCATCGAAGAAACCATTTTATTACACCCCGGGACCACGCTTGCTTCGCGAGTGCGGCAGTTTAGCAGAGGCTGCGGATTCGATCAGGCGCGCACGGCGGGGGCCAGCGGCGCAATGTGGGAGGTGGAATCGCGTTGCGACAGGAGAAGCTGCAACCAATTGCGGTAAATGGTGCGAGCCGAGTTTTGCCAAGAGTTGTTCAGTGAGCTGGTGAGGGCGTTTTCCGGGAAGGCTGCGAAGCTATCTTCCACCGGATTAGTTTCGGCGAAACGGCGAAACTCCGCCAGGGACTGCTCGGCGGCGGCATCAAAATAGCCATGCGGGATCGAAGGAAATGTCGGCCGTTCCTGTTTCAAAAACCGGCGAACGTCGCGGCGATATTCCTTGAGCAGTGTATGGGCCGCGTATTCCGGGTGTCCCTGGAAGTGTACGAAGAGGCTGCNNCCGACGAAGAGATTCACGCCGTCGTCGGCTGATCCGTCGAGCAATTCATACCCAGCAGCGGCCAGAGACTCGGGGCGCACTCCATTCCAGCGCGAATGCGGGAAGAAAACCACGGGCGGAAGGCCGGCGGTTAGCGGGTGAGTGCCGATACGCTGATAGGGGAAAACGCCGAACTGTTTATCTGGGAGCGGGGTGCGTTCGATGCCATCGCTATGCAGCACGCTGGCGTGCGCGGCCAGGCAGGACAGAACCGTGGAAGTGGTGCACTCCGAGGCCCAGTCAAAGACGGCGACGAGATTCGCCCAGTAGGGTTCGTCGCGCAGATTGCGCTGGCGCGGCTCGGTGCCGGTGACAATGGCGCCGTCGCGGCGGTGGCGAAGCAGTTCGTTCGTCGAGCGATAAAAATTGGCGAAATGCCTCCGTACACGCTCGCCGCGTGGGACATCGGGCAGCGAATAGAGGGTCACGTCCACGCAGATGTCGCCGGCGGCGCCTTCGAGTAAAGAGAAAAATTGCGCTTCGGTNNGATCTATTGGACGGCACGCCATGCGAACCGCGTGCGCTCTCTTGCGCCCAATGCTCGGGAACGTGGCCGCCGTTGATTACGAGTGGCATGTGCTTTCTCCCAAGTCCGTTTCTGCACCCGCAAAACTTTTAGCTCTTGGCGTGGGCTAACGCCTGTTCGAGGTCCGCAAGAATGTCGTCGATATGCTCAATGCCTACGCTGAGTCGCAGCATCTCCGGGGTGACGCCGGCCTTGGCTTGTTCTTCGGCGGTTAGCTGGCGGTGGGTGGTGGACGCTGGGTGGCAGGCCAGCGATTTAGCGTCGCCCATGTTGACCATGCGCTTGAAAAGTTTCAGAGCGTCAAAACATTTGATGCCCGCTTCTAGTCCACCCTTTACGCCAAACGTGAGCAGGGAACAGGCGTTATCGCCGAGATAGCGATATGCCATGGAGTAGAGCGGACTGTCCGGGAAGCCGGCATAGTTCACCCAGTCGACATTGGGGTGGGCGCGAAGAAATTCGGCCACTTTACGCGCGTTGGCGACGTGGCGTTCGACACGCAGCGCCATGGTCTCCACGCCTTGCAGTAACAGAAAACCGTTCATCGGTGCCAGCGTGGAACCGGTGTTGCGCTGGGCGACCGTGCGGCAGCGCGCTACGTAAGCCGCAGCGCCGAACTGGTCGACATAGACCACGCCGTGATAGGCAATTTCCGGCTTGTTGAACATGTAAAACTTCTCGGGATATTGACGCCAGGGGAATTTGCCGGAGTCCACGATCATGCCGCCGAGCGTGGTGCCGTGGCCGCCCATGAATTTGGTCATGGAGTGGACCACAACATCGGCGCCGTACTCGAACGGCCGGAGCAGGATGGGCGTGGCGACGGTGTTGTCCACGATCAGGGGCACGCCATGTTTGTGCGCTACTTCGGCGAGGCCTTGCACGTCGGCGACGTTGCCGGCAGGATTGCCGACGCTCTCGCAATAGACAGCGCGGGTATTTTCATCGATCAATTTTTCGACGTCGGCGGGATCGTCGGTTTTGGAGAAGCGGCCCTCGATGCCCTGCTTGGGCAAAAAATGCGCCATGAGCGTGTACGTTGCGCCGTAGAGTTGCGGCAGCGAGACGATGTTGTTGCCTGCCTCCGCAATATTTATCAGCGCATAGTGAATCGCGGCCATGCCAGAGCTGACGCTCAGGGCCTCGACGCCGCCTTCGAGCGCGGCCACGCGCTTCTCGAGCACGGTGTTCGTGGGGTTGCCGATGCGCGTGTAGATGCTGCCCTCGACATCGAGGTTGAAGAGGGCCGCGCCATGCGCCGCGCTGTCAAACTCAAAGGCGATGGTCTGGTAGATGGGCACGGCGACGGCTTTGGTGGCGGGGTCGCCGTCGTAGCCGTGGTGAATCGCGATGGTTTCTCGTTTCATGTTGTTTGCTGGCGCGCGCCATCGCCTACCGTGCGATGCTGCGCTCGTTTTCCTGGCCA
>PMOV01000276.1 GCA_003161195.1 Acidobacteriota bacterium | reverse complement strand
TTCTCGACGGTGAAGCTCCCGAGCACGGAGCCATAGACCATGGCCCGCCGCAGGGAGGCGTCGTCTTTCTTGCCCGCGCCCGCCAGGTAGCCCATGAAGCCGCCGGCGAAGCTGTCACCCGCACCCGTCGGGTCATGCGGCTCTTCCAGCGGAAAGGCTGGCACGCAGAATACTCCGCGTTTATCGACCATCATCGCGCCGTACTCGCCGCGCTTCACGATCAGCGTGGACGGGCCCATCTTGAAGATGTGCTTTGCGGCGCGCAGCAAATTGTGTTCGCTCGATAGTTCGCGCGTTTCCGAATCGTTGATCATCAAAATATCGACGTGCTTCAGGGTCTCGCGCAGCTCGCTGTTGTGGCCGGAAATCCAGTAATTCATGGTGTCCAGGGCCGCCACTTTGGGGCGCTTCTTCACCTGGTGCAGCACGTCGCGCTGCAGATCCGGCGCGATATTCGCCAGGAACACGAACTCCGACTTTTTATATTTTTCCGGCAGCCTGGGCTTGAATCCCGCAAACACGTTTAATTCCGTGACCAGCGTTACGCGTTCATTCAAATTGTCCGAGTATTTCCCGGCCCAGAAAAACGTTTTACCCTCAGCGTGTTCCAGCCCTTCGATATCGATGTTGCGTCCCTTGAAAATTGCCGCGTCGCGCGAGGTAAAGTCATCGCCCACAATGCCCACCAGATTCACCGGCGTAAAAAAACTGGCGGCTACCGCAAAATACGTGGCCGCGCCGCCCACCGCGCGCTCGACTTTTCCATACGGACTCTCGAGTGCGTCAAACGCCACCGAACCGACTACGAGTAAGGACAAAGTGTTCTCCTGATCTTTTATTTTTCGCTGTCGTACTTCCCGATGATAGGCGCCAGCTTCTTTTTGGTCGCCTTGGGCACAATTTTCAGATCCGTGATCAAGGCGTGCGCCAGCGCCGAGCCGCACGGGCATCTGCGCTCTCCCGGCAATGTGCGCACCGCCTCGCGCAACACGTTCTGCGCATTCCCGGCATTTTGCTGCAGGGTGGCCAGAATCTGCGCCCCGGTCACCGATTCATGCTCGGGATGCCAGCAATCGTAATCGGTGATCATGGCGATGGCCCCGTAACAAAGCTCCGCCTCGCGCGCCAGCTTGGCTTCCGTCACGTTGGTCATGCCAATCACTTCAAAGTGCAGCTGCCGGTGCATGGTGGCTTCCGCATATGTCGAGAACTGCGGTCCCTCCATGCAAATGTACGTGCCCTTGCGATGCACCGGCACGCCGCAATGCACGCTGGCATCCGCCAGCACGCTGGACAACTCCGCGCACGTCGGATGCGCGAACGACACATGCGCTACGAGTCCTTCGCCAAAAAAAGTCGATCTGCGGTTGCGCGTGCGGTCCACAAACTGATCGGCCACNNAAAAATTCTCCCGGCCGCAAATCTTCCTGCAACGAGCCGACCGCGCTCACGGAGATGATGCGCTCCACGCCGAGCGTTTTCAGCGCGTAAATATTCGCGCGATAATTTATTTCTCCAGGCAGAAGGCGGTGTCCGCGACCATGGCGCGCCAAAAACGCCACGCGCTTCCCTTCCAGCGTGCCCACCACAAATACTTCCGAAGGATCTCCAAACGGCGTCTTGACGCGCACTTCTTTCGTGTCCGTCAGACCGCTCATGCCATACAATCCGCTGCCGCCGATGATTCCAATCGATGGCTTGCCGTCATCCTTCTTCTCGATCTTCGCCTGCTTGACCTTCTCCGCCATGCATCCCTCTCTCCCGCGACGGTTTGTAGGAGCGTTGCGACTTGGCAAGACTATGCTCCCGATTGCCCGGACCGACAAATCATCGCATCATGGCTCACGTAATTCGCGGCACTAAATTCACGGCACCTCACTCGCGTCACTTAAATTCACGGCACTTAAATTCGCCTCACTTAAATTCGCGGCAAGCGCCGGCGAATCTACTGCGGCGCGGTTCCCTCCTGGCGCAAAATTTCTCCGACGGCTGCGAAGGGGTCCATCCTGCGCCCCGCGACTTCCGCGGCGAGGCGCGCCAGCAACGTTTCTCCGCGCTGTCCGCCCAGCACGCGTTCGACGGCGCGCGCGGAGACCATCTCGAGAAGCCGTTTCTTCCAATACGCGACATGCTTCGCTTCCCGCTCCGCGCTGGAGGCAAAATGTGCGCGAAATTTTCCGATCGCCTCGGCAAGCTCCTCGACGCCGCGGCCTTCCGAGGCGACGGTGCGGACCACCGGGGGATGCCAGCCTTCGCGCGGCATCACCAGCGAAAGCATGGCGTCGAGTTGCGCGTGCAAACGGCCGGCGCCTTCGCGCTCCGCCTTGTTCAACACGAAAATGTCGGCGATCTCCATCAAGCCGGCCTTCATGTTCTGGATGTCGTCGCCCATGCCGGGCACCAGTACGACCATCACGCAATCCGCCAGCCGCACGATATCGATTTCGTCCTGGCCCACGCCAACGGTTTCAATCATCACCTGCTGCTTGCCGGCGGCGTCCAGAATCAAGGCCACCTCCGCGGTGGCGCGGGCCAGGCCGCCCAAAAATCCGCGCGTGGCCATGGAGCGGACAAACACGCCGGCATCCGCGGAATGGCCTTGCATGCGGATGCGGTCACCTAAGATTGCGCCGCCGGTGTAGGGCGACGTGGGATCCACGGCGATTATGCCGACATTTTCGCCGCGCTTGCGATACAGCGTTGCCAGTCGATCGACCAAGGTGCTCTTGCCCGTTCCCGGCGCTCCGGTGATGCCATTTAGATAGGCGGCGCCGGTGTGTGGAAACAAAATGCGCAGAAGCTCTTCCGCGGCGGCGGCCTGATTCTCGGCCGCGGTGATGGCGCGCGAGATGGCACGGGCATCGCCGCGGCGGACGAGTTCGGCCCACTGTGCGACATCGAGTGCGGTCTGCGATTTGCTTGTGTGCGAGTTGGTCATCACGGTTCGCTGCGGCGTGGGGCTGCCGCGCGACATTACACCTTACCACCAGTCGCGAAGCAGGTCCTGCGCCGGTTTGAGCTTCGGGATGGTCGACACGCGGAGAAGCGTTCGGAGAAAGGCACGGGTCTGAAGACCCGCCGCTACGAACCGATCGCGCATTGGGATCGTCTTCGGGTAGGTCGTGGAGGGGGTTCCACGTGGGGCGACCTATGTCGACGTTGACTTGTACCTCGGCGTTTTCTTCGTCGCGTTTTGCTTGCTGGGCTTTTTGGTCGATGGCGTGGATGGTGCGGAGGAGTTGGTTGGTGATGTAGCCGAGGACGGCGGCGCGGCG
>PMOV01000279.1 GCA_003161195.1 Acidobacteriota bacterium | reverse complement strand
AGAGCGCCAGGCATGACGCGTTGCGGCGCGCGGTGCGGCTTGAGGGAAGAGAAGTTTGCGAAATTTGCATTGATATGGACTCCGAACGTCGCCCGGGCCTGGCGCATTTGCCAGTGTGACACAAAATCGCGGTGAGACTGTTAGGCACGCGAAGGGGGCGCGACAGGTATAATGCCGAGCTAATGATTGCGGCCGCGTCTCTCGCCAAACGAATGTACCGGATGTTCGCACGCGTATTTCCGCGCTGCGGAATGATTTCGCAAGCGGTGGCCTACAACCTGTTTCTGGCGTTTTTTCCTAATTTGCTGGTGGTGGTGGCGATTGCGAATAGCCGCTTTGGCGACAAGACCAGCCTGCTTTCGCTGATCACGGACTTGACGCGGTTTCTGCCGCCGGGGAGTCAGGAGATTGTGGCGCAGTTTTTGGTGAAGCGCGGGCCAGACTCGTGGAAGATTGCGACCATCGGATGGGTAGGGACATTGTTGGCCGGTTCACAGGTGATGCGGCTGGTGACGGAGGGTATTCACCTGGTGTACGACGATGAAGAGCGGCCGGGATTTATCCGGGCGCAATTGCGGGCCATGCTGTTGCTGCTGGTGACCATCGCGCCGCTATTATGCGCGGCGGTGCTGGGCATTTTCGGGAAGCAGCTGCGGCGTTGGTATACGTGGGAATTTGGGCATACGTTCGCGTCGCAGAGCTGGTGGTCGGTATTTTTTACCGCGGTGGCCATCGTGCTGTCGGCCACGTCGTTGACGGTGATTTATTGGGTGGCGCGGCCGCGCGGCGAATCGCTGCGGCAAGTGCTGCCCGGGGCGATGGTGGCCACGATGCTATGGTGGCTGGCGGACGTGCTGTTCGGGTACTACGTGCGGCGGGTGCCGTACAGCGTGGTGTACGGCGGGCTGGCAGCGGTGATTGGATTACTGATTTGGATGCAGGTGTCGTCGATTATCATTTTTCTGGGGGCGGCGTGGAATGCGGAGCTGGCGCAGGTCTCGGTTAATTCGAGAAAGAGCGGGAGATGAGTTGCCGCGGCGGCGCCGCGGTCGTTGCTGGCGTTTGGTGGTTTCGTTGAAACGTTGAACTTCCAGTACTGGCGGCGTATAGTCACGATGTCACCGCGCGGATTGAAAGACTGCGATTGCCCCTGATCGCAGGCGTTCGCCAGTTCGGGGTCCATCATGCCTTGCCGTCTGCGATCCAGCAGCTTACAACGCGTCGTTTTTGTGGCGTTTTTATTTTTACTTCCGGTGAGTAGTAGCGCGTTTGGGCAGTCGCCGCCGGCCGCTCCTGGCAACGGTGCGCCAACGCAACCCTCGACAACGGCGCCTGCTCCGGTTACTCCGGCGACGCCCGGGGCGGGTACCCCGCAGGCAGCGAGCGAAGCCGGCGCCAAGCCCGAGGAACGGCCCAAGGACGAGGTGGCAACGCACGACACGCCGGCCACGTTTCAGGTGCGAGTGAACCTGGTGCAGGTGCGCGTGGTGGTGCGCGACCCAAACGGGAAAATTGTTCCGAACCTGCACCGCGAAGATTTTCAAATATTTGATAATCGCAAGCCGCAACTGATTTCCACGTTCAACGTGGACACCGCGGAAGCGAAGGCTGCGCCGGTGGCGGAGGCGGACGCGACGCCGGAAAAGACCGCCGAAGCGGAACATGCCGCGCTGCTGGCGAAACTACCGCAACGCTTTGTGGCGATCATGTTTGACGATGTGCACCTGTCGATCGAGGACGCGGTGTTTGTGCGTTCGGCGGCGACGGATTTTTTGCAGTCGCTGGCGCTCGAGGATCGCGTGGGGATTTATTCCTCTTCCGGGCAGATCAGGCAGGAATTTACCGCGGACCGCGAGGTGCTGAAAAAAACGCTGCTGGGAATACTGCCGCATGGGGTGTCGGCGGGCGGCGGGTTTCATCCCTGCCCGGAAATTTCGTACTACGAGGCCGATCAGATTGTGAACCAGAACAACACGCAGGCGCTGGCGGTGGCTGCGGAAGATACGGTGCAGTGCGAGTATAACGGAGACGAGACGAAGCTGGCCTTCGCGCTGCAAACTGCCCCCATTGCGGCGCAGCAGGCGTTGTCCATGGGCGACGACGAAACTACGTACACTTACAGCCATTTGTTCGACGTGACGCGGCGCTTGTCCGCCATGCCGGGGCAACGCGTGCTGGTGTTCATTTCGCCCGGGTTCATTCTGAGCACGCTCTTTGACCAAATGAGCGATCTGATCGAGCGCGCCAATCACGGCAAAATCACCATCAACACCATCGACGCGCGGGGACTGTATACGCCGGATCTTAACGGCGACATTGCCGATCCGCCGCGGCTCAACCCCAAAACCGCCGGCATCATCGCTTCCTATCGCGCGCAGGCGCAATTTGCGCAGGAAGAAGTGCTGGCGGATATGGCCAACGGGACGGGGGGCACGTTTTTTCACAATCGCAACGACATCGGCGAAGGTCTGCGGCAGGCTGCGGCCGCGCCGGAGGTGAGTTACTTGCTGGGATTCTCGCCGCAAAATTTAAAGATAGACGGCCGATTTCACGAATTGAAAGTGACGCTGGCGGACAAGCGGAAGGTCTCGGTGCAAGCGCGCCGGGGGTATTACGCGCCGCGGACCATCAGAGATCCGGCAGCCGCGGCCAAAGCGGACATTCAAGAAGCGATTTTTTCGCAGGATGAAATTCGCGACATCCCGGTGGATCTGCAAACGCAATTTTTCAAAACGGATGGCAACGCGGCGAAAATCGCGGTGCTGAGCCATTTTGACTTGCGTGGGGTGCATTTTCGCAAGGTGAATGGGCGCAGCGACGATAATCTGACCATCGCGACGGCGATCTTCGACCAAAACGGGAATTTCGTGACCGGCGGCGAGAAGATTGTGGAGATGAAGTTGCTGGATACAACGCTTGATCGCCTGAACCGATCTGGGCTGACGGTGAAATCGAGTTTCGATGTGAAGCCGGGAACGTACATGGTCCGGCTGGTGGTGCGCGACGCCGAGGGCGCCGAGATGGCCGCGCGCAATGGCGCGGTGAGCATTCCGTATTAGTCGGTGGTAGGCGGGGTTGGCGGTTCAAAGCGAGGGGCCCGATGAATATACGCAAGCGAACTATTGAACGCGCATCCTATCTATTCATTCCGCTGGCATGCGGATTGGTGTTCGCAGCGGGCACACCGGCGCAGGATGGTTCCCAACCGCCAGCGGCCCCGGCNNGCGCCTGCCAGCGCTGGTCGAACGGCTTCGCCAGCGACAGTAATCCGCACCGAAACGCGGTTGGTGCTGGTCGATACCGTAGTCATGGACAAGAAAGGGAAGTACGTGCGGGATCTCACGCAGAGCGATTTCAAGGTTTTCGAGGATAACAAGGAGCAGGGTATCGTAAGTTTCACGCCCGGCACGGATATCACCGTGCACGCACCCGGCCAGCGGCGTTACCTGGTGCTCTTTTTCGACAACTCGACGATGGATGCCCCGGAACAGATTCAAGCGCGCGGCGCGGCCGCGAAATTCATCGATGCCAATGCCGATCCAGACCACCTTATGGCGGTCGTGGATTTCGGCGGCGCACTGCGCATCGTGCAAAACTTCACGGCCAATACGGCCACGCTGCAGGCCGCGGTCTCGGGCGTAAAAGGTTCGGCGGTGGATCCCAATGCCGCCGCGCCGGTCACTATTGCCTCGGCTGGCCTGTCTTCGCTTAGCACGGCGGAGGCCGACTTCGGCGCACGCTCGATGCTGCTCGCCATCCGCAGCCTGGCGAAAAACCTGCGCAGTGTGCCGGGGCGCAAGATGCTGGTGCTATTCTCCGGCGGCTTCCCGATGACGGCCGAGAGTGAGTCCGAGCTTACCGCTACCATCGACACCTGTAACAAAGCCAACGTGGCCATCTATGCGCTGGACGCCCGCGGGCTGGTGGCGACGCCGCCTGGTGGAAATGCCAGCAGCCAGCGCGTGGCGCCCGCGCGTCCGAGGCAGAATTCTCAGGCGCGCCTGGTTCCGGCCAAGTATTCCGCCAGCTACCCGGCGCCAGTTCCAGCAGCTGACCCGCAACGTCCCGGAGGGGGCGGCGGCGCCGGTGGCGGTACCGGCGGCGGTCGCGGCGGTACAGGCGGAACTGGTGGCGGCACCGGCGGAACAGGTGGCACGGGCGGAGGGCGTACCGGCACCGGTGGAGGCACGACCGGCGGAGGCCGTACTGGCACGGGCGGCACGACCACCGGTGGGGGCCGCACCGGAGCTCCCGGAACCTACAATTCGCCCTACTCGCAACCGCGCTCCATCGTGCCGCAGATCCCGCCGTCCACTGCCACCAATCAGCAAATTCTCGCCGCGCTCGCCGCAGGCACTGGCGGCTTCACCATTTTCAACACCAATGACCTGCTCGGCGGGCTGCAGCGCATCGCCAACGAGCAGACGGAGTTCTACATCCTGAGCTACACACCGCCGGAGAGTCCGGAGGGCAGTTGCCACACGCTGAAAGTAAAGGTCGCGCGCGGCGGCACGGACGTCCGGTCGCGCAGCGGGTACTGCAACGAGAAAGTGGTGAATCCGCTGGAGGGCAAACCGCTGGAGAAACAGCTCGAAGCCCATGCGCGAGATGCCGCCGCGGCGCAAGCCGGGTCGATTCATGGCGCGCTGGAAGCGCCATTCTTTTACACCGCGCCCAACGTCGCCCGCGTAAATCTCTCCATGGAATTACCCTCCGAGGCGCTGAAATTCAACAAGGACAAAGGCAAGTATCACGCCACCGTGAATGTGCTGGGAATCGCGACCAAAGCGGATGGCGGCGAAGGCGCGCGCTTCAGTGACACCGTGAACCTGGACCTCGAAAAAGAGGATTGGCAACAGTTCACCAAGGTGCCGTATCACTACGAGAATCAGTTTGACGCCGGAGCGGGCGACTACAAACTGACCATCGTGCTCAGCGCCGGTGGCGACGCCTTCGGGAAGTTTGAATCGCCGCTGCAGATCCCGGCGTTTGACGGCAAGCAACTCGCGCTCGGTGGAGTGGCGCTGGCCAATACAGTGCAGCCGGTGGGGCAGATCGCTACCGGGTTGGACTCCGTGCTGCTCGAAGACCGCACGCCGCTCATCGTCAAGGGCATGCAGATCATTCCATCGGGCAACAACCGTTTTAAAAAGGCCGACAAGGTGGTGGTGTATACGGAAATTTATGAGCCCTTGCTCACCAGCGAAAAGCCGCCCATCGTCGGCATGGGATACACGATCACGAATGTCGGCACCAATCAGGAAGTATTCAACACCGGCAAGCAGGCCATACGCGCCGACGACTTCATTCAGAAAGGCAGCCCGGTGATTCCCGTCGGCCTGATCGTGCCGGTAAAGGATTTGCCCGAGGGCGGCTATCGCCTGAATATGCAGGCCGTCGACGGAGCCGGCCATAAAACCCCGATGCGCACCGTGACGTTTGAGTTGACGAACTGACGCGGCGGCTCTGGGCGCGGCCGCGCGCCAGGCCCGCGCGCGCCAAGCTCGCCTGCGCACGTCCTTATCGTTGCTTTCCTTTACTGTCCCGCTGTACAGGCGCGCCGCGGCCTGGTACAGGGATGTGGCTTGCCGCACAGGCTCTAGTTGGCCCGCAACTTCCGACCCGCCTCTGGGTTACCATAACTATGACCGAGCACGCTTGTTTTGTGCGTTCCGAGGAGACCGTCATGAGCGAGTCGCCCCGTCTTAAGGCCCGCGCAATAGCAGTCACCGCGCCCGTCCAGGTCACCCCGAAGTCGCTGTTAGCCGCGGCGCTATCCGTAGCCTGTGTGCTCTCGCTGGGCATCGACCTTCCGGCGAATGCCGCGTCTCCGACCGCCGCCGATAAAACGAAAAAAGTAAAAATCGATCCGGCGCTCAAAGGCCTGCCGATTACCGACTTGAGCGTCGACGAAGCCATTGAGCACGCGCTGAATCGCCTCGCGTACGGGCCGCGTCCCGGCGAAGTCGAGCATATCAAGCAGCAGGGGCTCAGCAAGTGGATCGAGCAGCAGCTCAACCCCAACTCCATCGACGACCGAGCGCTGCAAGCGCGCCTGGAAAATTATCCGACGTTGACCCTTTCTTCGACGCAGCTCGAGGCCGAGTATCCGCAGCCGAAGCAAGCGCAGAAAGCCGCGGAGAAGGCGCAGGCCCAGGCGCAGAACGGCCAGCAAACGCGCGCCGAGGCCGCTGCCTCCATCGTGGCCAAAGATTCGCAAGTTAATTCCGGCGCCACCGCCAGCAATGGGTCGCCCGAGATGAACGATACCACCGCTGGCGCGCAGCCAATCTCGGCGAAGCAAACCAATCCCAACGCTCCTTCGCCCATGAAGGACGATCCCGACGCCGCCAATCAGGCGACGCGTGGTGCCGGAGGCAAACGCGATGTCCTTGGCGGCGGAGATCCCAACGCGGTGCCGAAGGCTATTGCCGACGATAGCAAGCGTCCCGCGCGCGTGATCGAAGAGCTTTCCATGGCCAAAGTTACGCGCGCCATCTATAGCGAACGCCAGCTCCAGCAGGTGCTGGACGATTTCTGGTTCAATCACTTCAATGTTTTCGCGGGCAAAGGGGAGGATCGCTACTACCTCACCTCCTACGAGCGCGATGTGATTCAACCGCACGCGCTGGGCAAGTTTAAGGATTTGGTGACGGCCACGGCGGAAAGCCCGGCGATGCTTTTTTATTTGGACAATTACTTGAGCGCCGACCCGCGCGCCGCCGCGCGCCAGGCCGCCGAACGCGCCGCCCGCCAGCAGATGCGTTACGGCCGCTTCGGAGGCCCGCCGCCGAATGCGCAGCAGCAGAACAAGAAAAAACAGGAGCGCGGCCTGAATGAGAATTACGGGCGCGAGTTGATGGAGCTGCACACCCTGGGCGTCGACGGCGGCTACACGCAGAAAGACGTCACCGAAGTGGCGCGCTGCTTTACCGGGTGGACCATTGAAAAGCCGCGCGAGAATCCGGCGTTCAAGTTCGACGACAAGCTGCACGACCCGGATACGAAAATCGTGCTGGGTAAGAAGATTCATGCCGGCGGCAAAAAAGACGGCGAAGAAGTGATCGATCTGCTGGCCCATCACCCCAGCACGGCGAAGTTTATCTCCACCGAGCTGGCGCGGCGCTTTGTTTCAGACACCCCGCCGCCGGCGCTGGTCTCGCGCATGGCGGAGACGTTCCTGTCGCAGGACGGCGACATTCGCGCGGTGATGCACACGATGATTTATTCGCCGGAATTCTGGTCGCGCGAAGCCTATCGCGCCAAAATCAAGACGCCGTACGAATTGGTGATTTCCGCGGTGCGCACGCTGGGCACCGATGTGGACACGCCCATGCCGCTGGTGCAGTGGGTGAGCCGCATCGGGGAGCCGCTCTATCAGTGCCAGCCGCCCACCGGCTATTCGGACAAGGGTGAAACCTGGGTGAACACCGGAGCGCTCCTGAACCGGCTGAATTTCTCGCTGACGCTGGCCGGGAACAAGATTCGCGGTTCGCGCACGGATGTTACGCCGTTGCTGGGCGTGGATGCGGGCTCCGAGCCGCGCGTGGCGTTGACGCGCGCCATCGAGGTTTTCCTCGCTGGCTCGGCCGCACCCACCACGTTCGCGACGCTCGAGAAGCAGTTGGACAATCCCCAGGTGGTGCAAGCCAAACTCGACGATCCATCAAAGCAAACCGACCTCGGTGTCGTCACCGGCCTGGTTTTGGGCGCGCCCGAATTTCAACGGCGTTGACTCGGCGGCCTCGGGCGCCGGCAAGATTTTATTGCTCGCATGATTTGCGAGCGTCCGGCGTGAACCGCCGGGCAGAGAAGGGAAACGTTAAAATGGGCAAGCACAACGGCATCTACGATTGCTGCGAAGGTTCGCGCAAAATCAATTTCTCGCGCCGCTATTTCCTGAAGCAAAGCGGCGTGGCCATGGTGGGCATGAGCATGATGCCGGCATTTTTGCAGCGCGCCGTCGCCGCCACGCCGATGCCCAACAAAAAGCAGCTCGTAGTGCTCTTCCAGCGCGGCGCCGCTGACGGCCTCAACATCGTGGTTCCTTTTGCTGAGCCGAACTACTATCGCCTGCGCCCCACCATCGCTATTCCGCAACCTAAACGCGGTGCCACCGACACGGTAATCGATCTCGACGGCTTCTTCGGCCTCCACCCCAGCCTCGCCCCGCTCGAGCCGCTCTTCCACAAAAATCAACTTGCTATCGTTCATGCCTCCGGCTCGCCCGATCCCACGCGCTCGCACTTCGATGCGCAAGACTTCATGGAATCCGGCACGCCGGGTATAAAAGCCACCGATGACGGCTGGCTCGACCGCGCGCTGCAGACCATGCCGGAAGATCACGCTTCGCCCTTCCGCGCCGTGGCCATGGGCCCGAATTTGCCGCGCATGCTGCAAGGCAGCACCGGCGCCATCGCTTTGCCGGATCTGAAACAATTTAAAATCGTGCCGCAATCCGCCGCTATGAATAACGTAGCGCAGGGCGGCTTTGAAGCCATGTATTCGCAGACCGTCGATCACGCCTTGCACGGCACCGGCGCGGAGACCTTCGAAGCTATCGACATGCTCAGCAAGATCGACACCAGCAAGTTTCCGCCGGAAAATGGCGCGGTGTATCCCAACAACCGCCTGGGCCAGAGCTTGCAGCAGATCGGCCAGCTCCTCAAAGCCAAAGTCGGTGTGGAAGTTTTGTTCGTCGATTGCGGCGGTTGGGACAATCACGTCAACGAAGGCGCCGCAACAGGCCAACTCTCCAATTTGCTGAAGGACCTGGGCAACGGTTTGGCGGCGTTCCATCAGGACATGGGCGACCGCATGGCGGACATCGTGGTCGTCACCATGAGCGA
>PMOV01000346.1 GCA_003161195.1 Acidobacteriota bacterium | reverse complement strand
TCGCGCTATCGCGATTTGCTGCGCATGCGTCCGCCGGCGGTGCTGAAAATTAATCTGAAGAATGCTTATCCGCGATGCTTTGTTACGCGGCGAATCCCCACCAATGCTGAAGGCGCGCCGATCGCCGGCGCTTACTACGGCCCCTTCAAAAAACGCAAAGTCGCGGAACGATTTGCCGAAGGCGTCCTCGATTTATTCAAGGTGCGGCGCTGCCAAATAAAAATCCGCCGCGACCCCACCTTTCCGGGTTGCCTTTATTCGGAAATGAAAATGTGCCTGGCTCCCTGTTTCGCCGGTTGCTCGCAAGAAGAGTACGGCGCGGAAGTTGAAAAACTGGTCCAGTTTCTCGATACTGGCGGCGATTCTCTGCGTACGGCGCTTGAAAAGGAACGCGAACAAGCCAGCGAGGAGCTGGACTTTGAGAAGGCCAGCGTGCTGCACAAGCGCATCGAAAAACTCGACGAGGCGCTGCGCGGCGGGCCGGAGTTGGCGCGGCGGGTTACGGATATCAACGCCGTGATACTGCAACGCGGCGCAGAAGAGCAGACCATCGGCGTTTATGCCGTACGCGGCGGGTACATCGGCGAGCCGCTGGTGATGCGCTTTGCGGAGATGGCCAGCGCGCCCAAATCCGCGGAGCAAATGTTCCGCGAGTATCTGGAAACCCCCGGTCCGGGAGAAACGGGCACGATGCATCGTGCCCCTACGGGAGGCGCGGAGTCGGTGACCGGGGCACGAGGCCCCGACGCGGTCGTCGAAGCACGATACATCGTGCCCCCAGCCGCCCTGGCGCCGGCGGAACCTCGAACACCGCGGGACCTGAGCGAGCACCTGTGGCTGCTGGCGCGCTGGTATTATGGCAAGGAGCGCGAGGGCGAAATTTTGTTTCGTGAGGAAGCTGGTCGTCAAGCAGGTTGGCCGTATCGCCGTATTATTCGCGCCTGCTCGCGATTGCTGGCCGCGGAACAGGGAACGTCTGGCGAGAAAAAGCCGCAGAAATCTCCGGCAGCCGCGCCGGCCATCGCCGGAGCACCTGGAGCAGCCGCGCCGGGCACCGCAACGGAAGGTTCAAGGGAAGCTCCCGGAGAAGTTAGAACGAGACATGCGTTGCGAGGTTCAGCGAAACGTAAGAAAGCCCCGGCGTCCGCAGTGGATGGAACATCGGATGCGGCGCAGCAAAACCTTTTCAACAAACTGCCTGGCGAAGGAACCAAATGAGCGCATCTGAATTGCACGGCGCGACGAAGGAAGGCACGGCACGCTACGCCGCAAAATTTCCCCGAGCCGCGCGCGGCCACTTCCGCGACGCGCATCGCTTGAATCTTTCGTCGCTCGGCATGGGCACGTACCTCGGCCAGCCGGACGCAAAGACAGACGAGAACTATACGGCATCCGCTATCGCCGCGGGGGAAAGCGGCCTCAACGTGTTTGACGCGGCCATCAACTACCGCTTCCAGCGCAGCGAACGCAGCATTGGCGCGGCGCTCAAGCAACTCGCGGCCAAAGGCTTTGCGCGCGAAGAGTTCGTGGTGTGCACGAAAGGCGGCTACCTTACGCCGGACGGCGCGATGCCCGCCGACGCTAACGACTATTTCTTCCGCGAATATATCCAACCAGGCGTCTTCACCGCCAAAGACATCGTGGGCGGCGGCCACTGCATGACGCCGAAATTCCTCAAAAATCAGATTGGCCGGAGCCTCAAGAATCTGGGGGTCTCTTGTATCGACATCTACTACCTGCACAATCCGGAAACGCAACTTTCGGAAATGCCCAAAGAGGCTTTTCTCGGACGCGTGCGCGACGCTTTCACGTTTCTCGAGTCTGCCGTAGAGGCTGGCGAGCTTTCGTACTACGGCATGGCGACCTGGAACGGTTTCCGCCAGGACGCCGGCGCATCCGACGGCATGCAACTCGCGGAGCTCGCGCAAATCGCGCAGGAAATTGCGGGCGGGCGGCACCATTTCCGCTTCGTGCAGTTGCCCTTCAACCTGGGGATGACGGAAGCGCTCACGCTCGGGAATCAACTGGTTGCGGGCCACAAACGCACGATGATGGAAGCGGCCAGCGACCTGGATGTGACGCTGATCGCCAGCGCTTCTCTGCTACAAGGGCAGGTCGCGAAAAATCTGCCGGGTTTTGTAGCGGAAGCTCTTGGCCTGGAGAATGACGCGGCGCGCGCGCTGCAATTCGTGCGTTCGTCGCCCGGGATCACCACGGCGCTGGTAGGCATGTCGCGGGTGGCGCACGCACAGGCCAACGCCAAACTGGTGAATGATCCTGCGGCGACGGAAGAACAGTTCACCAATCTCTTCGCGCGCGGCGAATCGGCGTAGACGACAGCGCATGCAGCCGTTGATTCCGGTGGGCAACTCCATGTCAGTGACGAGGGGCCTCACATTCGCACTCTTGCCGAGATAGGGCGCAGCATGCCGCGCCCCTACAAAGGCTGCATTGGCGCCAGCCAATCGGTGATGGCGCAGTCCAGTTGATCGAGCTTTCCCGTAAAGAAGTGATCTGCGCCGGGCACGACCACCAACCGGTTCTCGCCCGGCCACGAGGCTACCAGTTCGCGGACCTTGGCAACCGCGCCGTGCTCATCGCGTTCGCCGTGAACAAAGAGCTTTGGCTTAGCGCACTGCTCGATGAACGAAAAGTCGGAATTGTCCACGGGAATGCCCAGCCCGATCAGCCGCGCCACGCGCGCATCCTGACAACCCACCCGCAGGCCGACCCAGGAACCGAAGCTGAACCCGGCGAGCAGCAATTCTGTTGACGGAAACTTATCCGACAGAAAATCCAGCGCCGCGCGCACATCCCCAGTCTCGCCATGTCCGCGATCGTGTACGCCCTTGCTCAAGCCGGCACCGCGAAAATTGAAGCGCAACACCGGAAAGCCCAGGGCGCGCAACGATTTCGCCGTCTGGTACACAACTTTGTTGTGGAGTGTGCCGCCGAAGAGCGGGTGCGGATGGCAGACCACGGTGGCGTAGCGCGGCGCGACAAGTGGGGCAGCACTCGCCGCGGCCGGATTACTGGCCGTCGCGGGGCTCCAGAAAATAGCCTCTAGCTGGCCGACCGGGCCTTCCAGAAACAAATTGCGCGAATCGAACGGAGCAGTCATCTGGGTATCTTGGGGGGCAGTCCTCGAGCAGCAACCGGATAGCAAGAAGATATTCCTTGCGCCGGCGACAAGAACGACGGCGGCGCAGGCAGCCTTCCGGCAAACTTTGCGTCCAATTAAATTGTATCGCATCGGGCGCGCGAGCCCGAACATCGCAGTACCAGAACGGCGTCAAGAAAGGGTTAAACGCGTTGAAAACACAGGGCGTATGCAAAGCGTTACGAGCTCGTACTAGGACAAAATTCTCTATTTTTCGCGTTGCAGTTTCTGTGGGCGGATGTTAGTTTCACCGCAGTCAACACAATTCCAGGGGGTTGCATGAGTACTGGAGCGGAACGCCGCGAAGCCCGCAGGTTCACCATGAGCCTGCCGCTGCGCGTGCTGGGCGGAGACCGCGGCAGCCACCCGGAAATCGAAACACAAACGCGCGACGTGAGCTACCGCGGATTGTACTTCCTCGCGGAAAACCAATTCGCCGCCGGCAATCCGATTAATTTCGTCATCACGCTGCCGGAGAGCTACACCGGCGGCGACGTAAAGATCCGTTGCCAGGGTGAAGTGGTGCGCGTGGACTCCGCCGAGCATGGCCGGCACGGTGTGGCCGCCCGCATCGCGCACTACGAATTTGTTCCCGCAGGCTCGGCTTCGTAAGACGCGCACGTGGCGTGTGGTGCCGGACGGCGTGATCTGCTCCTCGTGATTGGCACGATTCTCACAGCCTGGCTCCTCGAAAGTCCCTTCCTCACTTTGTTGCGCAGACGCGGTTCGTTATACCCTCAAGGAGTCCCACGCCGTCAGAGTCCTACGCGGAGTCCTTCCTGCGCTGCGGCTTTACAGATTTGACGGAGTTCCGGAGGCCCGGCATGTATCACTATGACGCTAAGATCGCGCTTGAAGAGTTGCAGGAGGATGCGCTGCTGCCGCATCCCGTGAAGCTGCGCGACATGATTCTGCGCACGCAACTTGGTCCGCAGGAAGCCCAGGCGCTCAACCATGATTTTCAGGATTACTTGACGCGCTTCGGGGAGATACAAGGCGTGGCGCGCAAAGTGCTCGAGCGCCTGGCGACCGGCCAGCCAAAGTCCACGAAAATCGCCTGATGCGCCGCGCGGCATGATCCTCAACCACATCAACGCCAAGCCGCGCGTGCTGCTACTCTCCGCTTCTTCCGGCGCGGGCCACGTGCGAGCCGCGCAAGCCCTAGAACGTGCCTTTCGCGCGCGCGGCGACTGTACCGTGGAGCACGCCGACGCCATGAATTACGTCAGCCAGCTTTTTCAGAACATCTACGAGAAGGCGTATATCACCATGGTACAGCGCGCGCCCGTGGTGATGGGCTTGCTCTACGATCGCACCGATCAGCCCTGGAAACATGAAAGCCGCCGTTTGGCGCTAGATCGCCTGAACACCACACCGATGATCCAGCTACTAAATAAAATTCAGCCGGATTTGTGCGTGGCGACGCATTTTCTGCCCGCCGAAATTATTGCCTGGCTAATTGCGAAGAAGAAGCTGCGCGCGCGACATGCGATCGTGATTACGGATTACGATGTGCACGCCATGTGGCTGTGCCGCACGGTGGACCGTTACTTCGTGGCGCTGCCCGAAGCCGAGGAATATCTTGCGCGCCTGGGCGTGCCGCGCGAGAAGGTACGCGTCACCGGCATTCCGGTGGACGCCGAGTTTGCCAAGCCGCTTGACCGCGCCGAGGCGCGCAAGTATTTCGGCCTTGACCTGAACGCCACGACCATTCTCGTCGCCACCGGTGGTTATGGTGTGGGCCCCGTCGAGCAACTTGTGGGCCGGTTGCTGGCGCTTGAGCGGCCCTGGCAAGTTGTAGCCATTGCGGGTAAAGGTGAGCAAGTTCGGCGCCGGCTCGAGCGGCTTGCGGAAGTCGGTGGCACGCTGCCAAGCGGTCTGCCGCGCTTGCGCGTCGTGGGCTTCACCGCGGAGATGGATCGTTACATGGCCGCGGCGGATTTGCTGGTCGGCAAAGCCGGCGGGCTGACCAGTTCCGAAGCCATGTCTCGCGGGCTGCCGATGGCGCTGATCGAACCGATTCCCGGCCAGGAAGAGCGCAACGCCGATCACTTGCTGGAGGCGGGCGCGGCGATTCGCTGCAATAATCTTCCGGCGGCCGCGTGGAAAATTGCCGCGCTGCTCGACGACGAAGCGCGCATGGAGCGCATGCGCTGCGCCGCGCGCCGCATGGGCCGTCCGCGGGCGGCGGCGGATATCGCGGAAAATGCGTTGCGGCTGTTAGACTGAAATTCGTATTAGTTAGGGATCACGAGTAACCGGTCCTTAAGCAACAGGATAAGACGCCATGAAAATTGTTAGAGTGCACGCAAGCTAACGGCCGGCCAACTCCGCGATGCGACGAAACACCCTGATGATTGATGCCGACGATACGCTGTGGGAGAACAACGTATTCTTCGAGAATCTGATTGAAGATTTTATATCTTTGGTTGAGCCGTGCGGCTACGCGCGGGCATATATACGCCATATTTTGAATGAGACGGAGCGCAAGAACATCCGCCAGTATGGCTACGGGGTGCGCTGCTTCGGGCGTTCGCTGGAGGAAACGTACCTGAAGCTGGCGGAACACGCCGCCAAGCGCGAGACCCTGGCGCTGATTCACGGACGGGTGGTGGACCTGGAACGCACGCCGCCGAAGATCCTGGATGGAGTGCCGGAAACGCTGGCGTATCTGACGCAGCGGCACCGGCTGATTCTTTTCACCAAGGGCGAACCAGCGGAGCAGGCCGCCAAGGTGGAGCGTTCCGGCTTGCAGGGATTTTTCGAGTTCATCGAGATCGTGCCGGAAAAGGACCACGAGACCTATGGCGCCCTGGTGAAAAAACACAAGATCGTAAAATCGCTTGGCTGGATGATCGGCAACAGCCCGCGCAGCGACATCAACCCGGCGATGCGGATCGGCTTGAACGCCGTGTACGTTCCACACCAGCATACCTGGCAACTGGAACATGAACCGGTGCTGGCCGGTGCGGGAAAGCTGATTATTGTGCCGGCGTTCCGCGAACTGCGCGAACATTTTTAGCTCGCCAGGCAGCGATTCCACCCGCCGTTGCCTCCTTTCCAATTTGCCAAATTGGCCGTTGTGCCGCAGGCTGCGCGGCTTAGGCTGGGTGGGTACTGGTAAGCGCACTTTACAGCCCGGAGGAGACTGCCCATGGCCACGACTGCCGCACCAACAGCGACTGCCGCACCAACGCGGACCGATTGGCGGAAAGAATGGTTTGAGATCGAGGACGCGGTGTACCTGAACACGGCGATGCAGTCGGCCATGCCGAAGGTGGCGATACGCGCGGTGCAGGAGGCGCTGGAGCAGAAGAAGTTTCCCCAGCGCATGTCCGAAATGGCGCATTACGAGATTCCGAAGCGCGTGCGCGCGCAGGTCGCCAGCTTGATCGGCGCGCAAGCGGAAGATATCGCGCTCACCACTGGCGCGAGTTCGGGAATGGCGACCGTGGCTTACAGCTTGGCGTGGCGGCCGGGCGACGAGATCGTTACGGGGGCGGGCGAGTTTCCGCTGCAGTACTCGACTTGGCGGCCCATGGAAGAGCGCGAAGGCGCCAAGCTGAAGATCGTCAAGGCGAGCGGTAAATTCATCACCGCGGACGATTTGCTCGGCGCGCTGACGGACAGGACGCGGATCGTTTCGGTGAGCATGGTGCGTTTTGACGATGGTTCGCGCATGGACACGCAGAAACTTGGCGCGGCCTGCCACGAGCGCGGCGTGTTGCTGCTACTCGACGCCAGCCAGTGCTGCGGGGCTACGGCAATCGATGTGGCCACGCTCGGCGCGGACTTCGTTACTTCGGCAGCATATAAGTGGCTGCTCGGGCCGTACGGCACGGGGTTCTTCTGGGCCAACCCGAAAATTACGCAGACGTTGCGACCCGGTCCGTACTATTGGCAGGGGATTGCGGGGATCGACGATCGCCATACGTCCGGGCTGAACATGTCCGACGCGAGACCGGCGAGCGGTTCGCGGCGCTGGGATGCGGCGGAGACGGCCAGCTATCTGAATCTGGCGGCGCTGGAAGCGTCTGTGAAACTCGTTACGGAGATGGGCGTCGAGACCGTTGCCGAACACAATCGCGGACTCATTGAGTACATGTATGAGCGGCTGCCGAAGGATCGCTGCGTGCCGTCCAGTCCGCTGGATGCGGCGCAACGCGGACCATATGGGTGCTTTGCAGGGCGCACGCGCGAGAAGACCGCGGAGATGCACGCGCAGCTGACCAAGGAACGCGTGATGGTCAGTTTGCGCGAAGGGAATATCCGCGTTTCGCCGCATATGTTCAACACCGAGAGCGACATCGACCGGCTGGTCAGCGTNNAACAGGTCCACCCCATAGGATGCGGCGCAGGCCAATTGAATGGCGTCCGGATGCCGGAGCGATTGGTCGCAGCGCAAGTGCGCGTAGGCGGAGGCGGCTCGTTCGTTGAACGGGATCAACACAGACGTTGCCGGTAATAGCTGCTGATAGTACTGGAGCAACTGGCCATTCTTCTGGCGCGCAGGCTTGACCAGTATTTCGCCGAGGCTGAACGTGGACGTTAGAAGCTGGTCGCCGCGGGCAAGCATTTTTTCGCGTAGCTGCGCTGCTTGCGCGGCCAGGCCGGTTGAACCCTCGAAAAGATAAATGAAGATGTTGGTATCCCAGAAGATGCGGCTCATCCCGCGTCCTTGGGCCAGTCCTTGCGAAGATTCTCNNCACGCCAATAAATCGAAATATTCCGACGGTAAGTCTTCGGGGGCAGGGGTTGTCTTCGCGCCGTCCCGGCCTGCATGGTATCCATCCCCCTGGCGGAAGAGCCGGCGCCGACCCTCGGCAGTCTCGAAGAGGATGCGGTAGCGGCCTGGATTGGGCGGGCGATTAGCAACGCAGTGCTGGATGATGTGTACGTAGACGCCGGGGCGCAACGGCCCGCTAGGCGAAACGTTCGCTGCCTCTTCAACTATCTCGGTAATCGAAAAATCGG
>PMOV01000022.1 GCA_003161195.1 Acidobacteriota bacterium | reverse complement strand
GCCCTCGCAGGTTTTGGCAAGATCGATCAAAGGCTCCGGGCATTCCATGATGACCGTGCCGCCGGTTCCTCTGGGGATCAGTTTGCCGTAACGCATAAATTGGGCGCAGTCGCCGATGCCTTGTTCCGCTCGAATCAGCAGACGCCGGCCATTCAATGGCGAGCCGTCCCATTCAGGGGCGGGTGCAGTCGGTCGATTCCGGTGCCGCATCTTGAAGCGCCATTCATATTCCGGCCAGCCGCGCTCGAAATCACCTGCCGCGAGCCGCATCAGCGAGCGATTGAGATTGGCCTCCGGGTAGTCCGGCTTCAGACGCAGCGCTTCGTCGTAACATGCGACCCCTTCCTCGATGCGACGCTGCTGGATATAAACAATTCCCAAATTATTATGGGCCTCGGCATAGCGCGGCGTGATGCGAATTGCTTCCTTCGGGCATTCTTCCGCTTCGTCGAGCCGCTCTTGCGAGCGGAGGTTGTTGCCCAGGTTATTGTGGGCCATCGCCAGTTCGGGCGAAAGCTCGATCGCCTTGCGGTAGCTGGCCTCCGCATCGGCCCACTTGCTCTGCGCGGCAAGCGCCACGCCCAGATTGTTGTGGATCTCGGGATTCTTGGGCTCCAGGCCGACGGCGACGCGATAGACGCCCTCGGCATCCTTCGACTGGTTCTGCGCTTCGAGGCAGCCGCCCAGATTGATCCAGTGCGCCGCCTTGTCGGGTTGCAGCCGGGTTGTCTCGCGGAAACAAGCCTCAGCATCGGCGTGCCGGTTGTTCTTCGAAAGCACTTTGCCGAGCCGGGTGTGGCTTTCGACGTCCTTGGGCTTCAACTTCACTGCCGCGCGATAGGCCGTTTCCGCGTCCGGGGACTGTCCGCGCTCTTCGAGCGTGACGCCCAGTTGCCTTTGAAAATCGCCCTCCTTGGGGTTCAGTTCAAATGGTTGCAGCTGCTGCCTCCACACGATGTTTTATGCAGCCTTGGCCAATATTAACGGTTGATCCGTGAGGACTTTGTATCGCTCCTCCTCGTTCAGGCGAGCTTGGGTTCTGTGTTGAAACCACGTCACGAATTTTTGCCAGTCGCCGTTGAGTTCGATGCACCGCAAGTGGAGCAGGGCTTGCGCTTTTCCTTGGACCCAGCGCATCCCGGAGCAATCGAACCGTTCGCCCACCAAGTGTCGCACCGCTCCCTCCACTTGACCGGAGGCAATCACCAAGTCCTGCTCCAACCATTCGCCGTAACGCATCATCTCCAAACGCGGCTTCAGGTAGCCGATCTCTTTGGCCAACGCCTTGCGACGCCCCTTGGTGCCCGGACCGTTCTTTGGTTCCCGACGCAGCAATTTCGTCAGACGCTTCACCAGCGTCTTCGCCTTGCCGCGATACACCAGCGCTTTGAGTTCCTCCATCCATTCTTTCAACTCTTCACTTCCTTCTTTGTGGAAATGACGGCCCAACGCCCACAACCTCTCCACCACATGACACACATCCAGCGTGAGGATCGCCTTGGGGAACTGCGCCTCCATGTTGTGCTTCAATCCTTTGGCGCCATCCAAGACGATTTGCACCGTCTTGGTGGTGTCCGGACCGAAGCCACGCTTGGTCGCCGCCGCACGTGCCCATAACGCCGCCGCCTTGCGACCGGCGAACGTGGCGTACAGTTTCTTGTTGATCGGGCCATGCAGTTTGCCGTCGTCGCCGCGTTTCAACGTGTACATCACCACGACAATCACTTCCTTGCCGTTCTTGCTTTTATCCCCTTTTTTCCGGCGTTTCTTGCTGCCCCGCGCCTGGCGTTTCGCTTTGCCGCGGTGGCGCTGGCAACCGCATTTACAATCTTTCTCATGCTTCGGCTTGCGTTTGCCGCGCCGCTTCGCCAACTCCTCCTTGGTCGCCGTCGGCGGACATTTGCCATCCACTTCGATGACCAACACTTCGCCATCGGGATGCTTCGCCGACGACGCTTTCAACTGCTTCATAAACGGTGCCGCCTCGCGCCCCATGCCCAGCACCACCTGCTCGATCGTCTCAGTGGCTGGCGCCCAGTTCAGCGCCGCCTCGCACACCATCTGCGCTGCTTTGAAACTCATGCGTGTCGCCAGGCGCGCGACCCATTGCATCACCCAAGGCGTCAGTCGATCCCACGTCAACCCCAGCGCCACGTCGAGTGGGAAGAAACCCTTGCCGCCGCCACGCGACATCAGATACTGACGGCCATAGGCGACTTCTCCGTAGGCGGTCTTCAACGTCCGCTTGGAATAATCTTTGCCGGGCCGATACTTCCCGTCCTTGAGGTAAGGCTGTACATCCAAGCGTTCGTGGCGAGCGGTGAGGAACAGCCGAATCAAGCAACAGCCCAAGACCGCGAGACGGACCAGAAGTTCTTTCTCGAACTTCCAGAACGGTGTCTCAGAGGTCTCACAAAACCGCACCAATTCGTCAAATGCAGCCTTGGCATCCGCGCGAACGGATACGCAAGTGACTGGACAATCATTCGTCGATGGCTTAACTTGAACCTTCATGGGGCAGACTCCGTGCTCGTGTCGTAACGGCAAGGATATGCTCCATGCTTTTTTCAGCTGCGCCTCATCCCATTATTCCCTCGAAATTGCTCCGAATTCTTGAAAAAGACGGCAAACGGCAGGTAGAATCGCCAGTTGCACCCATGTGAGATCATTCCACCAAATGGCAGCGCTGAATAGCGCGTGAAAAAAGACGACCTGTTGGCGCGATGCGCAAGGCGCTGGTTGGCAAAGGTATACGATGCCACTAAGATACTAGATAGGGCGTGTTTGACGTTGATTTGAGTTTTTCGGGCGAATTCCAGGCCCGTTACAAATTCGGAG
>PMOV01000230.1 GCA_003161195.1 Acidobacteriota bacterium | reverse complement strand
AGAATTGTGTTGCCTTGCCGATTGATCTCCGACGACAACGGCAGCGGCTCGAACATATCCACGCGGCTTCCCGGCGTAAAAATCGTCGCAAAGTCAAAAGTCGCCGGCAACACACCCACCACGTTCGCCACAAATCCATCGAACGGCAACTTGCGCCCAACAATATTCGGGTCGGCGCCGAACTTCCTCCGCCACAACGCATCCGTCAGCATCACCACGTGCGGCCCGTTCTGCTTGCTCTCTTCCTCGCTGAACTGCCGCCCAAGCTGCGGCTGCACGCCCAGCAACGGTAAAAAATTCTGTGTCACCGGCACACTCGTCAACCGCTCCGGATCGCTCCCGCCAATCAGCTTCGCGTCGCCCAAGCCGTAAAACGCGTAGTACGCCGCCATCTCCGCAAACGACTGGTTCTGCTTCTGATATTCGAGCAGGTAATTCACCTGCACGGTCTTCCCGGACATGTCGTTGGTTTCGTCGACGTGATTGACCATCCACACCAGCCGGCCCGGCTCGCGAAACGGCAGCGGCCGGATCAGCAACGTGTTCACCACGCTAAAAATCGTGCAACTCGCCCCGACGCCCAGCCCCACAATCAGAATCGCGAACGCCGCAAATCCCTTATCCTTCCACAGCGTGCGCAGCGCATATCTTAAATCCCATCGGAAAACCTCTAAGAACGGCGCGCCGCAAGTCCAATCCCGCGAAGACGCAGACGATCGTGCAGACACAAACCCTCCTGCCCATTCCTGCTGCAGTACTAGACGATGGAATCTCCAGAAGGTTCCATCGCTCGCCAACAAATTTTGTTCCAGTCAGACACGCATCCGCCCCACAAACAAACGCCGCCAAGTCTCCGTTGTCACTCCAGAACCTCTGCCCCACTTCTCCCGCGACAACTCGGACTCTTTCCCCTATAACTAAGAACTGGCGCCCAAGCCCATACCAACAATTTCCATGACCCCTGACAAAAAGCGATTGCGCATCGGTGTCCTCTTTGGCGGCCGCAGCGGCGAACACGAAGTTTCGCTAGCCTCCGCCGCCTCCATCATCCGCGGCCTCGATCCGGATAAATACGAAGCCGTGCCCATCGGCATTTCCAAAGAAGGCCATTGGCTCGTCGGCGCAGGCGCGCAAAAAATGTTGCCGGACGTGCTGCGCCAGGGCCAGCGCGTGATGATGAACGCCGACCCCACCGACGCCGCGCTTGTGCGCCTCGATGGCAGCGGCGGCGGACAGCGCCTCGACGCGGTCTTTCCCGTCATGCACGGCACCTATGGTGAAGACGGCACCGTCCAAGGCTTGCTCGATCTCGCGGGATTGCCTTTCGTCGGCGCCGGAGTCCTCGGTTCGGCCATCGGCATGGACAAAGACGTCGCCAAGCGTTTGCTCGAATTCGCGGGCATTCCCGTAGTTCCGTGGATCACCGTACAGCGCCACGAATGGGAAGCGTATCCGGAAGCCGTTCTGACAGCGATCGAAGTAAAATTTGCATATCCCGTCTTCGTCAAGCCCGCCACGCTCGGCTCTTCCGTGGGCATGACCAAAGTCCACAACCGCGCAGAACTCGGCCCGGCGATTTCCTTGGCCGCCGAGTTCGCCGTAAAAATCCTCGTGGAAAAAGCCGTCAGCGCCCGCGAGATCGAAGTCGCCGTGCTCGGCAATCACGAGCCGCAGGCGTCCATCCCGGGAGAAATCGTCCCGCATCGCGAATTTTACGACTACGCCGCCAAATATCTTGAAGAAGGCACGCAACTGCTCATCCCCGCCGAACTAAAACCAGCGCAAGTCAAAAAATTCCAGGCCTTGGCCATCGCCGCATTTCGCGCCCTGGAACTGAGCGGCATGGCACGCGTCGATTTCTTCATGGAAAAAGCCGCCGGCAAAATTTATCTCAATGAAGTGAACACCATCCCCGGCTTCACCTCGATCAGCATGTATCCCAAGCTCTGGGAAGCCATGGGCATTCCTTTCCGCGACTTGATCGACCGTCTGATCACTCTGGCGTTTGAACAACATGCCGAAAAAGCGCGCACCAAACATCAGATCGAACTCCCCGAAGGCATCACCGGCGCCCTCGGCGCATGACGCCGCACCCTGCGCATTCCAACGCAACCCAATCCAGCGCAACGTGCAGGATTTTACTCTCGCACGCTTCTTCTGCTAATTTTGATTCGTGACTTTCGCCGCTCGCGGGCAGGAGACCATTGCATGACCACGTTGCTCGACGTACCTGCCACAAAGCCCGACAAATCCCGCGCCATGATTTTCACCGTCGTGGCGTTGCTGTCTCTGGCCTGCATCGGCCTGTACTTCACGGTGCGCTACTATCCGGAAAAACATGCGGTAGAAAATTTCTTCAACGCTCTAATCGCGGGTGACACCGACAAAGCCTACGAAATCTGGAAGCCCGGACAGAGCTACACCAAAAAAGATTTCGTCGCCGATTGGGGACCCACCGGCTACTACGGCCCCATCAAAAGCTTCGCCCTGCTGCACGCCAAATCGCCCGTGGGCGCCAGCGGCGTCATCATCACCGTAGCCATCAGCCCCTTCTCGCCGCTGCCCAACGAAAACTCCGACCCGGCGCAGAGCCAGAAAACTCGCGTCGTCAACTTGTGGGTAGAAACCAGCGACAAATCCTTCAGCTTCCCGCCATGATACGCAGGGACAACTTCAGCCAGCTGTGAACGGGTTTCCGCCCCACAAGAAGGGCTTGGTTGCGCGTCAAGGTACTGCGATGCGAGGACTTCGCCGCTCTTCGCCACAACTCTGGGGAACTTGCAAAGTCTGTCCGGGATAGATCAGGCTGGCATCCCGCAAGGCCGGATTTGCCGTCAGCAAACACGTCCAAAATCTTCCGCTGCCAAAGCGCGCCACGGATATTTTCCACAAAGAGTCGCCACCACGGATAACTAGCTCTGTCGCAGATCTCGCCGGCTTTGCTTCTAAGTTTGTCCGCGTAGCAGAACTCGGCACAGCAAGCATGGTTCCCGCACGAATCTTTTGCGCGTCTCGCAGCGCAGGATTGCTGCGTACCCATTCCTGCCACCGCGAGCCGCCGCCCAAATATTGTCGCGATAGCTTCCAGAGCGAATCGCCCGGTCGCATGGTCACCATCTCCGTCATAACAACGGGCGCGTCTGGCAGCGTACGGGGAGATAAAATAGGACCGCCGGATTTCTCCTTCGAAGGCTCGACGGGAGCGGACGCCTTCGGCAGGAACCCATTAGCCACAGCTTTCGTCGACTTCACTGGCGATGCCGCTCCGGGCACCAACGTCGCCCCCGGCGAATCCGCTTTCACGGAATTTGCGTGCGCCTCGCTCCGGCGCATTTGCGTCTGCGGCGCGCCGCTCCCGGGTCGCTGAAACGGATCACGCTTCACAGCAATCGCCCGGCTCACAGAGTTATTTTTTTTCGGCTCAGCCACCGGACTTGGCAGCACCACGATCAGCTTCGGCGCCATCGCCGCAAGCGCGGGCTGCGCCACCATCTTGCGCTCCATGTGAAATGGCGATGCCGAATCATCCTTGCTCGCAGTTTCCGCCTGTCGCGCCGCTTTCTCGCGCCGGTACCGGCGAGCGACTTCGCCGAGCGATTCGCCGTAATTCTCCTCGATGCCACGTTCCGCCGCCGATGTCGTCGTGAATTGCCACGCGTCCGTCGTGGACGGCAGCGCCGCACCCGGCTTACGCGCCGCTACGCTAGCGGCATCGTTATCCAAAACGATACGCGGCCGCTGCAAATCCTCGTTGGTATAAACGTGACTATCTCGCTGCGCCTGCTCCGCCTTGCGCGCGCGCGCTTGCCGTGCCGCTTGCGCCACATCTTGCGAAGCATCCTGCGCCTTTACCATGTCAGCGGAAAATAACACGGCAGCACACACCATCACGCATACGCACAAGATGCGCGCCTGCGACGCACTGTGTCGCAAATAGCCCCGGTCGACTGGGGAAGACGAACTCATTCACGCTCGGGAATCTGCCCTGGGGGGAATCCAGAGCGGCAACCTAAACAATCAACTCTTCGGCAAGTTTAGCGCCAAAATCCGGTAGTCAGCGCCGGCTGTTCCAAAACGCCAACACCGGCCGACCGCCGTCCGGGCGCCTTGAATTATTCTGCCTCTCCCAGCGCCGCAGACAATTCCCTCGCGCTCACACTCGCCGTCCCCAATTTCCCCACCACCACACCTGCCGCGGCATTCGCCAGCACCGCCGCTTCGCGCACCTCGGCGCCCGCCGCCACGGCCAGCGACAACACACTCAGCACTGTGTCTCCCGCACCCGTCACATCAAACACTTGCCGCCCCGTAAACTCGCGCCCCAATCCCGCCTGCCCCACGCGCGCGTACGTCACCTCAGAACTGGTAGCCGGAATATGCAATTGCCCGGCGGTGGATTCCTCCACCACGTTCATGCCCTTCTCGCCGCGCGTGATCACCACGGCGCTACACCGAAAATGCGCCAGCAGTGCCCGCCCCGCTTCTGCCACGGATTTCTCATCGCCCAGCGTACGTGTGACAAAAAATTCCGCCTCTTTCGCGTTGCACACAATGGCGCGTGCTCCGCGATATGCATAAAGGCGCGATGTCTTGGGCTTCACAAAAACTGGCACCTTCAGTCGGTGCGCCGCACTCAACACGCGGTCCGCAAGCGCATCCGTGATCAAGCCCTTGTCGTAATCCGAAAGCACCAGGGCGTTGAAGTGCTTCAGCGCGGCAAACAGCGCGCGTAACAACCTTTCCTCGGTCTCCGTGCGCAACGGTTCACGCCGTTCGTGGTCCACGCGCACCACCTGCTGGTGTCGCGCGATAATCCGCGTCTTCACCGTCGTCAGGCGCCTGCCATCGGCGGCCACGCCGCCATCCGCAATTCCCACACCGCGTAGACATTTCTGCAACGCGCGCCCCGCCTCGTCGCTGCCCACCACACCAAACGCTTCCACACGCGCTCCCAGCGCCGCCAGATTCGCCGCCACGTTGCCCGCGCCGCCCAGGCACTCGCTTTGCTGCACAAACTCCACCACCGGCACCGCCGCTTCCGGCGAGAGCCGCGACGCTGTCCCCCACAAGTACCGGTCCAGCATCACGTCGCCCAACACGCCAATGCGCTTTCCACGCATCCGCGCAATCAGCCGCCGCAGGCGCAACACGCTATCCCTGTTTTTGCTAGCCATACACTCCACTTATTTTCTTGAAATTGTGTTCTGGAAATTGTTTTCTGGATTGAAAACGAGTCCTGCTTCTCGTGCCAGCTAATGCTTTCCTTCGTCCGCCGTGGTCGCCTCTTCCGGCAGCATCACGGGAAGCCCATCCCTCACCGGATATACCCTGTGGCAAGTGCTGCACCGCAAGCCGGTCTCGTCCGCCGTTTGCGTGACCTTGCTCTTGCACACCGGACACACCAGAATATCCAGCAACTCCTGGTCGATCACCATACTCCAGCAAAACCTTTCCGACGCCGCAGACTTTGCGACTCTAGCAAATTCCGCGCGCGCCCGTCGAATGTCGCCGTGCCGCTTGGGTGCTGCAGGTGCCCGACGAACCCGCCTTGGTCGCCTGGCTCCGCGCGTACTCCAAACAGCCTCTCTAATGCACTCACATGAACGCATCGGCGTCACCCGCAGCGCGATGATCTGTTCGGCGAACCATCCTATCCGGCGAACTGAAGTCAATGTCTATCCGACTCTGAGAGCGACCTCTCAAACGCCCCCTGCGAGGCTTCGTGCGCCTTCTTCGCGTGCTCCATCGCCTGGCGCGAGTGTTCGTGGCCCGTCTGGTGCTCCCCTTTTGCGTGACTCGCCGCCGCAGCGCGGTGCGCATGCGCGGCTTGCTCATGCAATTCAGCAGCTCGTTGATGTGAATTGATTTCCATAGCGTCTTCTCCTTGCCCGCAACTTAAATCCTACGCCCTCGCACGCCAAACCCCCAACCATTCCCAATCTGAGAAAGGCGCCGGCGCTGAGCTCGCCCCATGCGGATTTCGCCCGTTGCGCAAAAGTCCCGCCAATGCAACTCCACCACATCCGCAAGTCAGTCGCTCTAGACCCGGCTTGCGTTGACCGCTCAAATCCCTTCACGTAATCTCTCGCGAGGGGGTACACGAAAACCATGGCCAACGACATCAAAACCTGGGACTGCGGCGCACTCGTCACCACCATCGGCGCGCTCTCCATCTTCCGCTCCGCAAGGGCCTTCACTCCAGAAGGCGCCGCCGAAGGCGACGACCAGATCGAACATCGCTACACCGTTCGTGTCGATCCATCGCTTAAAGTCACGATGTCCCGGCGAGCTTGATCCTACCGTCTTGTAGGAGGGACGCGAGGATGTGGATGGATTTCTCATGCGACGTGTAGTCCCCACCGGCGATTTCCGCGGGCTAAAGGCGGCGGTCGGGACGGTGGTCATAGTATTGACGATGATGTGGTCATCGTGGACCCCAATCTACGGGCAGTCGGCCAGCGCGTCGCTAACCGGGCGGATTACCGATTCCAGCAAAGCGATCGTGGCGAACGCCAAAGTAATTGTGATCAACACGGGAACCCGCGTCCGATACGAGACCATTACCAACGAATCGGGAATTTTCTATGTGACGAACCTGTTGCCGGGTTCTTATCGCATTGAGGTGGAGAAACTCGGTTTCAAAGTGGTGATCAAGTCTGACTTGATTCTGCACGTTCAAGATGTGCTGGAGCTGAATTTCGAAATGGCGCTCGGCTCGGCATCGGAGAGCGTGACGGTGCGGGGCGGAGCTCCGTTACTGGATACCGAGTCATCGACCATGGGGACGGTGGTGGAGCAACGCAAAGCGAATGAATTGCCGCTGAACGGACGCAACGTATTCAATTTAATTGAACTGGCGGCATCGGTGGTTCCGCAAGGGAGTTCGACCGGCACGCCCGTGGGAGTGAATCCTTTTGGTTGGGGGAATTACCAGGTGAATGGCTCATTCGGCAATGAAAGTGCGGAGTATCTCGACGGCCAGCCCCTCAACATCGGTTATATCAATGCGCCAATTTTGATACCGACGCAGGACTCGATTCAGGAATTCAAAGTACAGACCAGCAATTTGGGACCGGAATGGGGCAGATTTGCCGGCGGCGTGACGAATCTCAGTACGAAAACAGGGACCAGCACGGTCCACGGGGAAGCGTATGAATACCTGCGAAACAAGATTTTCAATGCCAACGATTATTTCTTGAACGCGGTGGGCCAGAACCGGCCGCCCTGGGTGCAAAATCAATACGGTGCCAACGCCGGAGGACCATTGAAAGTCCCGGGATCCGGGGGACGCAAGCGAATGTTTTGGTTTCTCAGCGCCGAGAGTTTTCGTCTGCGAACGAGCGAGCCATTTACGGCGACGGTCCCAGACGCGAAAGAAAGGGCAGGAAATTTCTCGGAAATCTGCAAAACGGGATTTACTGCAGGCACTTGCAATGATCGCGGAGTGGACGCGAGCGGCAAGCCTGTGGTGATTGACCAGATTTACGATCCGTGCGCCGGAATGGTGAATTCGGTGGGCGCTTGTCCTGGGAGTACCGCGGCACCGACTCCTTTCCAGAACAACACAATCCCCGCCTCCCGGATAAACGGAACGTCGGCCAAGTTGCTAGATTTGTGGCCCGCGCCAAACAATCCAAACGCGACAACCAACAATTTTACGACCGCCGCACCCACGGGCGGGAACCAGGATCAAATCGTGGCGCGCCTGGACCATAATCTTACAAACCGGCAACGACTATTTGTGCGCTTCAGCAACTGGGATGTGCTGGACCTGCCGATCGATCCGCTAGGAACTGGACTGTGCGCGGATCGTTGCGCTGAAAATTATCGCAGCCACGCGTTTGCGGCGGGGTATACGAATAGCCTGACGCCGACTACTGTGGTCGCCTTCAACGCCAGCGTGAGCCGGTTCAGCTATAACCGCAATCCGAAAAATGCGGACTTCGATTTGACCACCATCGGCTGGCCGGAAAGCTATAATCTGGCGATTCCCGCTGAGATGCGCACGCCGCCGACGCCGTGCGTGGCGAATTTCGCCGACAATATCATGTGTACGCAAGGGCAGAGCTTCATTCAGGATCGCAACACGCAGTTTTATCTTTCGCCCAGTATTTCGATCTTGCGAGGCCATCAACAATTTCACTTTGGCTTTCAGTTTGAGGTAGGCCGCGACGATTACGCGCAATCCAATGTGGCCAGTGGCGCGTTCGACTTCTGCGTATCCGGGCAAGCCTGCTTTACGGGACTCCCGGGAGTGCCAGGGACGGGCTTTTCGTTTGCAGATTTCTTGCTAGGCTACGCGGACAACTTCAACAACCTGGAGAATCACTTTTTCGCGCAAGCGGTGATTCCGGCCTTCACCGCGGGTCAACAGATTTACCGCGCTTGGTACTTGGACGATTCCTGGCACGCGACTACGCGGTTGACCATTAATCTGGGACTGCGCTATGACCTGCAAGGGCCGTGGTCCGAACGCTTCAACCGCTTGTCGTATTTCGACCCGGCGGCGACGAACTACTTAACACAATACCTTCCTGCAGGATCGCCGCCGGTCAAGGGCGATGTTTTCTTAGTCAGTCCCGGCGACCGGAACAACATCCCATTGGAAAAGGTGGACTTCTCCCCACGCGTGGGCCTGGCGTATAGCCTTGATTCCAACACCGTGGTACGCAGCGGATACGGCGTTTTCTGGATTCCTAATTACGTGGCGTTCAGCCTGAATCCGCTGAACGACCTGGTGAATGCTGCGGCAACGACGTATACGGGGACGGTGGATGGCACACATCCCGTCAACACCATCGCTCTGCCGTTTCCGTCAGGAATCTCAGATCCGCCCGGGCGAAGCTTGGGCACGCAAGGAACGCAGCAGTTCCTGACGCAAACCGTGCAGTCGATCACGGAGGCGGATCCCTACGATCATCCCGAGGCCTACGTACAGCAGTGGAATCTCGATCTCGAACGGAATCTGCCTGCGGATTTCTTCGTCTCCGCGGCCTACGTCGGAGCTAAAGGAACCCACCTGGCAGCGTATTCGCAACAGGTGAATCAAATTTCGGATGCGTTGCTGGCGCAGGCGGCCTCGCAGGTCAACCCCGCGCTCCCGGATCCGCGGCAAAACGTTACCCTGGTGCAG
>PMOV01000090.1 GCA_003161195.1 Acidobacteriota bacterium | reverse complement strand
GCCTGGTCCACACGCGCGCGCGCGGCATCGGCCTGCGACTTGGTGACCTCTACATTGCGCTGAGCTTGCGCGAGTTTCTCCTGATCCGCGCGCAAGGTACTGTTGGCGGCATCGGCGTTGGCCTTTGCGGCGTCGTATTGCTGCTGCGAAATTTCACCTTTATCGAGGAGCGGCTTATAGCGCGACAAATCGGCGCTGGCGAGTATGGCGTTGGCGCGGCTCTTGTCGATGTTGGCTTGCGCGTAAGCCAGGTCCGAGGTGCGCGCTTCGTCGTACATGGTTTGTGCGCGGGCGAGGTCGGCTTCTGCAGCGAGTAACTGCGCATCGGCGCTGGAGTTTCCGCTGGCCACGTCGGTCTTGGTGCGCGGCACATCGGCGCCGGCGGCCTGTGCGTCGCTTTCCGCAACCTCGAGTTCCGCCTGAGCTTGATCCACGGCCGCTTGATAATCCCTAGGATCTATACGCAGTAGCACCTGGCCGGCTTTCACGGCTTGATTGTCATTTATTAAAACTTCCGCCACGCGGCCGGAAATTTTCGCGGCGATCGGGGTGATGTGGCCGTCTACCTGGGCGTCGTCGGTGCTTTCGCGGTCGTGGTAATAGACAAGGAGGCCGACAACGGCCGCGAGGAAGAGACCGCCGCCAGCGATGAGCAGCTTTTGCACGCGCGGGTTCGCGAAACCTTTGGGAGCCGGCACCGGCGGAGGCGGTTGCGGAGGCGGGGCGGGTATGCCCGAGGCATTTTCCAGTTCGTCGATTTCCGTCTCGATGCTCATGGGGCCCTCATTTGGCGTACAGCTTTTCCATCTGTCCAATGGCGCGGGCATAATCCGCATGCGCTTGATTAAAGCGGTAGAGCGCGGCGATCTGATTGTCGTTGGCACGCGCCAGGGAATCCTGCGCCTGGATTACTTCAATGTTGTTGGCCACGCCAGCGCGAAAGCGGTCGCGTGCCTGGTCGACTTCCTGATTGGAAAGNNACGTCCAGGGCGATGGAATTGCGCAAATCGTCTTGCTGCTGCTGCAAGCGTTGAATTTCGAGATTGGCGCGCACGACTTCGGCATGAATACGGCCGCCAGTGAACACTGGCATGTTTGCCGAGGCTACGAAACTGTACGTGGCGACGGCGTTGTCCGGATGCGTGCCGAGATAGGCCCAGTCGCCATCGACGCGAAGATTTGGGAGNNTCGAGGTTCAGCATGCGGCTGAGGCCGAAGAGGGAGCGTTGGCGGTCGGCGTCCGCTTCGATGAGGCGCTGCTTTTCGTTTTGCAGCTCGACGTTGGCGCGCAGGGTGTCGATGCCGGTGCCCACGCCCTCTTTTTGCAGGTCGGCGGCTTGGTCAAAGAGCGCTTGAGCGAGTTCGACACGAGAGCGCGAGGCTTCGACATCGGCGACGGCGCGCAGCGTGCCGATATATTGCGAGACGACCATGAGAATTACGGACTCGCGAGTGGAGAGGCTGTCGGCTTTGGAGGCGTCCACGGTCAGACGCGCTGCTTGATAGCGCCGCCACAAAGTTAAATCAAAAATCGGAGCGGCGAGGGAAGGGCCGACGGAAAAAATAGGAAATGGACCGATGGCTACCGGGACGTCGCCGAAGACTCCGCTGCCGCCGAATTGCGCTCTGACGTTTACGCGCTCCACTTGTTCTTTGGCGCTGGCATCCACTTCGGGAAGCAGCGCGGCACGCGCGACATTTTTGTCTTGCACCGACTGCAGAGACTGAATCAGCGCGATTTGCGCGGTGGGGTTTTGTTTCACCGCGAGGCTGACGGCCTGGTCCAGAGTAAGGCGGAGGATTGCTGATGGCAGTGGGCTGGGGTGCTTCGCGCTGGCGAGAGTGCCTGGGGTCTGGGCCGGCGTTGCGGAAGCGAAGCCTCCGGTGAGCAAACCCAGGAGGAATGCGTAAAAGATGATATGGGATTTTTTTGTCTTGACCGGATCGGCGTCGGCGGCTGATTTGTCGGTGCTGGCTTCGCCGGCAATTTCTTTGACGATGGCCTGGTTGAGGCAGCCTTCTGCGACGAGACGCGCGCCTTGATGGTGGATTTCTTTGAGCAGCGCTTTGCCCGCGGCGTCGATGAAGCTGACGCCGCAAAGGTTAATGCTGAATTTTCCGTTGGGAGCCCAGGTGCGCAGGTCTTTCCAGCATTGCTCGAGAGCCGTTACCCACTGACCGGCCAAGCGGCCTTCGACGCTCAGAATGACTTTCCCTCGTTTTTGTTCGGTGGTGATTCTGAGCATAAACAGTTCTCCGGACGTGGGGACACGTGCAATCGACACGCCAAGCCCGGAAATCAAGAAAACGCGAGTAACATCAATCAATCAGCTATTTATGGAATTTTCGGATCAAGCGGAACACCGACAAGTGCCCTTATTTAGGCATTTGTTCTATGGTTGTCAAGCAGTGATGCCCAAATATGAACACTATTCGCGATTTAGTGGCTAAGCGGTTGGCGTACGGCGATAGATTGCAACTCAAAGTGGCCGCCGCGCAACAAGGATGCTACGCCAACGAATTGGCGCGCCGGGAGGTCCTTGGTTGTGAAGTAGGTCTTGTAGGCGGCGTTAAATTTGTCGAAAAGCGAGAGGTCCGTGCAGGAGACCTGGACGTAGACAAGATCATCCATGGTCATGCCGCCTGCCGAGAGCGTGGCTTTCACACCATCCAGAAGCATGCGAATTTCCTGGTCCACATCGGTTGGGGCTTGGCCAGTCTTTGGGTCGATGCCAATGCGACCCGCAAGGTAGAGCGTGCTGCCGGAGAGAATGGCGTCGCTGAAGGGGAGTTGCGGATTGCTGCCTGGCAAATGCACCGCCGTGCGCTGCGTCGGAGCGAGGGATTGTGAAGAAGATCCTAAGGCTACCACCGAAACAACGAGGACCAGGGAGCACAAGGTGACAAACATTCTCCGATTCATGGATGTTCTCCTGAAAGTCACTTGCGGCGCAGGGCCGCGTGAGGAAGAGCGGTGAGTGTATCGTGAGAATTTGGCGAGCACAAGGATGGCTGCGATTGGTTAGAAGGCGATCCAGCCGGCGCGGATCAGGTAGAGCGAGCTGCAGCCAATGACGATCCACAGAAGCACGGCTTGCAGCAGAGGGCGCCATCCGACTTGCTGAACGGTGGCGCGGGAAAGGCCGGTGCCGATTAGAAACAGTGTGGCGGTCAAGCCGAGGCGTCCGAGCGTGTAAAGCAGATGCGTTGCGCCGGAAACGCCAACGACATAGGTGTTCACGATCGCCGCCAGGCAGAAAAACAGGATGAACCACGGCAGCTGAATTTTCGTCTTGCTGCGTTTAATGGCGGCGGTGAGTAGAGCGAGCGGGATGATCCAGAGCGCGCGCGCCAGTTTCACCGTGGTACCGATGACCAAGGCTTGGGGTCCATACTTTGCGGTCGCGCCTACGACCGAGCTTGTGTCATGAATGGCGAGGGCGGCCCAGAGACCAAACTGCGACTGTGACAGGTGCAATGCGTTGCCAATCGGCGGGAAAATTATCAGCGCCACGGAATTTAAGATGAACACCGCGCCGAGCGACACCGCCATCTCATGTTCGTCCGCTTGTATAATCGGACCCACAGCGGCAATCGCGCTGCCGCCGCAAATGGCTGTACCTGCGCTGATCAGAAAGGAAGAATTTCCGACCACTCGCAGCCAATTTCCAAGCGCCAGTCCCAGCGACATGGCCAGCGAAATGCTCACCGCGGTGTAAAGCAAACCGCTCCGTCCGGCCTTCAACACTTCCTGCAGGTTCATACCGAAGCCCAAGCCGACAACCGATGCTTGCAACAGGAATCTTGTTGCGGTGCGGCTCTGGACCGCGTAGGGATGGGTGAATGCGAAGGCGAATAGAATACCGGCAGTTAACGCCACCGGAGGAGACACCCACCCGGTGAACGACAGGGCCAGACACAAGATGAAGATTATTTTTGCGACGGTGTGCATGCGGGACGACAGGTTACCAAGACGAGAGGTTGGATGCTACGTTTTGGAAGAATCCGCACCAGTTATTCGCCCAAATGATGCTTCTCGAACGGCGGTCGGAGGACTTCTCAGCGGCTCAGGGCGATTTCCGGCTCCTCAATTCCGGCGAAGGTGGCGGATTCGGACTTGGCGCATCGGAGGGCGTAGGCGCCGGGGCTGCCACATCCGCCGCGCGTAATTCCGCGACAATTTTGTCTGCTCGGCCTTTGCTGACGGCGCAGGCCGAATCGTAGATGCGGCATTGCGCGAGCGTCAATTTGCAGCCACAGGTGCAGCCTTCCGCGTTCAGCGCATGAAGGGCGGCGATTTTCTGCTCCGCAGAGAGCTTGGTGAAGTCGACGCCGGGCAGTTCCGTAGCGCGGTCCGCATGCTTCAAGAAAATCTCGCCGGTGTCTTCGAATTTCTCCACGCGGAATGGAATAGGCAGATTTAATAGTGCCCGCGTCTCGATCTCGTACAAGCGCGGATCGGATAGGCCAATGTGCTTCTGCACGATGCGGCCTTGGGTATCCAAAACGAAGACGGTGGGCAGCGCGCTGATCCCGCCGTAGGCGATGCGCACTTGCGGCGTGGCTACGGCTACGGGATAGTTGAAGCCGCTATCCTGCACAAATTTTTTCGCGTCTTCCACATCATCGACGTCAACCAACAGGCCGATGATCTGCAGTTGGTCTTTATAATGGTTCTGGAGCTCGATCAAATCCGGGATCTCCAGGCGGCAGGGACCGCACCACGTGGCCCAGAAATTCAGCAACACTACTTTTCCGGTAGCGCTGGCCAGCGAAAGCGGTTTACCGCCGAGGGTTTGCAACGCAAATTCCGGCGCCGCCTCGGGATTGTTTACGAATCGAATGGCGGGTGCGCGGTCTTCGGACGCCACACTTTGCGCGAAGCTCCCGGAGACGCCAGCCGCATGCCAAGCAATCATCGCGCACCCGAGGGCGATGCGCGCTAAAGGCGCCGTGAATCGATCAAGCAGCAGAAGTCGAAGGTTCACATTTCTAGCAGAACATATTGCGGCCGCGATTCCAAGACGGCGAGCGATTCCAGGTAACGCCATAAGTCACCCGCGAGAAGGTCAGCAAATTCATCCGACTAACGAGCTTCACAGCGCCTCCGGCAGGATCTTCTTAACGCGTGCGGCCAGTGCCATGGCGTCCACGGGCGCTTTTACCTTCAAATCGTTATCGAAATAAACGAAGACGTCGCGGACGGCGTTCCTTGCTCCTGCGTCCGGTTCCAAAACACGCTCCGCGTCCTCCGGTTCGTCTCCGCGGGCCCAGTCCGTGACCCGACTGGCCCAGGCATCCAGGGATTTGTCGTCGTAGCCGTCCTCATACAGCTTTTCCGAACCATGCAGCCGGCAATACATGAAATCTGAAGTCACATCCATCAGCCGCGGCCACTCGACGGTATCCGCGCACACTAATGCCACCTGGTATTTGCGCAGCAGCTCAACAAACTCCGGCAGCACAAAACTCTTGTTGCGAACCTCGATCGCGTGGCGCAGCGCAAAGCGTTCGGTGATCTCCAGGCCTTCCTCCGTTTTGATGCGCAGGTCGTGGCCTTGTCCCAGTTTCAGTGCGGAAATGCTGTCGGCCGGCAGTTGCTTGAAGAAATTCTCCAGCAGGTCGTGCTGATACTTGAAATTCGGTGGAAACTGCCACAGAAATGCCCCCAGCTTCTTCCGCAGCAGCAACACTCCAGAGGCCATGAAATTCGCCAGCGGACCTTGCACCTCTCGCAACCGCCGGATATGGGTGATAAAGCGCGGCCCTTTTACCGAAAATACAAAGTCCTCGGGTGTCTCCGCGGCCCAGCGGGCGAAACTGGAAGGGCGCTGGAGCGAGTAGAACGTGCCGTTGATTTCGATGGAATTCAGCTTGCTGGCCGCGAACGCCAGTTCCGATTTTTGCGGCAGCTTCTCCGGATAGAACACTCCGCGCCATGGCTCATAGCGCCAACCTGAAATGCCGATTCGTATCTTTCCACTGCGTGTCACAGCCATCAAAATCTCGCTTGTTTGCGCCTCAGCGGCTTCCGCCTGCTACAGCAACCGACAATTCTCCATACAGTATCAGTTGTATGGACCGTAGTCGCTCCCCTTGCAAGTATGGCGATGCGGTGCTTACCCTCCGCACAATGGAAGAGCGGAGAGGAAGGGCGTGAAACCTCGAGAAATCGAGGTCCTAGGGCTGGGGCGCCTTTTCTCTTCCTCTTCGATGTAGCAGAGCGCCAATCGGATTTGCCCGGCCGATTCTCAAATCAGCAGCAAATTACACTTCAAGGAATATTCTATGACCAGCCATTCCACCAGCACATCGGGCACCACGGGCGAACCGCGCGGCTTAGGTTTTTGCTGGATCGTTTATGGGCTAGCACGCATCTTGTTGGCCATTTGGCTGCTGAGTTTCGAGGTCACCGCCACATTGATGTTCGGCTCCACGCTGTCACGCGTGCCCAATCCATATTCCCTGATGGACGCGTTCCACCTGTTTTATGCGGGGCTCATCCTCTTGTCGGTCGTCTGCGGTCTGCTGGGAATTTTGGCCGGGCTCGCGTTACTTTCCAATTGGTCTTCGGCGCGATCGCTAGCACTCGTGGCGGGATTTCTTTCATTGCCGGAGGCGCCACTCGGTCTAATCTTGGGCGTCTACACCATCGCGAGACTACTACCGCGAGCCGTGGTTGCTGAAACGCTGGTGGCTCGCGAGCGGCTCGCGGCGCATGAAACCGTCACAGCTTAAGGGCTGCCGAGGGGAAACCGATTCATCAGGCACGCAGCCATCAGGCACGCAACTTCTCAAGCGCGCAACTGGGCGCCGACACCACTCGCCAGCGCCGTTACAATCTTTGCCGCGTAGTCGCCAATCTGCGCGTCGGTGAGGGTGGCCTCGTGACTCTGAAATCGCACCCGCACCAGCAGCGAATACTTTCCTGCCGGCACATTTTTCCCGTGAAACAGATCAGCAGCCTCGATGGAGGCAAGTTCGTCGATCCCCAGTGAGCGGATGAGGCCAGCGACGTCAGCGAAACGTGTTCCTTCTGGCAGCAATAAAGAAAAGTCGCGCTCGACGGCCGGAAAGCGGGGCAACGGCTCATACCGCCGCTCTTGTTTCGCCACTGAATATCTACGATAAAAAGGCACCAACCGCATCTCGGCGAGAAAAACGTCTTGCCGAATCTTCAAGCGCTCCGCAGTGCGCCGCGCAAGTTGTCCCACGACGCCAAGCTGCTCTTTATCCAGCAGAATTCGCGCGCGTCGCGTCGCATTCAACCAATCCGCGCTGTCACCGCCAGCCACGCGATCCGCATTCCAGCTCCATGCAAACCCGCCCGCAAGTAAACCAATCGCGTCCACATCGCCCTTCAGATCCGCAAACGAAAACTGCCTTGCACTGTCATAGATCCCCTGCTCGCGTGCAAAGCCGGTCGCGCCCAGCGTCAACACCGGCGCCTCCACCGCAACATCTCCATCGAACCGGTAATGCCGCGCGATCTCAAAGAGCCGCGCGTTCCGCTGCCCGTGGTTCAAATTCCACTCGAGCGCTCCAACCATACTGACCGCGCCCGTCCCGCGCAGCACGCCCGCCTCTTCCGACAGCGGATTCGCCAGGCGCGCCGGCGTAACGCCGGGGGGGCGAAACAATTCGTCGCGTTCTTCGGCGACGTGGGGAATAGTTACAATCTCCGCGTAGCCCAAACCCATCAGACGCTCGCGCAGACGCGTTTCCGCTTCAAAGTGCGGCAAACGCGCCGCGCCGATGCGCGCCACGGGGAGTCGCGGAGGAAAATTGTCCAGCCCGTGCACTCGCGCCACCTCTTCAATCAAATCGATCTCACGCTCGACGTCGCCGCGCCACGAAGGTTGCGTGCATTCCCAGGTGGCCAGCAGCGATTCCGCGGCGCGATGCTCGTCCACGCGCACCGGGGCGAATCCCAACAGTCCCAGCGTCGACTCTACTTCCCTGTCCGCCACATCCGCGCCCATCACACGAAGAAACTCCGTCCGCCGCAGCCGTATTTTCTTCGGTGCGTGTTTTCCCGGATAGACATCCACCGCGGTGGTCAGTTCGCCGCCGGCCAATTTCAAGATCAATTCCGCGCAGCGCCGCGAAGCCGTCGCCGCCATCTCCGGGTCCGCGCCGCGTGCGAAGCGGGTGGAAGCTTCGCTGTGCAGTCGCAAAGAGCGAGCCGCGCGGCGTATGGACCCTGCGTCAAAGTGCGCGCACTCCAACAAAACGTCCTTGGTCGCAAACGAAATCTCGGTGTCCCGTCCGCCCATTACGCCGCTGCCAATGGCCCGCGTACCATCACCGTCGCAGACC
The DNA here is from genome assembly GCA_003161195.1 of Acidobacteriota bacterium. Lineage (GTDB taxonomy): Bacteria > Acidobacteriota > Terriglobia > Acidiferrales > UBA7541 > Acidiferrum. The sequence goes on along the minus strand of PMOV01000090.1, from coordinate 350 downwards.
ACCGGCATGTTGGGGTCGAGTTCGCGCTCCACGCCGTCCAAAGTGGTCATTTTTTCGCCGGCGCGCGCCTGGCGCACCACAATCCTGTGGTCGCGCACCTTGTCGTAGTCGAACGCGTGCAGTGGATTGCCCAGCTCGAACATCACGTAGTTCGTGGCGTCCACTACATTGTTGATGGACGCAACGCCCATCGCCTCGAGCCGCTCACGCAGCCATGCGGGAGACGGCTGCACTTTAATCCCACGCAAAATACGCGCCGTGTAGCGCCGGCAAAGCTCCGGCGAGCGAATCTCCACCAGCACTTGCTCGTTCCCGCCCGTCACCAAAACGGTGTTCTGCGGTGACGCGGC
>PMOV01000109.1 GCA_003161195.1 Acidobacteriota bacterium | reverse complement strand
GGCCTGATCCCGGTTGCTGCGGCAATCGCGGACATGCTGCCGCCGGACCCGCCGTTCCTCGCCGTCGCGCCTGCGTTCGTCGCCGCATCCAAAATCCGCACAATGTGCGACTTAATCTCCCGCTTCAGCTGCGAGGCATCCGCAAGNNGCGCTCCGATCCAGCTTCTCCTTCACCGATGCCAAAATTTCCTTCGTGCTGGCCACCCCCAAATCCGCCGAAAGCAAAGCCGTCTCCAGCTGCTTCAGCAGCGCAGGGTCAATCTTCCGCTGCCCCTGAAAAATGGTATCGACCGTCTCCGACAGCGCCGCCTTCGTCTTGGTAATCGACGCTTTAAGCTTATTAAGCAGCGAAGGCTCGACAACTTCCGGTTTGCCAAATAAGGAAATCATGTAGTTTCGGTTCGTATAACGCGCTAAACGCGAAGCAAAAGTGTACCAGACTGCGCCGCCCCCGGCAGGATGCGGCTANNCTCCAGCGTGGGCAATAACACCGTCAGCACCCCCAAAGCCGGCAAATACGAACAAACCTTGTACACAAAAAGGATGCTGGTCGCGTCCGCCAACCGCCCCAGCACCGCCGCCCCAATCCCCCCCATGCCAAACGCAAAACCAAAAAACAATCCCGAAATCATCCCTACGCGCCCAGGAATCAGGTCCTGTCCATACACCAGAATCGCCGAAAATGCCGACGCAATCACAAACCCAATAATCACGCTAAGTACCGCCGTCCAGAACAGGTTCGCGTAAGGCAGCAGCAAGGTAAACGGCAACACCCCCAGAATCGAGCACCAAATCACCACCTTACGCCCCACACGATCTCCCACCGGTCCGCCAACGAAGGTGCCCGCCGCAACCGCGCCAAAGAAGATAAACAAATACAGCTCCGAACTGCGCACGGAAAGTCCAAACTTCGCGATGAGGTAAAAAGTGTAGTAGCTGGAGAAACTCGCCAGATAAAAGTATTTCGAGAAAATCAGCGCCACCAACACCGCCAGCGCAATCCCGATCTTCTTCCGCGGCAGCTGCAGCGTTGTGTCCGCAGCCTGCGCCGGCCGGCTCTGCAAATGCCCCTTATACCAGTGCCCCACCTGCACCAGCACAAATATCCCCAGCAGCGCCGCCAGCGAAAACCACGCCGCGCCAATCTGTCCGCGCGGCAGAATAATCAGCGTCGCCAGCAATGGCCCAATCGCCGACCCCGTGTTGCCGCCCAGCTGGAAGAACGATTGCGCCATCCCATGCTGCCCGCCCGAAGCCAGCCGCGCCACGCGCGATGACTCCGGGTGAAACACCGCCGACCCCACGCCAATCAGCGCCGCCGCCAGCACCAGCAAGCCAAACGTCGGCGCCACTGCCAGCAGCAGCAACCCCAGCAAGGTAAAACCCATTCCCATCGTCAAGGAATAAGGCTTCGGTTTGCGGTCGGTAAAGTACCCGATAAGCGGCTGCAGTAGCGAAGCGGTGATTTGATACGTCAGCGTAATCAGCCCAATGCGCGTGAAATCCAGCCCAAAGGAAGTCTTCAGAATCGGATACATCGACGGCACCAGCGACTGCACCATATCGTTCAGCAGGTGACAGAAGCTCACCGCCGTCAACACCCGAAACAACGTCCCTTCGTCAATCCTCTTGGGCGCAGCGATCTCCGCCGCAGCCAGTGTCTGCGTACTCATAAGCCGATGCTCACAACTCTTATTTTAAAGTGAGTCGCAGCCAAGACCGCATAAATATTGCCAACCAGTCCACATTGGAAATGTTTTGGGTGCGTTCGAGCGGCCCTTTAGTAACACTGGCATTCCTGCTTGTGCACTCTCACGCGTGCGTTCTCAACTGTGCAAGGAAAAACTACACGTGCACTTCAACAGCAGAAAGCCGCAGCTTGCCAGCGTTAATGGTAGATTCCAGCGCATTCACAATCACCACATCAAACTTCGTCCCGCCCAGCGCCTTAATCTTGTTAAGCGCAAAATCCAGGTCCATAGCCGACTGATAAGGCCGGTTGGTCGTCATCGCATCCAGCGTGTCCGCCACGCCGATGATGCGCGCCATCAGCGGAATCTGCGGGCCCTGCAAACCATAGGGGTACCCGCGCCCGTCCATGTGCTCGTGGTGCAGTTCGATGCCCGGCAGCATTTCCTTCAACTGCGAAACCGGCCGCATGATGTTGGCGCCCTTCACCGTATGCTGCTTCATCAAATCAAACTCTTCCGGCGTCAGCGCGCCCGGCTTCTTGAGCACGCGATCTTCCACGCCGATTTTTCCTACGTCGTGCAGCAGTGCCGAAATCTTCAGCCGATCCAGTTCCGGCGCCGGCAAGCCCAGCTCTTGTCCAATGAGCGTGGAATATTTCGCCACCCGTCCAGAGTGACCGCGCGTATACGGATCCTTTTCGTCGATCGCCGCCGCAAGCATGCGAATCGACCCTAAGAACAGCTCGCGATTTTCTTCCGCCGCTTCCTTCAGGCGCTCGATGTACTCTTCGATGTCCCCCGCCATCTTGTTGAAATTTTCCGCCAGCTCGCTGATTTCCGCCGCGCCGCGCACCTGCGTGCGCTGGTGAAACTCGCCGCGGCTGATGGCCCGCGTGGAAGCCGCCAGCCGGAGAATCGGCCGGCTGATCCCCACGGCAAAAAAGTATCCGAACAGGATGGCCACCAGTACCACCACACTGACAAACGCCAGCGCCTGGCGATTCAAATCCGTCACGCCGGAGTCCGCGCGCGCCTGCTCCAGGCTGCGCTGCGCAATCACCGCCCAATTCACCTCCGGAAAGGTGCTGTACGTCCCAATCATTTCGATGGGATGCTTCTTGCCCGCTTCCGTGAAGCGCACCGTCTCCGTGTTGCGCAATTCGCGCGGCAAGGCCATCACCTGCTCAACCAGCTTGGAATTGGCGCTGGCGTCCGCGCCCGGCACGTAGTTCTTGGTATTCGGGTGCGCCACAATGTGGCCGTAATGGTCCACCACAAATACGTCGCGCCCACGCACGCTGGCGTCCTGCAAGCGCCGCAAAATCGGATCGAGCGAAACCACCGCCGCCAGCATGCCGGCGAAATTGTCGTTAATGTCCTTGAGCGGCACGGCGATCACGAATGCCGGCCGATTGTCCGGCGCCAGCGCCAGCGGGTCGCTGCGAAACTTGGTCATTTGCGTCTGCTGCGATTGCAGGCAGGTGACAAACGCACTCTGCAGCGCCTTGGCCACGAACGGATCCTGCTCCGCGCGGAAGTTGCCCTGCGAGGCGCTGGTGCCTTTGCCGGATTTGCCCACCGCCGTCAGATAAATAAACGTGTTGCGATTGCTGTCCACGAAATTTTCCAGCAGTCGCGTGACTTTGGGTTGCTCGATAGGATCGTCGACGTGGTCAATCAGCCCGGTTAACGCCAGGATTTGCCGTTCGCTCACCAGTTGTTGCGTCAGGTTGGACTCGAAAAATTGGATTTCCTGCGCCAGCGAGCGAGTCAGATCCGTTTGCTCCACGCGCTCCGTATCCACCAGCTTATCCTGGCTCAACTCCAGCACCTGCCGGTGGTACAAGCCGATCGGCAACACGCTGACCAGCAGCAATGCACCCAACACCAGCCACAAAATACGTAGCCGGCCGCTGCGCAGGCGTTGCCAAACGGATATAGGGCTAGGGGATGTCACGACTCCCTATTTTAGGCAATTGCCGCCACTCCGCGGCACCCGCGAAGGGCAGGCGTCGCCGATGTCTAAATGGCCCTTTGGTACCAGCGGGTATGAATCATCGTTGGCTGGGTTTGGCCTCGAACTCCGCCGGACCAGGGTCATCGAACTTCCATGCCATACTGTGTTTCCACCGTGGGGCGAATTTCTTCGATTCCATTCGTCGCAAAATCTTGCCGCTCGGTACCTCCAACCCGTACCCCAAGACCCCACACATGATTCCGCCCATGGACGAGCTACAGATCACTTGGGCCATAACGACCATACGAGACGAATTACCGATCCAGTCCAGCCCAACCATTCCAAAAAAGTCCCGATCCGCCGTGACGCCAGCACAATTGTCGATGGGGTCTTTTGCCAAGCAAGGCGGGAAGCTGCGAACCAGGTCCTCTTCTATTTCGCCGCTAATATAGCCGGGTTCGAGGTTCGCCTCCCCAAGGAGATGAACAGCCAGATGATCGTCCCCATTTGCATTCTGGTTGCCGTTAATGAATAAGGCCTTTGAATCAGGGGGACCAACCTAGCTCCGATTCCGCGGAGCCTACTGGTAGCACTCGCCGACGAGTTTGCCGTCAGTTTTTACCGGTATCCTGGCGATCTCAGTATCTGGATAGTCCGCGGTTGGTTTGTCGTAGCTGATCTCGACCACGCTCTTTGCATTCGGGGACGGAATTCTTAGGAACCGACAGGCGCTGAAAGGGGAAGTGTCACATCCAAGGGAAATGAGATGCCCTTCTTGGACCAAATCGGCTTGTTCGCTACCGGATCGCCCGTGGAAACTGATGCGGCGCACATCATCAAAATCACCACGCTGAAATTGAGCGTAACGAGCTTCGCCAACATAGTCGCCTACCTTAAAAAGTTGCAGAGTAACATAGCACAAAGGTTCAGAAGGATTCAGGTTTTTGGCGTCGGTCCATGATTTCACGGATGGCTTCGCGCGCGGGCAAATTGCGGTGCAGGATGGCGTCGACTTGTTCGGTGATGGGCAGGTCGATGTGGTGCTGGCGCGCCAAGGCGAGCAGCGGCGCGGCTGAATTGACCCCTTCAGCGACCATGCGCATGCCGGATAGAACTTCAGGCAGAGTGCGGCCTTGGCCGAGCTGCACGCCGACGAGGCGATTGCGACTTGGCGCGCCTTTGCACGTCAGCACGAGGTCTCCGAGGCCGGCGAGACCTGCGAGCGTTTCGGGCTTTGCGCCGAGCGCCACGGCCAGCCGCGTCATCTCCGCCAGGCCGCGCGTGATCAGCGCGGCTTGCGCGTTAGAGCCGAGTCCCAAACCCTCGCAGGCGCCGGCGGCAATGGCGATGACATTTTTCATGGCGCCGGCCAACTCGACGCCCAGCACGTCGTCGTTGGTGTACAGGCGAAAGCCGGGCGCGGCGAACTCCTCCTGTATCCGCGCAGCGAGCGGCGTTTCGCCGTCGACTTTTGGCGAAGCGACAACCACCGCCGTCGGTTCGCCTAACGCCGCTTCAAGCGCAAACGACGGTCCCGACAATACGGCGATCTCCGCCAGAAAATTCGTGGCGAGCGTCTGCTCCAGCACTTCGCTCATGCGCAGATGGGTTAGCGGCTCAAGTCCTTTGGTAGCGCTAGCGACCGGCACGGAAGCGCGCAAGTGCGGCAGCGCTTGGGTGAAGACGGCGCGCACGTGCGCGGACGGGACAGCGCTGACCACAATCTCCGCGCCTTCGAGCGCCGACCGGAGGCTGTCCGTGGGTTGAACGCTGGACGGCAGTTTGCAACCCGGCAGGTAAGTCTTGTTCTCCCGGTCCTTCTGCAACGCTGCGGCCAGCGCGGCGTCCCGCACCCAGAGCGTGATTTCATGTTTACGCGGGCTGCGCGACAAAATAATCGCCAGCGCCGTACCCCAACTGCCCGCCCCCAGAATGGCGATTTTGCTCATGAGCTTGGCGCGATGACGCTACGCGGCGTCTTTCGTCTTGTCTGCACTGCGACGAAAAGAAAACTTGGCTTCCGTGCCCTCGATCAGGCGCTGCATGTTGGCGTCATGCTTGTAAATCACCAGTCCGGACATGGCCAGCGAACCAAAGGTCACCACCAGCGGCGGCGCATGGTGCGGCGCCCACAGAAAATACATCAGCAAGGGAATGGCCGCGGCAGCGGCCAGCGAACCCAGCGACACATACCGCCAGAACATCACCACCAGAATAAAAACCGCCAGCGCCGAGAGCATCGCGAAAGGAGACAGCGCCAGGAAAACACCCGCTGCCGTGGCCACGCCTTTGCCGCCTTTGCAGTGCAGCCACAGTGGAAAACAATGCCCCAGCAGCGCGCTGATGCCCGCAATCATCAGCCACGTTGCGGCGTCATCGGTCAGGCGCGCGGCTAGCAGCACCGCGGCGTAACCCTTTGCGGCATCGAGCAGCAGCGTTAGAATTCCCGCGACCGGCCCGGCAACGCGCGAAACATTCGTCGCGCCAATATTGCCGCTGCCCGCCTTGCGCACATCTTTCCCGCCAAACACATGCGCCAGCAGCAACCCGAACGGTATCGATCCGAGCAGATACGCGACCACAGGAATGTCCAGGTGAAACAGCGTAGCGCGGTCCATGTTCAGGAGCGCTTCAAGGGCGCCGGTGAAGGAAGCGCACCGCCAGCTCCGCCCACCTGTCCGCCCACGTGTTTGGCGACGTGGCTGCCGTGCGGCGACTGCGCGCCATTGTAGAGGAAGTGGATGCGCACCATATCCAGCGCCGCTTGCGAAGCCTGGATGCGAATCATTTCGCGATCGCCGGGAAAATGCACGAGGCGTTCCTTGACGCCCGCCGCCGTAGAAATCGCGATATGCACCGTGCCTACAGGCTTTTCATCGCTGCCGCCGCCGGGACCGGCAATGCCGGTAATGCCCACGCCAATAAGGCTGCCGGCGCGATGGCGAATGCCGTCAGCCAGCGCCGTGGCCACCTCCGCGCTGACCGCGCCTTTCGCCTGAAGCAGCGATGCCGGCACGTCGGCCCACGCTGTCTTCAATTCGTTGCTGTAGCACACCACGCCCCCGAGAAAATACGCCGAGCTGCCTGCGATGCTGGTAAGCCGCTGCGCGAAAAGTCCGCCCGTGCAACTTTCCGCCGCGGAGATGGTGGCATTATTGAGCAGCAAGAGTTGCGCGACCACTTCGTCAAGCGTCGACCCGTCACGGGAAAAGATGCGGTCCGTCAACGCAATGTCGAAGCCCTGCACGATTTCATCGAGAATTCTGTTGGCATGCCCAAAATCATCGCTCCATATCCGCAGATGCACCTGCACTTCGCCAGGCGCGGCAAGTACGGTGGTGTTCACGTCCGGATACCGTTTGTAAATGGGCGCGATGCGCTGCTCCACGTGCGATTCGCCAAGTCCCGTGACGCGCAGTTCGCGATGAATAACACGCACGCCGGATACGCGGCGCGCCAGCTTCGGCAACACATGCTCAAGGAACATGGGCTTCATCTCGCGCGGCGGACCGGGCAGCAGCGCCACCATGTGGCCGCGATCCTCGATCCACAAACCGGGCGCGGTGCCCCGCGGATTGTCCAGCGCCTCAGCGCCTTCCGGGACCATCGCCTGGCGCGCATTGATCTCCGGCATTTCGCGCTTGAAGCTGCGGAAACGCCCTTCGATGGCTTGCAGGATAGCCGGATCGCGCACCAGCTTCCGGCCCAGCAGTTCGGCCACGGTCTCGCGCGTCATGTCGTCTTCGGTAGGGCCAAGGCCACCGCAGGCGATGACCAACTCCACGCGGTTGCGCGACTCGCGAAACGCGGCCAGCAAGTCCTCGCGATTGTCTCCCACGACGGACTTGCGCACCACTTCCACGCCCAATTTGTTCAGTTCTTCCGTAAGAAAAAGCGAATTGGTGTCCAGGCGGTCTGGCGTGAGCAGTTCGGACCCAACAGCGATAATTTCGGCTTTCATCTAAATGAGTATACCCGCGACAGGGTTTGCTAACACCGCCGCGCATCGCCAGGAGCGGCCGCCGTCTGCGGCGGGCGCCTTGCGAGCCGCCAGGCGACTGCGAATCACAATCACCCGATCAGCGGCAGGCCTCGGACTTCCCAATCCAGGGTGAAGAGGGAACCCGTGCTGGCAAGAATGGCGCGTCCCGAAGGTTGTAGCGCCAGGCCCACGAGTCCGGAGCCGCTTAACGCGATATCCGCATGCCCGCTCGGCGAGATGCGCACCAATCCGCGTCGGCCGCCGTACGATGCCGCCACGTAAAGATACCCTTCGCGATCAAACGCCAGCCCCTGCGGCCGGCCCAAGCCGCGATAAAACACCAGCACCTCGCCGCCTTGCGTGATGCGGAAAACGCGGTCGTAGCTCGAGGTGGTCGGCCCGGTCACGTACAAGTCGCCGGTGGGATGAAACGCCAGGTGATACGCCGCCACCGAAGGCTCAAGCGTGGCAAAAACAAAAATCTCGCGCGATGGGCTAATCTTGAAAATCGTGCCGCTGCGGTCCCCCACGTACAGATTGCCGGCTTTGTCGAACGCGATACCAGTNNCCGATGGCCAGCCCGCTCGGATTGATCACCGAAGTCACAAACGGTTTCACGGAATAGTTCGCCGTGATTTTATACAGCGATACCGGCACGCGTTGCCCGCGCGCACCGGAAAACGTCACGTAGATGTTCCCCTCGCCGTCCACCGCGGGATTGCACACAGGATGCAGATTGTCTGCGATTTGCAGCCCGATGGAGACGGGATGCGGCGCGCTCTCATGGTCCGCGGTCGCCACCTGCACCATGCCGCCCGTGGCGCCCTCCGGCACGCGCGCAATCAGCCGCGACTCGCTGGCCAGCGACAGGTTGGCTTCCGTTTCGCCAAAGCGCACGATGGGCCGCGTGCCGTTGCGCGGCGCAAAGCCCGCGCCATAAATCGCGATCTCGCCCCCGGGAATGGCCGCGGAGGGAGAAACGCGCTCAATGCGCGGGATGCCGTTCTTCGCCGAGGATTCGCCTGGCCCGAATTTCATAGCACATGGAAGTGTAGCGCGAGACGCAGCACAATTGCAGCGTAGATGCCTGCCAGCCAATCGTCCGCCATAATCCCCCACCCCCCAGGCAGCCTTTCCAGCCGCCGTATCGGCCACGGCTTCCATATGTCGAATAAACGGAATAGCAAAAAGGCTGCGACGAAGACCAGCCATTGTTCGCTGATCTCAATATCCCCCCAGGCGGTGTGCACCGGAATGGACGAGCTGACGCTCAACGCAGGCGCACCCAGAACGATCGTAAGCATCTGCCCTGAAACTTCGTCGATCACAACAAACTGCGGATCCTTCTTGCCGGTGTAGGCGGCGACTCCCGAACTGCTCCACACGCCGATAACGGCGAGTACCAGGCAACAGCCGGCGGGCACAAACTCGTATCCTGCGCTGTAGCGGTCATGCTCAAAGAAGTCCGTCAAAAGTTTCCAGCCTACCGTGGTCTGGATAATGAAGGTTAGTATCACTCCCGCGAGCGAGCCCCAAGTCCCAGGAGCTTTGGGCAAATACCCAGCACCAAACCATGTGGCCAGCAGAAACGAAATGTGCGGCTTGTTACGCCAGGGCGCGGCGGGACTAGCGGCCTCAGTGTCCGGCGTCATTCGGCTCATCGAGGTCGAGGATGATCGTTTTGCGCGGCGCTTCCATCTCCTCGATATCGTCTTCGTTGAAGATGGGATCGGAGACCACGTATTTTTCCGTGGCCCAATTGCCAAGGTCGCGGTCGCGGCAGCGTTCGCTGCAGAAAGGGAAGTCGCGGTGCTTGTCGGAATCCGTCGCGGTTTTACAAATCGGGCATTTGTGCAGCATGGCGCGAACCCTGTATCCCGGGATTTTACAGCGTGAATCGGCAGTGTACATCAACTTGCTGCAAGCTACGCCAGAACGCGCAAGGCCGCCCCAGTCGCAATGCGGTGCAACTGCTCCGGCGGAGCCGTTGTAGCGCCGCCCTTCAGGGCGGCATCTTGCATCTCGCCGCACAACGGCCGCCGCCGCGGAATAATCTCCACCACGCGCCCAATCAAATCGTAAGCATCCGTCTTGGTAATTTCCACCCGCGCCACATCGCCGGCCGCCGCCACATTGCCGTTCGCCAGTTCAATATCCGTCAGGTACACCTTGCCGTCGATGTCCGGCGCCATGCCTTCGAGCCGCGCTTCCCACACCAGCGGATTATCCTTCGACGGCCCTTCCACCAGCGCCCTCGCCCGCTGTCCGCGAAAACGTTTCAGCCGCTCGCGCGAAATTTTCTTCTGGATAGCCATCAACTCATTGCGGCGCCCGCTGATTGTCTCGGCGTCAACTTTCTCATCCAGCGCAAAACTTCCCGCGTTGTCCACGTCCGAATACTCAAACACGCCCATCCAATCCAGCTGCGCCGCCTTCACGAAATCGCATAGCTCCGCAAAATCGGCGTCCGTCTCCCCGGGAAAGCCCGCAATAAACGAAGTGCGCAGCGAGATACCCGGAATCGTGGTGCGCATGCGTTCCAGTAATTTCAAGAACGAGTTGCCGTTGCCGCCGCGCTTCATGCGCGCCAGCACGTTGCGGCTGGCATGCTGCAGCGGCATGTCCATGTATTTCGCCAGGCGCGGATAAGCCGCCAGCGTGTCGAGCATTTTCTGCGTCACGCGATTCGGATAAGCGTACAAAAAACGCACCCACAGCAAATCGTCGCCCTCCGTGCCACGCGCATCTGCAGCGGTCTCCCCGCCAATCTGCGCCAACTTCTCCAGCAGCAGCGCCAAACCATCACGCAATCCCAAATCTTCGCCGTACGAAGTCGTATCCTGACCGATCAGCGTAATCTCGCGCGCTCCGCCCGCCACCAGGTTCTCCGCCTCGCGCAACACGGATTCAAACCGCCGGCTGCGAAACTTCCCGCGCAACTGCGGAATAATGCAGAAGGAACACGGATGATCGCAGCCCTCGGCAATTTTTATATAAGCGGCATGCTTCGGCGTGGTGATCATGCGCGGCGTCAAATCGTGATACAGAAACGCCGGCGGCGTCGCGGGCAACACGCGCATGGCGCCCTCCACCGCTTCCATGATGCGTTCCACTTCGCCGGTGCCCACCACGGCATCCACTTCCGGCACCTGCTCCAGAATTTGCGCGCGATAGCGCTCCACCAGGCACCCGGCCACGATCAATTTCCGCGCCGCGCCAAATTTCTTGTGCTCCGCCATCTCCAGAATCGCATCCACCGATTCCTTCTGCGCGGACTCGATAAAGCTGCAAGTGTTCACCACGAGAATTTCGGCTTCGTCCGCGCGCGGCGTCAGCTCATACCCCTCGCGCGACAAAATGCCCATCATTACCTCGCTGTCCACGAGGTTCTTCGGGCAGCCCAGGCTCACGAATCCGACTTTGGTCTTGATTGCGTTCATAGGCGGCAAAATCGCCCTTGCGACAACATTTCATTATAACACGCCGCCGGAGCGCTCTAACGCAGCGGCTCACGCAACGGGAGGGTCCACAGGAACGGCGTCCGCACCACGACGCCGTGAAAACGTGCAACGGCTAACTCGATCGCGGCGCCGAGCGTATCTGCGCCAGCAATATCCGCAGCCGTGAAGTATCGCAGGGCGCCCCGCCAAACCGCGCACGCGCGTAAATCTGCGTAAACTCTCGCACCGCCGGCAAAAACTCCCGCTCCGGCGAACCGGGTCCGCCGCCGTTTCCAAGTTCCGCGGCAAACTCCAGCGGTGTCTGCGACGCCTTGCGCACCATCCCGCGCCGCTCCAACTGTCGCAGCATCTCCGCGTACAACCGCGAAGCCAGCATGGGCGCCGCCGCCGCCGAATGTTTCGTTTGCAATTGGAAATAAAGCTGCGCCCGCCGCCAGCCACGGTAAAAAAGGTCGAACCGCAGCGCCACCAGCAGCAGCACCAAACTCACCGGCAGTAAGTACCGCAGGCTTTGATGATCGAATTGCCACGATTTCAGCCAGCTTTTCCCGCGCTCCTGCTTGCGCTCAAACCACGCGCGCCCATTCTCCATCCAGCTGCGCGAACCCCGTTGCAGCGTCTGCGTCAATACCGCCTGATGTCCGAAGTCGTAGCTGATGATCCAGTCGTTCCACGTCATCTCCAGAAAATCCGCATACTTCCCCAGGCGCGACAAAAATCCCTCCGTATTTTCCGTCGTGTCCGGCGTGGGGTCGAACACCACCCAGCCATTTCCCGGAAAATACACTTCCACCCAGCTGTGCGCGTCGCTCGCGCGGACAATGTAGTCGCCGCCCAGATCGTTGTATTCGCCCGGCAAAAACCCATTCACCTCGCGCGTCGGCACGCCCACCGTCCGCAGCAGGATCGCCATCGATGACGCAAAATATTCGCAATGGCCCGCGTGTGTCTCAAACAGGAAATGCGGCAGCGGATCGTCCCCCGGCTTGCCCGTCAGCACTAAGGTGTACTTGAAGCGACTGCTGCGCAGGTAATTCTGAATGGCTCGCGCCTTGTCGTAGGGCGTGTCCGCCTGCGCGGTAATCTCCCGCGCCAGGTTCGGAATCCGTTGATCCAATTTTGGTAACTGCAAATACAGATCCGCAATGCCATTAGGGTACGTGGTGCCCGCGGCGCGCAGTTTTCGCGGATCCATTTCCGGCAAGCGCGAATATCCCGAATAGCGAATCGAGGCGTAATTGTGGAACGGGTTGTACAGCGTCCCGGCGCCGTCGCGAAACAGATACGAATTGCGTACCGCTCCATACATGCTGGTGCTCTGTCCGGTAAAATTCCCCCGTATTCTCACCGGCAGGCCCGGTACAAAAATCACGTCCGTGGACATCGGCTCGAGCACCGCGGTGTACTGCAGTCCCGGCAGGCCCGCGACGTTTTTCGGGTCCCCCACTTCGATCCAGCCGTCGGCCGCCGGCGCCAGGGCTTGATGAAAGCGTTCCGGCGACGTCCATCGCCGCCCGTCAAACGTCGCCAGCGCATTGCCGCGCCAGCGTAGCGGCCCGTAACCCACCGGCTTGCCCGTCTCCACGCGCATCATCACTTCGGAGTTCTTCTTCAGCTCGCCGATTTGTCCCAGTTCCACATCGTCGCTAAAACCCGTCCCCAGCGGCGGATTGAAACTCGTGCGCCCCAAATTTCCGGCGCTCACGCGGGGAAACACAAAGAACAGCATGCCGCCAAGCAAAATCGCGCCCAGCGAAACACTCATCACCGCCAGCCCCAGAGCCCGCGCAAAACGTTTCTCGCGCGCCTGCTGCGCCGCGGAATACGGCGGCGAGATCGCGCCGCGTCCGGCGCGCCGCAATTCCATGCTCAAAAATGTGGCCACCGCAAAAATCAGATACAGAAAGAAAAAGATCAGAAAGGTGGTGTCCACCGTCAGCACCGCGGCGGCCAGTACCCCCGCAAACGACAGCATGGCCAGAAACAGCGCGTCGCGATCCGTCGTGGCGCTGTACAACCGCACCACCATCACAAACAGCAGAAAATGCACCACGCCCACCAGCGCCGCAAAGAGCGGCGGGTTCGCGGAGTTCGCCACAAACGCCCGCGACAACACAAACACATCCAGCGGAAAAAATCCCAAATACGCCAGCACCAGGATGGTCGCCGGCCGCGGCCCCAGTTCGTGTTCCTTGCCCATCCACAGCCGTATGCCTTTGACCATCACCAGCGATACCGCCAGCACCGACGAAAACATGTCCAGCTTTCCGGTCGTCGCCACGATGGATACGGAAATCAGCAGCAAAAAGAACAGCGACAGGCGAAAAAAACGCTCCGGCAACGGCGCGGGAGGTTGCAGGGCGGGGTGGACGGAGGCGTACATTAGGGGCCTGTAAATCGTATCATTCGGCGGTTCGCGGCGCGCGCAACGTCCGGCCCAGCGCGGCCAAAGAATAACGCCGCGACTCACGGTTTACCAAAACGCCGCAATTTTCGGCGCTGCAGGCTTTCGCCGCACGCTCCTTTTCTCCGCGGTTCCCGCCGCTCGCTCCGCAAGCGCCGCCTGCGCAATCTTCCGCGTCAAATTGGAAATGGGCACGGAACTAAGGTTATCGAGCGCCACTTTCTTCGCCCCGGGAAAGCTCGGCAATTTCGCGATGCGCACGCAGTACGGATGCACGGTAATCGCGCGATACGTCACCGCATGCCGCACCAGCGAACAACGCTGCATGCACTGGCTCCATCGCTCGCCGGCATGGGCGCGCAATCCAGGGCGCAGCGCCTCGAGATACTTCGTCAATTCGCGCTCGACATTTTTCTTCACCGCCATCGTCGGAAAATGCCACATGCGCGAAACCAGCGTCGGCACATGCGCGGCGGTAAGCTCTTCCGCGCCGCGTGCCGGCGGCGGCAGCAGCAGCGTCTTCCCCCGCGCATCGAGAAACACCGCCGCCGCCAAAGTCACCGGCTCCGTCGCCCGCTTCACCCGCTTCTCCGGAATCTCCTCCTGTGACCCCTGTTTTCGCGCCGCGCAAAATTGTCCCGCGGGGCAAAGCAAACATTGTGGCGCCCGGGGTGTACAAATCGTGGCCCCCAGTTCCATCATGGCCTGATTCCAATCCCCGGGCGCGTGGCCGTCCAGCAGCCAATCCGCGCGTTCCTGCAATCCGCGCCACCTGTCTCCCGCACGCAAATCGCCGCGCACCGCGAAGAGCCGCGCGATCACGCGTGCCACGTTGCCATCCAGCACCGCCATCTTTTGCCCAAACGCTATGCTGCAAATCGCCGCCGCGGTATACGCCCCAATGCCCGGCAGCGCCAAAACATCCTCCGCACTGGAGGGAAATATTCCTCCGTGCTGCGCCACGATCTCCTGCGCCGCGCGCTGCAAATTTCTGGCTCGGCTGTAGTACCCCAGCCCCGACCAAAACCGCAAAACCTCTTCCTCCGGCGCCCCGGCCAGCGCCGCAATGCTGGGGAATCTTTCCAAAAACCGTTCGTAATAGGGAATCACCGCCGCCACGCGCGTCTGCTGCAACATAATTTCCGATACCCACACGCGGTAAGCGTCCGCGTCCGCACGCCACGGCAATTCGCGTTTATGCTGCGCGAACCACGCCAGCAATAAAAGTCGAAACTCCATCAACTCCGCCGCGTTCATCACCTCGGCAGTGTCGCACGGTTTCGTAGCGTACGCTTTCCACGCACGGGACACCCCTGCGCGATTTGCAAATCGAGAGACAATTGTTTGGAGGTCTGCGGGAATCCGCGAAAGAGCTTCTGCTACTTCACATCATCCAGAAAAATCACATACGACGAATTCCACAGCGCCGCCGGAATCGACCCGTGCGGCTGGCTGGTAATAATTATCTTGAAGAGGTCTGGCGCGGCTGCCAGCTCCTGAATCAACTGATTCGCCGGATCGCGCGGCAAAGGCTCCGCCACCGCCAAATGCCGCAAAATGACGTAGATGCTGTCGCTCGCCGGGCCCAGCGGCGTTTCAATCCCCGTACTGCGAAATTGTAGCGCCGCGCCCGTCTCGGAAAAATGCCACGCCAGCGCCGCGCACAGCGTCACGGCGCGCTCAAATCGCTGCCCCGCGGATTCCGCCCCCGCCGGGTTCGCCCCGCCCATGGACGTCTCCACATGCGGATCCAGCACCAGCAGCACGCGGCAATCATCCTCTCGCGTAAACTCCCGCACCATCAGCGTCCCGTAGCGCGCCGTAGCCTTCCAGTGCACATGCCGCGCGCTGTCCGTGGCCACGTAATCCCGCAGCGCGTACAAGTCCTGCCCTTGCCCTTTGGCCACGCTCTCCAGCGTTCCCTGTAATCCCGGCAGCACCTCGATCAACTCCGAGGTGCGGTCCACCGCCGGATACACCAGCGCCTCGGTTTGCAGTTCGAGCCGTCGCGACTTCTGCAAAAACCCAAAGGGAAAACGCGTCACGATGCGAAACGCATCCTGCTTGTACAGCCCGCGCCGCGCAAACGTCATGGGCACGGTTTGCTGCAAGCTATCGTGCTTCGGCAAATACGGAAAATACACCGGCGTCGGCAGCATCGCGGCCGGCGGCTCGCCCTTCTTGGTAGCTGCCTCCACGCGCAGCGAAAACGACGGCAGCGTCAGCTTCTCATTCCGCAACTCCATCACCGCGCGCACCGTCTGCCCGGCAAAAATGTGTTCCGGCAAGGCCAGCCGCAGTTCCACGCCGGACAGCGTGATCGACGAGAGAATCCCGGACATCAAAATGGCCGCCACCAGCGTAGCCAAAATCAAAAACAGCAAGTTGTTCCCGGTGTTCAACGCCGCCAGCGACACCAAAATTACGCCGGAAATATAGACCCACCCGTGTCGCGTGACGCGATACTCCATGCGATAGCCGATCCAGCGCAACGGCGTACGCTTCGCCAGCACCGGCACCAGCGTTACCGCCACCCAGCCCGCCACCGCCAGCGCCGCCACGGCCGAGGTGCTCGCCAGCAGCAGTTGCCCCAGCTCCGCCGCCGCGCCCGAATACAGCGCCAGCAGCAGCGCCACGGTCAGCGCGGCAATCGAGAGAAAAAATGCGCGTACCGCCGAGCCATCGGCCTGGGCCCACATGCGCGCCAAATAGGTAGTGTTATTGGACATCTGCGTGGAGTGGAAAGTTCTTCATAGCAAAACTCTTCAGAGCGCCGAAATCACCGCGACGCTAACTTTAGAGCGGCGCCGAGCTTAGAGTGGCACGGGCACGGAATCTACAATTTCCCGCAGCACGCTCTCCGTGCTCTCGGACTTCTTCTTCGCCGAAGCATGCCGCGAACTCGCCACTACGCGGTGCGCGAATACCGCTACCGCCAATTGTTTGAAATCGTCGGGCAAGCAATAATCACGGCCGTCAAGATACGCCCTGGCTTGCGCCGCGCGCTGCAGCATCAGCGTCCCGCGCGGGCTAACCCCGAGCGTCAGATGTTCCGTCGTGCGCGTGCGATTCACAATCTCCAGCGCATAGTCGAGCAAGCTCGTGTCCACCTTTATGTGACCTACGGCCTCTTGCATCGCCAGCACGTCGTCCACGTCGGCAATCTGGTCCAGCGTCGTTAGCGGATCCGCCGACGCGCGCTTGCGCAGAATCTCGCGCTCCGTCTCGATCGAGGGATAGCCCATCTTGATGCGCATCAAAAAGCGGTCCAGCTGCGATTCCGGCAGCGGATACGTCCCGTGATGCTCCACCGGGTTCTGTGTGGCGATCACCAGAAAGGGCTGCGGCAGCGGCAAGGTCTTCCCATCCACCGTAACTTGCGCTTCGTTCATGGCCTCCAGCAGCGCCGACTGCGTCCGCGGGGTGGTGCGGTTAATTTCGTCCGCCAGCACCACGTTGGCAAAGATCGGCCCGCTGCGAAACTCGAACTCCCGCGCTTCCGGGTTGTATATGCTGACGCCGAGCACGTCGCTGGGCAGCAAATCAGAAGTGAATTGAATGCGTTGGAAGCTGCAATGAAAGGATTTCGCAATGGCCTGCGCCAGGGTGGTCTTGCCCACACCCGGCACATCCTCGATCAGCAGGTGGCCGCGCGCCAGCAGCGTGATCAACGCCAGTTGTATCGCTTCTTCCTTGCCCAGAATGATGCGAGAGATGGCGCGATGCAGCTGCGTCACGACATGAGAAGTGGCGGTTGGCATAGTTGAAAACCCGGGCTCTTTCCTGTTACAACTAGAAGCGCGGCAACGCTGTGCGCCTGGTGGCTGGTGTGGCGTGCCGCTCCGTTAGATGCAAT
Source organism: Acidobacteriota bacterium (assembly GCA_003161195.1). GTDB lineage: Bacteria > Acidobacteriota > Terriglobia > Acidiferrales > UBA7541 > Acidiferrum. The sequence continues at coordinate 1,197 of PMOV01000109.1, read as the reverse complement.
CCCGTCCACGAACGGGCGATTAGCTCAGCGGTTAGAGCGCTCGCCTCACACGCGAGAGGTCAAAGGTTCAAATCCTTTATCGCCCACCATTCTTTAACCATTAACGCTGTTCAGCCATTCTGACATTGTTCGGCCCCCGGACTTTCCGCGCCGTCCAATTCTGTGCCGAACTTGTTATTTATCGCTACGGCTTCACTTGACCCATGCCGTTCGCAGCGGCGTTTCGGGGCCGCGCCGNNATTCGCGCACCGCCGCCACGATGGCGTCTTGCTGCGCGGTATCCACCACGCCATACACGTACACTCTTTCGTAGTGCGTCAGGAACGGTTGCTGGATGGCGCGGTCGCAGAAAATCCCCGGTTGCCCCGGCGCCGAGACGGACATGGGGACGGTATTCTTTGCCGCTACCGCCGACTCCAGCGCATGGCATTGCGCCAAGTCCACATCCCCGGTGGTCATCGCCGTGAAATACGCATAAAAATAGGCCACCAGCAAAAGTCCGGGGCCCCAGATAAACATTTGGCGCGTCGGAAACTTGGCGGGCTCGCTGTATGGAAGGGTGGGCGCTTCGTGCAAGGTCTATCCCGGGGAACGGTTTGCGAGTGTGTTACTCTGGCCGCGTCTTAAGAAGACGTAGCTAAGAAGACGTAGCGGCCAGCGGCAAGGGTACAGGTTTCGGCGAAGGCTTTTCTAGCAAAAAATTTGGCACAAGGTTTCTTAGCAAAAATCTGCATGTCGACATGGTTGCGCACGATCGAAGTTCTCGCACTAAGCCTCTGGCTCGGCAGCGACGTGTTCCTCAGCTTCGTGGTAGCCCCCGGCGCGTTTCACGTGCTCGCCAGCCGCGACCAAGCCGGCGCCATGGTTGGCTTTGCCCTGACGCGCATGCACCTGGGCGGCATCCTCTGCGGCGTAATCTTTCTCACCGCGCGCCTGCTTCGCACGCGCAGCCTCGGCGGAGTGCTCGGCGCGCCCGCGGTGTGCGTGCTGCTGATGATCGCGTTAACGGCCATCTCGCAATTTACGGTCAGCAACAAAATGGCGAGCTTGCGCGTGCAAATGGGTTCTATCCAAGCGACCGAGCCGGGCAGCGCGCTGCTCGCCGAATTCACGCGCCTGCATGGCTGCTCCGTAGCGCTCGAGAGCGGTGTGCTTTTCGCCGGCTTTGCGGCGCTGTATTTTGTGGTGCGAGAACTC
>PMOV01000353.1 GCA_003161195.1 Acidobacteriota bacterium | reverse complement strand
TCGGCGGGTTCTCACGTCGGTCGTCAAGGCTCGGCCGGGCGCCGAGACTGGGCCTCTCAGCGGGGTTTGGGCGGATGGTGCGGCTTGGGCGCTCGCTAACGCCGCTAGGTTGGTCGCCGCGGTTCGAGCCGCCTTCCGTGTGATAGCTACGATTCGGCCTGTTGTCGGTGCTCCGGTTATTTTATTGGGCGTTCTGCTTTTTGGCGTGGGGGCTTATGGGCAGGGGATCACCGGGCGGATTCTGGGTACGGTGCATGATCAGAGTGATGCGGCGGTGGCCGGTGCGAAGGTTACAGTTACCGATACGCAGCGGAATCTGGTGCGGACAACGGTCACGGATGAAGCTGGTGAGTACGCGGTGCCGGATTTGCAGCCCAGCACTTACAACGTATTGGTGGAGCAGAAGGGATTCAATGGTTTTCGGGCCGGCGATGTGCTGGTAGAAGTCGGCAAGGATGTGCGCGTCGATTGCACGTTGAAGACGGGTGACGCTTCGATTGTGGTGGCGGTGACCGAAGATATTCCGCTGGTGGACAGCACGTCTTCGTCGGAAGGCGGGACGCTCAGCAACAAAGAAATTAACGATCTGCCGCTGAACGGGCGGAACTACGAAAATTTGCTGCAATTGCGGCCGGGCGTAGTGCGCTACCCCGGCGGCGGATTTTCGACAACGAGCAGCAACGGGTTGCGCGCGGAGGATAATGCGTACCTGATCGACGGACTGTTCAACAGCGAACCCTTTTCCGGACAGAGCATCATTAACGGCGCGGGGATCGCGGGGGATTCGGCGACGATATTGCCAATTGACGCCATTCAGGAATTCAACGTGATCCAAAATCCTCCGGCGGAATACGGGTGGAAGCCGGGGACCATCGTCAACGTCGGACTCAAATCCGGGACGAACGAACTACACGGAACGGGCTACGGATTCTTCCGCACCACGGATCTTGACGCCCGAAATTATTACGACCCCGTTGGAACGGAAAAGGCACCGACGAACTTGAAACAATTCGGAGCCACCGCCGGTGGAGCGATCAAAAAAGACAAGCTGTTCTTTTTTGGCGCTTACGAAGGGCAACGCTACAATGTTGGCAACGTTCAACAAATCACCACCCCTGCGACGGTCTCACTGCCATCGGCGTCCAACTGTTTTTTCACTGGAGTCGGGGGCGGGGATTGCACCAATAGCGCGATTGACGCCATCAACGACATTCACCAGGCTTTCTTGGCGGGAGTAATCCCCTATGACGTGAGTGCCGCCAGCCTGAAGATCGCCGGGTGCACGCTCGGTCCACCGATCTCCTGCAACGGCACGGGAATACCGACGAATCCGGGAACCAATCCGGCCGGCGCTACTACGGTTAACTACGACTTGCCCAACAGCGTCAGCGTCAACAACGGGGTTGGCAAAGTCGATTATCAGCTCAACGCGAGCAACACGCTAAGTGGCCTCTATTTCTTCGGCAACAACAGCGGAACGGTTCAGGATGCCTCCCAGCTCCAGACCAAGTGGCTCACCCAGATTCATACCCGCGCGCAAGTCGCTGGATTAAATTGGGTTTGGACTCCGGCTCCCACATGGATCAATGAAGCACGCTTTGGCTACAACCGCCTTTACCAGCCAACCTTTCCGAATGACCACGGCGTTTCCTCTTCCAGCTACGGCCTCGATACCGGGGTTACCAATCCGCTGTATGGGGGCCTGCCGCGCATCAACGTTCTCGGTTTCTTCGGATTCCCCCTCGGTGGCATTGGCGGATTCAACTGGCCGAAGGTGCAGGGCCCCGATGAGCGCTATCAGTTTGTCGACCACATTGCGCATACCATCGGGCGACACAACCTCAAGATTGGCGGCGAAGTCCACCGCGATAGCTTTACCGGGGCCGCCTACGGGGGAGCCCGTGGACGTTTCAAATTTCTCGGAGGAACCGAGTTTACCGACCCGACGGGAACGATCACGTCATCGCCGCTCGAAGACTTTTTTGCCGGCGCGCCGGCCAACGGCAGCCTGCTGATTGGCGACCCAACAAGGCACATTCACAACGAAGGCATCGCCCTCTTTGTGCAGGACGATTGGCGCGTGACCAGCCACCTCACTCTCAACTTCGGCCTGCGCTATGAGCTCAATACCGTGATCAAAGACTCGAATAACCAACTTGCGAATTTCGATCCCAATGTTGGACTTGTCCAGGTGGGGCACGGAATTAGCGGACCCTACAACATCGATCCCTACAATCTCGCACCGCGCGCCGGATTTGCCTGGGATATCTTTGGCAACAACAAGACCGTGCTCCGGGGCGGCGTAGGCATTATCTATGAGACGGTGAACTGGGAATCCTTTCTCGCTCTCAACAACAACATCGGTCTCTCGACCATTCCAACCGGCGGCATCGGGGTGGAACCCGGAACCGGCAACATTGCCACGGGCTTAGTGGTCTTTCCCGGTTCCGCGCCCTGCATGCCTGGCACGCCAGGTTGCGGCGCGTTGAACTGGGACAACTTGGGCGGCGGAACAGTATTTCCGACCGGAACAATAGATTGCAGCGTAGCCACAGGAAACCCCTGTACCATTCTCGGCATTACGCAAAATCTGAAGACTCCCTACGTCAAGACTTGGAACCTCGACGTCCAGCACGCCTTCAATTCGCACATCACCCTCGAAACCGCCTATGTCGGGAACCACGGCTCCAAGCTGGTGGGCATTCGAGACCTGAACCAGCCGACTGTCGGAGCAGGTTGGTCGGCATGCATCGCTTCTGGGTATGATCCCGGGACCTGTTCCGCTGGCGCTGACCCGAACGCCGAGCAGGCCGCGCGGCCATTCAATGCCAAGTTTCCCTTTCTCGGGCAGATCTATCAGATGGGAAATATTTACAAGTCCAACTACGACGGACTACAAGTGACACTGACCGGGCGCGACTACCATGGACTCAGCTTCCTGATGGGCTACACCTACTCCCATGCACTGGATGATGTGGGCGCCAACTGGGACTTCGGCGCGGGTTCGGGCCTGCCGATGAACAGCGCGAATCCGACGGGGGAATATGGCAGCAGCGATTATGACCAGCGGCATCGTTTTACACTGTCGCTGACGTACGCCATACCGGGAGTCAAAACCTTCGGACAGTTGCTGCAGGGTTGGGAAGTGAACACCATCGTCAGCGTCTTCGGCGCCCAGCCATGGGGACCGATTGATGCCGGCACGGACATCAGCGGCACCGGCGAACTGGTGGACCGCTGGAATTTCTTCGGCGATCCGGGTGACTTCAAGCCCACGAGATCCGCGGGAGTGCCATACTTCGCGGGCACGAGCGATGCGACCTGCTTAGCCAAAGCCACCGCGCTGGACGGCGGAGTGGTGGGCGGGAACGTTACCGCGCTGGGACTATTCGGTTGCTACCAGGTGGGCAATTCCATCATGCTGCCGCCGGCGGTGGGAACCTTCGGGAACATGGGCCGCAATATTTTCCGCGACTTCGGATTCCGCAACGCCGACTTTTCCGCCAACAAGAATTTCCGCTTCGGAGAACGGCTGAACATGCAATTCCGGGCGGAGTTCTTCAACATCTTCAACCACCCCAATTTTGCGAACCCCTTCGGCGGCCAGAACGGCTGGGGGCATAACGATCCATCGGTACCCGGGCCTGGCGGATTCGGCTGTTCCTGCGCCACGCCGGACGTGGCGGCGTCCAACCCGGTGGTGGGCTCTGGCGGAAATCGCGCAGTACAAATTGGCTTGAAATTAATTTTCTGAGTCTTGGCGGGCAGGGGCAGCCGAGTTGCAGGCATGGCGCGGCATCCCGGACGGCAGGTAAGCGCGCCGGGCCTGCGCCGGCGTGGTGTTTGCAACGTCATGTACCTCCACGGGGAGCTGGAAAATGTCAAAGGTTCACGTTTTGACCCGCAATATTTTGTGCGCGGCGACGCTGTGCGTGGTATCGCTCGGCGGTTCCGCAGTAGCGTTTGCCCAAGAGCGTCAAGAGCGCACGATCGAGGAAATCAAGGTCGAAGCGGTGAAGCGCGCGGAGAACGGGATGTATCCGATGATCGGACTGGATCCGGCGGACGTCACGGAAGCTTTCAAATACGTACAGACGCGCGACAAGGATGAATGGGCGGCGGCGTTTATGCGCGTAGGCGACAAGTACATGGCCGAAGGGCAATCGCTGCTGCAGAGCGATCCCGCCAAGGCCAACGCCGATTTCATCCGGGCCTGGAAAATTTATTCGTTCGGCCGCTGGCCGATTCCGTCCTCTCCGAAAAAACAGGAAGCTTACGGCAAAGCCATCGCGGCATTTCTGGCGCACGCGAAATTCTACGATCCCACGCTGGAAGTGGTGCACATCCCGTTCGAAGGGAAAGAAATCATTGGATACCTGCGCTTTCCAAAGAATGCCAGCGGTCCCATTCCGATGGTTATCGCGGTCAATGGGTTGGATAGCCGCAAGGAAGATTTGACGGAAAGCTTTGGGGCCATTCTGCCATACGGCATCGGATACCTGGCGGTGGATGGGCCGGGCACGGGACAGTGCCCGATCAAGGCGAGCCCAACGGCGGACCGAATGCTGTCGAAGGTGATCGATTATCTGCAATCGCGCCCGGAAGTGGATAAAAACCGCATCGCGTTTCACGGGGTAAGCTGGGGCGCGTATTGGGGCACGAAGATGGCGGTGGTGGAGCGCGACCGTTTAAAGGCGGTGAGCGTGCAGTCTCCGCCAACGGATCTTTTTTTCACCAGGAAATTCCTGACCGAGTCGCTGCTGGGCAACCGCGAGTATTTGTTCGATCAAATCCCAGCGTTGATGGGGATTTTCGACAATGTGAACACCACGGACGAGATTGCGGCGATGTTCGAGAAGATGTCGCTGGTGAAGCAAGGCATCCTGGGGAAGCCGACCACGCCGATGCTGATCATTGGCGGCGTTAAGGACACGCAGGTGCCGATCTCCGACATCTACGAACTGCTAAGCGCCGGAGACGTGCCCAAAGAGGCGTGGATCAATCCCTCGGGAGGGCATCTCGGGCGCCAGGTGCACGTGTGGCCCGACCCGAGAATCTTCAAAGAGATCCTGCTGCCATGGCTGGCGCATCACTTGGACGTGCCACCGTTACCGGAAAGTGAGAAAAAGTCCGGAGATTGAGGTGGGCACACGGCGCGGCATGCGAGGTTGTCCGGGCGAGCCGACAGTTGGGAATATAAGGCAGAAAATGCGGTTTTTGAAAGCATTTGCGGGAACTGAAACTGGGCCGTAAAGCGCGATTCACGGAATGCTCATGCAGGCGGTGAGGGAAGGACTTTTTAGAGATGCCTGTAAGTCGCAGAAACGATTGGTCGGGGCGTCCGGATTCGAACCGGAGACCTCCTGCGCCCAAGCCAGCCGGGCTATCACTTCGAAGTCCTTCCTTTTCAATCTTTGTTTTGAAAACAAACGAGTTAGAAAAATATTTGGTAGTGGCAGGATGTATCGAAATGTGGCTCCGCATGCATGGAGTCCCCTGAATTTTCACCATAGCGAAGAAGAGGCGAAGGCGACAGGTAAGTCGAAATCCAATTGTCGAATCTTAGCCCATTTACGTCGCCCTTAATTCTGTCCTCTTTGGGGTAGAATAAGTGAATGAACACTACAGAATATACTCCGGCGCAAGCTTCGGCTGTTGCGAATCTGCCGCTTCCCGCCGTTCACAAGCTTATCGAACGGCGCCTCATTCGACCGCGACGGCTCCGCACAGGCAGTTCCATCCAGCGAATGCTCAGTCGGGGACAAGTGCTGTATCTACGGCTAGAGGCTGAAGGCGTGCGGCTCTTGCCGCTCGCCGCTCGGCGTGCAATCGCCAAGAAGATTGAGTTGTCTCCCGAGGTTGACGTTGTGGTTCTTACGGAGGGTTCGGCCGTGGTCATTCAAGTGAAGTCAGTGCGGCTGGGACTCGATCTGGACCTGAGGAAACTTGAGCGCGCAGAGGACATGATTGTTTCCGACCCTGAGATTATGCGTGGTACGCCTGTGTATCGTGGGACGCGCATTCCTGTTGAACTCATTGCCGATATGTTGAGCCAAGGGACGAAACCGGAGGAGATTCTCGATGGCTACCCCGCTCTGGACCGAGAGAAGGTGGAGCTTGCTCCACTTTACGTCCAGGCCTTCCCGCGGCGAGGGCGTCCAGCTTCCCGTCCTTGGGCAAAACGTAAACCCATTCGTGCAACCCGGCATGGCCGCGCTCTTGCTGGGTGACAGTGAAGCTCTTGATCGATGAATGCCTGCACACATCTTTGGTCGAAGTAGCGCACGCGGCAGGTCACCTGGCGGATCACGTCAATTATCTCGGGCTGGGCAGTTCGAAAGATTGGCAACTCATGGCCACAATCCGTGCCCAGGACTACACATTTGTAACCAACAATCGTTCTGATTTTCTTGTTCTGCACGGACAAGAACCGTTGCACGCCGGTATGGTCGTTATTGTTCCCAACGTAACGCCCGTTCGTTAGCGAGAACTCTTCACTGCGGCGCTGAAACATATCGCCGCGCGAGATCTGACCAATACTGTCGTCGAGGTCGAATACGCACGAAGTCGGATCGAATGTTCTGAATACGCCCTACCGAAAAACGATGAATGAGATGGGAAATGACCCACATCTTTACTTGGCCCTTTGAACCATCGTTGGAAGGACAATCTCCGCGAAACAGGAATTCTTTGGCGAAATGCCCACCATGGTCGATCGTCAATTTCACGATTGGCAGCAAGGCGGGCCACAGCAACCCGTTAGCCTTGGCAGGCTTAGTTGCGTCGAGTGGATGATCAGCTTCCCAGATCGCCGTTTGAACGAAGCCGCTGGCGCGACGGACGCTACGCGTGCTTAGGGACGCTGCTCTTTACTACCAGCAGCCTCGACACAATCTTCGGATGGTTACCCCGCGAGCTGAAAGTTCTCCAAGTAATTGCGCCACTCCTAGAGAGGTCTCACGGTCGCCCGGGACAATGACTGCCCATTCCAGGTTCTCTCGAAACTCTTTCGACCTAATCTGCCATTGCCCGAAAGACAACGATTTCGCCTCGCCAATTTGGACGATGGACCAGTGCCGCACCAGCGCCAGCGCGGCCGCGTCGTCAGGTAACGGTCCGGACAGTATAAAGTGGTTGTTCCCGTGTACCAGAATACCGACCATGCGTTCTCAAGCCTCCAGCCGCGGGTCAACAACCGGGTAACCGATTGCGAAATGGTAGACGACTTGTCCTAGCTCAGACGAGAGGCCCAGATATCGGTTCACTTCGTCATCAAAAAATGCTCCGATGCCTGTTGCTCCCAGTCCAAGAGCCTCGGCAGCAAGATATATTCGTTGGCCAATTGCTCCCGCCTCGAAATGCACGTATCGGTAGCCTCGATCTCCGTACCTGCTGGCAGCATTTTCAAAATCGCCGATCATGGAGAATGCGACGCAGGCATTACCCGCCAGGTCTTGTCCCAAACTGAGAGCCGCCGCTACCAGCCGTTGGTCCCCTGCTTTGATTCTTTCCAACTCTGCATGCTCCGGCCAGAAGCGATAAACGCCCGGCTCCAAACCCTCGACGCGATGGACGTAAAGATAAAGATGGACGTAACGATCAGTAGCGAAATCGGCGAACAGACGCTGCCTTGTACCGGACAGGAGAGTCGCAAGTTGCGGCAAGGAGATCGACCCGCGCCCACCCTTGAAGTCAAGAGCAGAACGCCGTGTACGAGCGACGACACCGAAACTCTGATTTGTGGAGAAAGCGGGCGGCAGTCTGACTCCTCCGCGCCCGGATACCTTGGGCTCGCCAAGAGAGAGGATCGCGGATTCTGTGCTGAGCTTCGTGGCAGTGTGAATGCCTTCGATCAGAGGGTAAGTTTTTTGCTCCTCGGACAGTCGGTTGGGCTGGCCGCCAAACACAACCGTCTCGCCTCCATTCAGCTTGTTCACCGGAATGGATGCGCCGTGAAGCCCGACGATTAGCATGGGCCACTCATCCGCACTGAGGAGGCACGATTCCGCCACCCTGTCATCCGCGAAATGCCCAATAGCAAAGCTCTCGCTTCCGAGAGATCGAGCCGCAAGCGTGAGAGCCTGCCAGGCATGTCCGATGTCGTGTAAGCAATAGCGATAGGCCCGATCCCCGTATTTCCAGGCCTCGCGCCAAGCAATACTGGTCAGAACGAAAATGAGCGGAGCAGAGTCGTTGCCGAGTGTCGCGGCAAAATCTCCGATGGCACGTTGTTCTGCCATGTGGGATGAGGGACGGTAATGATAAAGGCCATTGGACCAATCGACCAGACCTCGCGTGCAGAAGTGAAATTCGGTCGGATGGAGATTACCGGAAGAAGGATTGACGCGCAGGGAGTAGATAGCCCCGGTGGACGGGACTCGTTTGGACGCGCTAATCGAGGCCGAATAGAACATCAACTGCGAAAGGAATTCCGCACCGTCCCTCGCCAGAGTATTTCCTGTTTTGCCCTCGAGTACTTCGAGGGCCGAAATCTGTGGAGCCGGCGGGTCGGCCGGCAAATCCACGACCCGAACGCCTTCATAATGCCGAAACGGATTGGGCATATTGGCCCAATCGAGATAGTGCTGAGTTCGTCGCAGCGACTCTGCACTATGCTTCGTCAATTCATGATATTCGAGCCAAGTCATGTAGCGCGAATCCTGCGATCACCATACCGGCAGACGAGACATTGCGGTAATCGTTGATTTCAATGGTCAGCTGAAAGAGCGTATCAAAAGATGGTTGCCGAACATGCCCGACGTAGCGGTGATTAGGAGTTCGTTTATTTCGGAGAGGGCTCGCCCACCTCCTAGGACCGCGTTTCTGGCAAACCTCCGAGTGGCCGACGGCTCGCCAACTGACCGGCCGATTCTGTGGTTATCAATGTCATCGCGATCTTTCGTCAACAATCCGATCACTGGTTGCGGTGTTGCCTTATATTCAATGAAAGGGGGACAACGATCAGTTCGGCCTATTTAGCGGATCAGCTTGCGGCAGGCGGCTATGCGGTCCGTCAGTTTCTTGGCCAGACGGTCGATAAGCGGATGGTCGAGCCCTTCTTTTGTCGTGCGCTTCGTCACTTCTGGAATATTTTCGAGGACGGCGTCCGCGATTTCGACGATGCGAGCTGTCACCGCGTCGGGATCGACGCCGACACCCTGGGCGAGTTTTTGCCACTGATATTTGCCGATATTCCTCAGGCGGTATTCATTTCCGAT
>PMOV01000207.1 GCA_003161195.1 Acidobacteriota bacterium | reverse complement strand
ACGCTCGCCAACGGCTATCTCGAAGGGCATTACTCCGAGATTTATCCGGACAAGAGTACCGATGAAGCCGGCATGCTCAAGTTTTTCCGCCAGTTCTCGTTTCCCGGAGGCATCGGCTCGCACTGCACTCCGGAGACCCCCGGCTCCATTCACGAAGGCGGTGAACTGGGCTACTCCATTTCACACGCCTACGGTGCGGCGTTCGACAATCCGGATCTCATCGTCACCGTTGCGGTTGGCGACGGCGAGGCGGAAACCGGTCCGCTGGCCACCTCTTGGCACTCCAATAAATTTCTGAACCCCATTCGCGATGGCGCCGTCCTGCCCGTGCTCCACCTCAACGGCTACAAGATCGCCAATCCCACCGTTCTCGCACGCATCCCCCACGACGAATTGCAAGCCCTGCTTACCGGTTACGGCCACCAACCGTATTTCGTCGAAGGCCATGATCCGCTCACCATGCATCAGAAAATGGCTGCCACTCTCGAACAATGCATCCTCGAGATTCGTTCGATTCAACAGCACGCCCGCTCCAGCGGCGATGCCACGCGCCCGCGTTGGCCCATGCTCGTGCTTCGCTCGCCCAAAGGATGGACCGGACCAAAAGAAGTTGACGGCCACAAGGTGGAAGATTTTTGGCGAGCTCACCAGGTTCCCGTGCTGGATCCGGTCACGAATAAAAAGCACCTCAAAATCGTGGAAGACTGGATGCGCGGCTATGAGCCTGAAAAGCTTTTTGACGCCAACGGCAAGCTCATCCCAGAACTACAGCAGCTTGCGCCCTCCGGCACGCGCCGCATCTCCGCCAACCCGCACGCCAATGGTGGTCTGCTACGCAAAGCGCTTAACCTGCCGGATTTTCGCAGCTATGCCGTCACCATCAAGGCTCCCGGCGGCGCGTATGCGCCGCCCACCGACGTGCTTGCCCACTTTCTTGCCGAAGTCATGCGCCGCAACATGAACTCCTTCCGGGTCTTCGGCCCCGATGAGAACGCCTCCAACAAGCTCACCGCGATCTATGCCGCCTCCAAGAAAACCTGGCTTGCCGAATTCAAACCCGAAGACGCCGACGGCGGCGAGCTTGACGGGGCCGGGCGCGTCATGGAAATGCTCAGCGAGCACACCCTCGAGGGCTGGTTCGAGGGTTACGTACTCACCGGCCGGCACGGCTTCTTTTCCACCTACGAAGCCTTCGTGCACGTGATCGATTCCATGTTCAACCAGCACGCCAAGTGGCTCGAGAAATCCAAAAAAGAGCTGCGCTGGCGCGCTCCCGTGCCCTCCATCAACCTGCTCATCACCTCCCTGGTGTGGCGTCAGGACCACAACGGATTCACCCACCAGGATCCGGGATTTCTGGATGTCGTCACCAACAAAAGCGCTGACGTCGTGCGCATCTACCTGCCGCCGGACGCCAATTGCCTGCTGAGTGTGGCGGATCATTGCCTGCGCTCAACCAACTACGTCAACGTGATCGTCGCGGATAAACAGGAGCACCTGCAGTACCTCAACATGGAGGACGCCGTAACCCACTGCACCAAGGGCATCGGCGTCTGGGACTGGGCTTCCACGGACGATTGCCAGGAACCCGACGTCGTGATGGCCTGTGCCGGCGATATCGCCACCATGGAGTCGCTGGCGGCCGTCGCCATTCTCAAGCAGCATTTTCCCGATCTGAAGATACGCTTCCTCAACATCGTCGATCTCTTTCGCCTGTTGCCTTCCAGCGAGCATCCGCACGGGCTCTCCGACCGCGACTTTGATTCGCTCTTCACCATCGACAAGCCGGTCATTTTCAACTTCCACTCCTACGCCTCGCTCATCCACAAACTCACCTACCGCCGCACCAATCACGACAACATCCATGTGCGGGGATACAAGGAAAAGGGCAACATCAACACCCCCTTGGAACTCGCCATCCTCAACCAAGTCGATCGCTTTAATCTCGCTATTGACGTCATTGACCGCGTTCCGCGCCTGAGCGCAATAGGCGCGCATACCAAAGAGTGGCTGAAGGGCCAAATCCTCCACAGCATCGCCTACGCCCATGCCGAAGGTATCGATAAGGAAGAAATTCGCCAGTGGAAATGGCCGGATTAGCCATGCCGGACAAACTGCCGCCAAAAGATGACTTAATCTTCGTGCTGAACAGCGGTTCGTCTTCGCTTAAGTTCGGTCTGTATCACCGGGCAGCTGTCGACGGTGCCGCGACGGACGAAGCCGTCACCGACGGAGCTGTGACCGACGGAGCGGTGACTGACGGAGCNNGCAACGGTAGCTTGCAAATCCGCTCCTCCACCGGGGAGATTCTCGTAAAGCGTGCGGACATCCTCGAATCGCAAGACCACGCCCTCGCCACAATCGCGGAGGAAATTCGCAAACATGTTCCTGCCGCGCCAGTCGCCGTTGGCCATCGCGTCGTGCATGGCGGACCCCATCTCCTCACCCATCAGCCCATCACCCCGCAAGTTCTGCGCCAACTCCGCTCCGCTGTGCACTTCGCGCCGGTGCACATCCCCCAAGCGCTGTCGCTCATCGCTGCTTCGCAGTCGCTCTTTCCTTCGGCCGCGCAGTTCGCCTGTTTTGACGACGTATTTCACCAAACCATGCCGGAAGTCGCCTCCCATCTGCCGCTTCCGCAACGTTACTTCGACGAAGGCGTCCGGCGCTATGGTTTCCACGGCCTCTCCTATGAGTCGCTGGTCCATCACTTCGGCGCAGCGCTTCCCGCACGAGCCATCTTCGCGCATCTCGGCAACGGCGCCAGTCTCTGCGCTCTCCGCCATCGCCAATCCATCGATACCACCATGGGACTCACGCCCACCGGGGGAATACCCATGGGCACACGTTCCGGAGATCTCGACCCTGGCGTGTTTGTCTATCTTCTTCGCACCCAGCAACTGGGCGCCGACGCATTGGAAGACTTGATCAACCATCAGAGCGGTCTCTTTGCTCTCTCGTGCGGCGAAAGCGATGTAAAGTCGCTCGAAGAGCGCGCCCGGGCCAAAGATCAGCGGGCTTCGCTGGCGCTGAACGTCTTCGTCACTGCGGTACGCAAGGCCATCGGTGCGTACGCTGCCTTGCTCGGCGGTGTGGACCTTCTCGTATTCACCGGCGGCATCGGAGAACACAGCGAGTACGTTCGTTCCGCGGTTACCGACGGTCTCGAATTCCTCGGCCTCACCGCGGACAAGATCAAGATTATCCCCGCGCAGGAAGAACAACAGATCGCCCGCCACTGCCGCAGCATGATGGGGCAACGCGGGTAGGAGAGGGCTCCGACGCCAGACAGTGCTCTCTTCGCTGCCATCACCCCGCCGGGGCAGACCCGAGCGCAGACCCGGCCCAAACCTTGACGCGTTTTTCCTTGACTTCCGCTGCCGTCCTGTTATCGTTCCTTTGTAGCTAACCTCGTTCTCCCGCCGTGGCCTGCGTCAAGTGCCGCCCGGCGGCGAGCCAAAACGCAGTTCCGCTCCAAGTTGTTCGCAGTTCCGCTGTAACTTGTTCTCTTAGTTAGACTTCCAAGAAGGTGCAGCAAACGTGATGGATCACTTTTCTAAACTCTTTAGATTGATAACCATACAAATTGCTACCCCACCTAAACCCTGTCCTTTGATAACCATACGAAATACCCCTACGCCGACATCAACACCTTTTCCTCCAGCTCAATTTTTAGCCCTGTTTGCTGAGGCGGTCGCGGACCCGGTCGCTCAATGCTTTCCCGTCCACCGTCTTGCCTTCGAGCTTCGCTTTTGCGGCCTTGACCACCGCTCCCATCTGCTTAATGCCGGTCGCTCCGGTTTCCGCGACAGCTTTGTCGATGGCTGCGTCCATTTCCGCTACGCTGGCGCCTGCGGGCAGGTAGGACTCCAGAATGGCCAGTTCCTTGGTCTCTTTCTCCGCCAGCTCCGGGCGGTTGCCCTTGGTGAATTGCTCGATAGACTCCTTCCGCTGTTTCACCAGCATCTGCAAGATCTGGATGGACTCGCTCTCGTCCAGCGCGCGAATCTTCTCAATCTCCCGGTGCTTGATCGCTGCCTTCACCCCGCGCAGCACGCTCAGCCGCAGCTCATCCTTGGCGCGCATCGCCACCACCAGATCCTTCTGAATCGTTTCCGCCAGACTCATCGCTATGTTCCTCTAGGCAAACAATATAGCAGCAAGGTCGTCTCAGTAGCACAGGCACCCTTGCTCGCCCTGAAGAAGGGAGGGTGTGCGCGGTTGATGCGTGGTCGCGATCGATCAAAAATACGCGAGCAGCATATTCAGAACAATCCTAAACAGGAGCGGAAAGGAAACGAGGCAGGTTACAGGTTCAGCGGGGCCAGTGGCGTGTGCTGGTTGGCAATGAGCAATTCGCCGTTGAACGGCCGGTCGGCAGGGCGCCGGCGCAGCGCTTCTTCCGCCGAAATGCGCACCACGTCGGGATTGTTGTTCTCCAGCGAAACGTGCGCCAGCACCAGAAAGCGCGCCAGCCCATCAAAGCCCTCGGGGTCGCAGAGATATTCGCTCACCGCGTGGTTGGAAAGGTGCCCCGTGCGGCTCAGCACTCGCTGCTTCACCACCCACGGATATGGCCCCACCTTCAGCATGTCCAAGTCATGGTTCGATTCAAGCAGCAGGCAATCCGCATCGCGCAGGTGCACCTTCACCAGCTCCGGCAAATACCCCAGGTCCGTGACCAGCGCCATCTTCGCGCCATTCGATTTGAACGTGAAGCCCAAGGGGTCGGCGGCGTCGTGCGGAATGGCGAACGCATGCACGTCAATATCGCCGATCGTAAAACGCTGCCCGGCATGAATGGTTTCCACGCCGCGCAGCCGCTTGCCGAAATGTTCCGGCAGGCAGCGTTGCAGGGCGTCCATGGTCGGCTCCGTGACAAACAGCGGAGCCTTCCACAAACCCAGCATCTGCGGCAGCCCGTGGCAGTGGTCGGAATGTTCGTGGGTAATCAGGATGCCGTCGAGGGAATCGACGGTGATATTCAGCGCGGCAAGCCGGGCCAGCGTTTCGCGTTTTCCGAGCCCCGCATCCACCAGGAGTCGGGTGCTCCCGGTCTCGAGAAGGGTGATGTTTCCCGAGCTGCCGGAAGCCAGAATGGAGATGCGCAGGCTGATCGCTCTAAGTCCTTTGTGGCCAGAAAAAGACCAGGCCGAAGCATAAGGTGCAGCCCGAAATGTGCAGCCAGACAAACCGCGCAAACAAAATTGATTTCTGGAT
>PMOV01000293.1 GCA_003161195.1 Acidobacteriota bacterium | reverse complement strand
GTGCCGTACACGCTCCGCTACAAGAGGGGCTTTAGCCCCTGCGGCCACAGCTTTTTCCGGCGCCGTCCAGGGATGCGGTCTCCCTGCTTCACTGTACGCGCAAGCCGTCATCGCCAACGCGAACGCCGCCAGCGCCGCATCGCGCGCCACCGTCCACCCCGTCAGCGGCTCCGGGGTCGCAAAACATCCGCAATTGATCTGCATATGCACCAGATACGCCCGCGTCACCGCCGCCAGAAATCCCACAATCAGCAGCGTCGCCAGCGTCGACCACACTCGTAACTGCCAGCCGATCAGCAGTAGCAATCCCAGCAAGATCTCCGCAAACGGCAGCGTGTGCGCCACAAATGTCACCGCATTCGGCGCAAGCAGCTTGTAAGATTCCACCTGAAACGCGAAATTGCTCAAATTGGTCGACAGCGAAAATTTCAGCGCGAACATCGGCCGCCACATGAAGTTTGGCAGAAAAATCTTGGAATACCCGGCGTACACAAAAATCCCGCCCAGCAACAGGCGGCCCATCCACAGAATCACGCGGCGCAGATTCAAGGGGCTCGACTCCATCATGGATTGGTCTCTACCGCCGCGAATCGCCGGCTTACTTTGAAAGCTGGTCCAGGAATCCGTGCAGCGTATCGAATGTCACCACGCCCACCACCGGATACGTCTGATCCTTCGCGTGTATGATCGTCGTCGGCGTCTGGTTCACGTGGTAAATCGTCCCCAACGCGTAGTCTTTATCGATCAACGGGTCCATCGTCCCGCCCTTCACCAGCGCCCGAACTTTGGCCATCTCACCCGCGCTCAACACGCTCGCCACCGTCCCGTCCACGTCTCCGCTGGCTTCCCATTTCTCCTGGTTCTGAAATAGCGCCTGCGCCACCGGTTGCAGCTTCCCGAGTTGCGCCGCAGCCCGCGCATACCGCGCCGCCACCCGCGAATACGCATGCATCGGCAGCGGATAATCCCGGTGAATCAGATACACCTTCCCGGTATTCACGTAATTATCCACCAGCAACCGATCGGTGCTGGTATACAGCGATTTGCATGCCGGACATTGGTAGTCGCTGAATACTTCCATAATAATCGGCGCCGACTTCTGCCCCTCCGCCTGATGCGCATCAATATCGGTAACGCCCTGCATCGCCTGCGGCATGGGCCCGGCAGCCGGCGCAGGAACTGCCGCCAAATGCCCCACCGCCAGCAAACTCATCAGAATCCCCGCCAGTCCAACCCGCCGCATAACGAAGCCCTCCCGTAAGCGCATCGCGCCCCTAACTGCCCGTTCCCGGATTTTCACCTGTTCAACGTATCGCCCAGAAATTCTAACCCGAAACCGTCCGTCCCGTTCCGCCGAAGTTGGCCTCGCGCCCCTGCGTCTTTCCAACCCCATGAATTATGATACGTCGTCTCCCCACCCCCCGTAGTACGACCGATTACGGAGAGCGTCTGCGGCAGCGCAAAGGACTACTGAAGCCGGCGGGCCATTTAGCCCGCTCCGGCCTCGCACCAACCATAATTTGGCCCGACGCACAGTGAACCTTACCCTAATAGAATCAACACTTACAAAAAATCGCCTTGTAACTCCATTAGAATGAACACTTACAAAATCAAAACAACACAATTAAAACAAACTGTTTATAATCAGTATGTTACATTGGACTACCCCCCCACCCCTAAGCCACTTTTGGGGAAGGACAAGCAAGCACTAGGTTTCAAACCCAAGCCGTATTCGACTCTGCCGACTGACCTTATCCCCCCTGAGCCTTCATTCCAATTGATCCATGCATCAAAATCGCCTCCGATGCATCAAAAAGTCTTAGTCGGGTGCCATCAATGCTTGGCGGCGCAGCGCTTAAGTTAAGGTCTAGACAGCTGGTCAGCGATGTAAGATAAGTTGACAATGACTCGCTCAAGTCGTACACTTGCTGCGAGCTTGCGTCAGCAGGCGTTCGCCTCCGCGCAACTTCTAGCCCTTAGGCGTGGACGCCAGACAAACCGCATCAGCAGCTAGTTGAATTTAGGTCCAGTTGAATTTGGGAGGAGCAGCAATGAGTAAAATTATCGGAATTGACCTCGGTACCACCAACTCCGTCGTCGCCGTCATGCAAGGCGGCGAACCGGTGGTGATCCCGAACCAGGAAGGCGCGCGCACCACGCCCTCCGTGGTGGCTATCACCAAGGGTGGGGAGCGTCTCGTTGGCCAGGTGGCCAAGCGCCAGGCGGTCACCAACCCGGAAAACACCGTGTATTCCATCAAGCGTTTCATGGGCCGCCGCTTTGACGAAGTCGGCGAAGAGACTCGCCGCGTCCCGTACAAGGTCGTAAAAGGCCCGCATGACGACGCGCGCGTCGAGATTTTCGGCAAGAGCTACAGTCCGCCGGAGATCTCCGCGATGATCCTCGGCAAGCTTAAGGCTTCGGCGGAAGATTTTCTCGGCGAAAAAGTGACTAAAGCCGTCATCACCGTACCCGCGTACTTTAACGATGCGCAGCGCCAGGCCACCAAGCAGGCGGGCGAGATCGCCGGCCTGGAAGTGGTGCGCATTATCAACGAGCCCACGGCCGCTGCGCTGGCCTACGGCCTCGAAAAGAAGAGCGACGAAACCATCGCCGTGTACGACCTCGGCGGCGGCACCTTCGACATTTCCGTGCTGGAAGTCGGCGCCGGCGTCGTCGAAGTGAAGTCCACCAACGGCGACACCCACCTTGGCGGCGATGACGTGGACCAGAAGATCGTGGACTGGCTCATCGACGAGTTCAAGAAAGAGAACAACATCGACCTGAGCAAAGACCGCATGGCCCTGCAACGCCTGAAGGACGCCGCGGAAAAAGCCAAGATCGAGCTTTCGCAATTGATGGAGACGGAGATCAATCTGCCGTTCCTCACGGCCGGAGCCGCCGGCCCCATCCACTTCGAGAAGAAACTGACGCGCATGCGCCTCGAGCAACTGATGAGCGATCTTTTGGAGCGCTCCATGAAGCCCGTGAAGCAGGCCCTCGAAGACGCCAAGATGTCCCCCAACGACATTCAGGAAGTCGTGATGGTGGGCGGCTCGACGCGTATCCCGAAGGTGCAGCAACTTGTCCGCACCTTCTTCGGCGAGAAGGAACTACATAAGGGCGTAAACCCTGACGAAGTGGTGGCCGTGGGCGCCGCCATTCAAGGCGCGGTACTGGCCGGAGAAGTGAAAGACATTCTCCTGCTGGACGTGACGCCGCTGTCGCTGGGCGTGGAAACCCTGGGCGGCGTAATGACCGTGCAGATCGCGCGCAACACCACGATTCCCACGCGCAAAGTCGAGACGTACTCGACGGCTTCGGACAATCAGCCGGGCGTGGAGATCAAGGTGCTCCAGGGCGAACGCAAGTTTGCCAATGACAATCGCTCGCTCGGCACCTTCAAGCTGGATGGCATTCCGCCGGCCCCGCGCGGTACGCCGCAAATCGAAGTGACCTTCGACATTGACGCCAACGGCATTTTGAATGTCAGCGCCAAGGACAAGGCCACCAACAAAGAGCAGAAGATCACCATCACCGCGTCCAGCGGCTTGTCCAAGGAAGAAGCCGAGAAGATGCGCGTGGACGCCGAAGCCCACGGTGAGGACGACCGCCGCAGGATGGAAGAGGTCGAGGCGCGCAATCGCCTGGACGGCATCCTGTATCAGTCGGAAAAAATGGTGAAGGAGAATCGCGAGAAGATCGAAGTCGGCGATTTGAAGACGGTCGAGGAC
Organism: Acidobacteriota bacterium; assembly: GCA_003161195.1. GTDB lineage: Bacteria > Acidobacteriota > Terriglobia > Acidiferrales > UBA7541 > Acidiferrum. Next base: position 1,849 of record PMOV01000293.1, on the reverse strand, counting down.
GCGATCGAAGACGCGAGGAAAGCCATCACCGAAGGCGGCGTGGCGCGCTTGCGCTCGGCCACCGAGAACCTCGAGAAGTCGCTGCACAAAATCGCCGAGGTACTCTACAAGGCGAATGAGGCAGCGGCCAGCGCGGGTCAGGCTAGCGCTGCGGGAGCTGGAGCGGGCAGTGACGCCGCAGGCAGCAGCGCAGGAGCCGGACCAGCCGGCAAGAAGCCCGAGGACGTGATCGACGCCGAGTACGTAGACGTAGACGACAAGCGGCCCAACTAAAAGCGCCGCAAAGCACGATGCCGAGGAGTGACGTTACTGGGGGCGCAGTCCCGCATTGGCGGGACGCCCCATCTCGGCTTGCTGTTAACTCCTGAGACTTCTGGAAAATGGCGACAACTACCAAACAGGATTATTACGAACTGCTGGGCGTGGGCCGCAAAGCCACGGCCAAGGAAATTCGCACGAACTTTCGCAAACTGGCGCGCAAGTATCACCCGGACCTCAATCCGGGAGATAAATCTTCGGAAGAAAAGTTCAAGCAGTTGCAGGAAGCGTACGACGTTCTTTCGGACACCAAGAAGCGCGGGATTTACGACCAGTACGGATTCTATAGCGACAACATGCCGCCGGCCGGCGGTGGCGGCTATAGCGGCGGCAACCCCGATGAGTCCGCGGATATCAATTTCGATTTTGGCGGCTTCGATTTCGGCGGCAATCAAGGCTCGACGAACAGCGGAGGAACCGGCGCGGGCAATGGCAGCTTCCGCGACCTCTTCAGCCAGTTTTTCCGCAGTGGCCAGGGCGGCGCGGACGGCATGGAGCCCGACCGCCAGGCGGGCGGCGACCTGGAATACCAGATCGAGATCGACTTTTGGGATGCGGTGCGCGGCGCGGTGAAAAAACTGCAGATCACGCGCATGGAAACGTGCGAGACGTGCCACGGCACCGGCGCGCAGGGCAAACCGCAAACCTGCACCGTCTGCGGCGGCACGGGCACCATTCAGCAGACTGCCGGAAAAATGAAATTCAACGTGCCGTGCACGCGCTGCGGCGGCACGGGCAAGATTCGCACTGTGTGCAAGACCTGCAGCGGCGAAGGGCGGGTGCGCAAGACGGAGACCATCGAGGTGCGCATTCCCGCGGGCCTCGCCAATGGCGGCCGCGTGCGCGTGCCGGGCAAAGGCAATGCCGGCACCATGGGTGCGCCAGCGGGCGACTTGTATCTGCATGTCATCGTGAAGCCACACGAATTTTTCGAGCGCCGCGGCGACGATCTCTACACGCGCATTCCCGTGAAGGTTACGGAGGCTACTCTGGGCGCCAAGATTGAGGTGCCGACCATCGACGGCCGTTCGCTGGTGCGCATTCCTCCCGGCACCGACAGCGGCAAAACGCTGCGCCTCAAGGAAAAGGGCGTGCCCAGCGTCCGCAACGGCGCGCGGGGCGACCAATACGTGGAGATTCAAGTAGTGGTGCCGCAACCCACGGATGAACGCGTGCGCACCCTGATGAAGGATTTGGAAGAAGTGGTGCCGGAGGATCCGCGCAAGGATCTTTTTGCTAAGGCCGGCGTATAACTGGGTTGGGTTGGTTTCGATTTTAGTAGAACAGAGTTCCGTCTGTGCAGCTTCTCGGCAGGCAGGTTGGACCACCTGAGCGGGCCGGGTGTGGTGAAAGAAAAGCTCACAGACTAAAGTCTGTGCTACCAAAACCGGCGAACAGCATGGCAGCTTGAGTAACGATGCAAAATGACTGTGAAAGCTAAGAAACGCGCCAAGGCTGGGTACATGATCAGTGCCGTGGCGGAGCTTTACAAATTGCATCCGCAAACGCTGCGGCTCTACGAACGCGTCGG
>PMOV01000016.1 GCA_003161195.1 Acidobacteriota bacterium | reverse complement strand
AAAGACCGCGACGCGGAATCCGGTCTGGACAATTTCGGCGCCCGCTACAACTCGTCGCAGGTGGGCAGGTTCATGTCCCCGGACCCTTACAATGCCGGCGCTTTCCTGGATGGACCTCAAACTTGGAACGCCTATTCCTACGTAGTCAACAACCCCTTGAACGCCACCGACCCCAATGGCCTCGACTGCGTCTACACTGCGGGCGCAGAGGGCAATCCTAACGCTGGTAGTTTGACGATTGTTCACGGAGATTGTGTGAACAAAGGGGGAAAGGACGATGGCGGGGTTTTCGTGGACAACGCTGAGAACCATCCTGTCCAGAATTCTGATGTGACCCTCAGCAACGACGGCAGTCTGGGGCTCGTCTCGTACAGGCGTACAGATGGTTTTACAACGGGCTATGCGTGTCTTGGCAACTGCCCTTCTGACTCCGTCCAAGTGAACGCCGCCCCTCCGGGCACGCCCACCATGAGCGCGGCACCCTACCCTGGCACGTTGACTCCGCCACCGCAAATTACGTTTAAGCCGCCAACAACATTCTGGGAACGACTTGCGGTAGCAGCGGGCTGCACAGTAGGTCTTGATGCCGAGCTAATGGGACCCGAAATCGGACCCAGCAATGGCAACGATAAGCCAGAATCCAAACTCGCAGAGGGAAAGTACAAAGTCCCCTTCATGAGAGGTACACCAGGCAGGCCGCCTGAGATGAATAAATCGGGGAATAGCAATGCTGAGGCAATGAACGCCGCAGCCGGTGGTGCCGCTCTGGTGGGCAACCAACAGGCGTGCCTGCAGAACGCTTCTGGACAGAGATGAAGGTCGGGTTTTCGTGAAGGCCCATCGAGCAAACGAGGCTCTGGGCAAGCCGAAGCTGTTGCTCATTTTTCTCGTGCATCAGCTCATCAGCACAGCAGGAATCGGGCTTCTCGTGGCGTCACTCGCCGCTTCCTTGTTGCAGATGTTGCGCGTGATACCTTGGCAGTATCCCGAACATGCGTGGTATCAGCTATTCGCGTACAGACCCTATTTCCCCGTGCAGATAGTCACGGGCCTCTACTTCGGATGGCTCCTAGGCCGCCGTCTCGGGCATTGGGCAATGATGTGGGTCTGGATTCTTCCCGCGTTGTTCTTATGCTACGCAGTGGTCGCGATTCCAACCCTCACACCCGGAACCACATCCTCCCTACTTTGGTCTGGAACCGGTCAGTCTTGGCTGACTCACTATTTCGGTTGGGGCTGTCGAATGAAGGACCGCTGCTTCGACCAAGTCCTTGTTACGCAGCCCTTCTACACTGCGACTGCCTATGCCATCGGCGCAAGGCTAGCCTTCATTCCGGTGACCTCGCGTCCGGCAACTCCGCAAATCATTCATGGCTAGCTCTGTCCGTGAGGTTTGAGACGCCCTTTGATGATCACTTCTCTGGCATCGTTGAAAAACTTTGGCGGCACGCCAATCGCGTAATGTTCGTCAACGCGTAAGAGGTACTGGCGACGGCGTTGATCCACCTTAAAGGGTATCCCGACCGCCTTGAGCCGATCACACAAGGTGATGCACCTTTCTTCGTCCTTGCCAGACCACACTCTCTTGACGGTCCCCAAGCTACCGTCTGTCAGCTCATTCTTGGCACTGTTATCGGATGGAGAAAGCGCCTCCACCAAATCCACATCGCAGTCGGAGCAGCGTGTGAAACCGGGGCGGTACTCGGCTCTGCACTGGGGGCAAAACATGGGACGGACCGAGTGTACTACACGGCCTAAGGGCCGGGCACAGTGGCTCCTCGTCCGCCGACCGCCGCCAGGTTAGCCGGGAGTGGGCGATTAGCCCCTGGTGGTGCCGGTTAACGGGCAGCGCCGTGGAGCGCCCGAAGAGCCATGCCTTCGGCATGGGGATGGCTTATGACACGTTGCCCCTGAAAGGGTACTGCACAGCAACCTTGGTTGCTGTATAGGAACCATCTAGAAATCAGTGACTTAGAAAATCTGCGGCGCTGTAGAGCGCCGCGCGGTTCCTATACGGGAACTTGTTGAAAACAAACCACAGCAGCTAAAGAAAAAAACATCTCCTCGGGAAAGACTCCGCACGCAATCCACGAAGTTCAGGCAGCGGCACGCGGTCCCTTCGAGGTCACCAGCGAAGTAATCAGGCGAATGACGGCGCGTTGATCGCGTTCCGGCAGAGAAGCCATGCGCTGAAATCTCTTCCACAGCCGCCGCCGCTCCGGGTCTTCCTTCTTATGCTCGATTTTCGAGGGCTTGATGCCGAGCAGTTCATCGGCGGAGACGTGTAGCAGCTTGGCGATGGTGATGACCACATGAGCGGGCGGGGAGCCGCCCTGGTTCTCGTAGTAGGAAACGGTTCGCTGTGTGGTTCCGAGAGCCTTAGCGACCTGTAGCTGAGTGAGGCCGCGCGTTTTCCTGAGAGCTTCGAGGCGCTGACCAAAAGGGGAAGGTTCAGACTTTTTCCGTGGCATGTCGAAGGCGATTTTAAGAGCCACTTGCGGAACCTCGTTGACAGACATACATAATATGTATACCATCGCGCACAGCTTAAAGAAATCAAAAACCTGCACTTCGTGCTTGACAGGGTTTTAGAAAAACAGCCGGAAGGAGGCGAACCGATGGCGCGAATCCCGGAGGAGGAGATCGAGCGGCTCAAGCGCGAAGTCTCCCTCGAACGCCTGGCCGAGGCGCGCGGCGTGAAACTGAAACGGCACGGCGCGGACCTCATCGGCCTCTGCCCCTTCCACGACGACCACAATCCATCGTTGGTCATCAGTCCAAGAAAAAATCTCTGGAACTGTCTCGGAGCGTGCCGCGCGGGAGGAACTTCCATCGACTGGGTGATGCGCGCGGAGGGCGTGAGCTTCCGTCACGCCGTCGAGCTGCTGAGAGAAGATCATCTTCCTTTAGCTGCGCATCCGAGTGCGAAGCCACCGCGAATATCCACCGTGCCAAAACTGCCCCCGCCGGTGAGCCGTGATGCGAACGACCGCGCGCTGCTGTTGCAGGTGGTGAGCTACTACAACGAAACGCTCAAGACGACGCCGGAGGCGCTGAAATACCTCGAAGCACGTGGGCTGAAATCTTCGGAGATCATCGACCGCTTTCAACTCGGCTTCGCCAACCGCACGCTGGGTTATCGTCTCCCGGAAAAGAACCGTGTGGCAGGCGCGGAGTTGCGAGGCCGGTTGCAGAAGCTCGGCATCTACCGCGAGAGCGGACACGAACACTTCAACGGCTCGGTGGTGATCCCGATCTTCGATGCAAGCGGCCAGGTGGTGCAGATGTACGGGCGCAAGATCACGCCAGGACTCCGCGAAGGAACACCGCTCCATCTTTACCTACCAGGACCGCATCGCGGCGTGTGGAACGAAGACGCGCTTGCTGTCTCGAAAGAAATCATCCTCTGTGAGGCGCTGATCGACGCGCTGACGTTCTGGTGCGCGGGCTTCCGGCACGTAACCGCGAGTTACGGGATCAACGGCTTCACCGACGAGCACCGAGCCGCGCTCAAGAAATACGGTACGAAAAAAATCTACATCGCCTACGACCGCGACGACGCCGGCGAGCGAGCGGCGCAGGAGCTTGCCGAAGAACTCTTGGCAATGGGCATCGAGTGTTACCGCGTGCAGTTCCCGAAGAACATGGACGCGAACGAATACGCGCTCAAGGTGCAGCCCGCCGCGAAGGCCCTGGGCGTGTTGCTCAACAAGGCGGCGTGGCTCGGCAAGGGCCAGCGGCCAACGGTCCCGGTGAGTGAGCCAGTCATCGAGGAGAAACCAGCCATCGAAGAAAAAACCGAACCAGCGGCTAAAGAAAAAATCACCGAACCAATCGAAGCCACAGTGAGAGAAGAGAACGAACTTCCTTTAGCCGCTGAGGTTGCGGAGGCCTCGCCGTCCGCGCCGCTGCCATCCGCCGTTGCACCGACCATCGACGTGCCCACGGAAATCAAAGGCGAAGATATTTTCATCACGCAGGGAGACCGCCTGTACAGAATCCGCGGCCTCGGGAAGAACACGAGTCACGAACTGCTGAGAGTGAACGTGCGGGTATCGAGCACGAATCTGCGCGGCGAGAGCGGCTTCCACGTGGACATGTTCGATCTGTATTCGGCGCGGCACCGTACGGTGTTCACCAAGCAGGCGGCGGAACAACTCGGCGTGAAGGAAGAGGTAGTGCAGCGCGATCTCGGGCACGTGCTGCTGAAACTCGAAGAGCTGCAGGGCGAGCAGATCAAGCGGGCGCTCGAAGCGAAACCGGAAGAGGTGGCGCTCAGCGAAGAAGAAAAAACGGCCGCGCTGGACCTGCTGCGCGATCCCCATCTCGGCAATCGCATCCTGGCCGACTTCGAGCAGTGCGGTGTGGTGGGCGAGGAAACAAATAAGTTGGTCAGCTATCTGGCGGTGATCTCGCGGTTGCTCGAAGCGCCGCTGGCGATACTGGTGCAATCGAGTTCCGCCGCAGGGAAAAGCGCGCTGATGGAAGCGGTGCTGGCGTTCCTGCCCGAAGAGCAGCGCGTGCAGTACTCGGCGATGACCGGGCAATCTCTCTTCTACATGGGCGAGACCGATCTAAAACACAAAGTGCTAGCCATCGTGGAAGAAGAGGGCGCACTGCGGGCCGCGTACGCGCTAAAACTGTTGCAGAGCGAAGGCGTGCTGACCATCGCCTCAACGGGAAAAGATGCGACGACGGGACGGCTCATCACGCACCAGTACCGCGTCGAAGGCCCGGTGATGCTCTTCCTCACGACGACGGCCATCGATCTCGACGAAGAGCTGCTGAATCGCTGTCTCGTTCTCACGGTGGACGAGGACCGCGCGCAGACCCAGGCGATCCACAAAAAACAGCGGGAGGCGCAGACCATCGAAGGACTGCTGGCGCGGCACGAGCGCGAAGAGATCCTCCGCGTTCACCGCAACGCGCAGCGGCTTCTGAAACCGATCTTCGTGGCCAATCCTTACGCCAGCAAGCTGACGTTCCTGGACAGCCGGACGCGCACGCGGCGCGACCACATGAAGTATCTGACGCTCATCCGGGCCGTCGCGCTCTTACACCAATACCAGCGGCCACGGAAGACGCGCATCTCTCGCGGTCAGACGTTCGAGTATATCGAAGTCACGCTCGACGACATCGGCATCGCCAACCAGCTCACCGAAGAAGTGCTGGGGCGTTCGCTCGACGAACTGCCGCCGCAGACCAGACGGCTGCTGTTGCTCATCGAGGAGATGGTGCGCGGTGAATGCGAGCGGCAGAAGATGGAACGGAGTGACTTTCGTTTTAGCCGCCGCGACGTTCGCGCCTTCGCGCAGTGGGGCGACACGCAGCTCAAGACGCATCTGCGGCGTCTCGAAGAACTCGAATATCTGCTGGTGCATCACGGCGGGCGCGGCCAGAGCTTCGTCTACGAGCTTCAGTTCGAAAGCAAAGAGGACAACCGCAAACCGTTCTTCCCCGGCTTGATCGATGTGAAGAAACTCGAAACCTGCGCCTGCGACGAAAAGAAGGCGGGGGTAGAAGACGAGAAGTCGGGGGCAAGTCGGCCCCAAGTCGGGGGGATGGCGGGGGGTAGGCGGGGTGAGGAATCACCAGCACTGGTGCGGCGTAATGGCGATTTTCAGCGAAATCCCGAAAAACGCACGACTCGGGACACGCGAGAAAATCGCGTCGCAGGCATAGCCGCGAAGGTGCAGTGATGGCGCGCATCACCAAGAAGCGCAAACCGGACGCGCCGCCCGCAACGCCGCTGGCCGCGCTCATGTACGAACACTTGAACGCGCTCCGAGTGAGGGACTACTCCGAACACACGGTAAAAAATCGCAAAGTGCACATCGGCTTTTTCCTCGACTGGTGCACGGAGCGGGGCCTCTCCGAGCCCACGGAGATCACGCGCCCGGTGCTGGAACGGTATCAGCGATATCTGTTCCACTACCGCAAGAAAAACGGCGAGCCGCTCAGCTTCCGCAGCCAGCACACGCGCCTGGTGCCGTTGCGCGTGTGGTTCAAATGGATGACGCGGCAAAATCTCATCCTGCATAATCCGGCCAGCGAGATCGAACTGCCGCGCCTCGGCTATCGCCTGCCCAAGCACGTACTGACCATCTCGGAAGTCGAACAGGTGATGATGCAACCGAACGTTGCCGATCCCATCGGACTGCGGGACCGCGCCATTTTAGAAACGCTCTACTCGACGGGAATGCGGCGGCTCGAACTCATCAACCTGAAACTCTACGATCTCGACACCGAGCGCGGCACGATCCTCATCCGCCAGGGCAAGGGGAAGAAAGACCGCGTGATCCCGATCGGAGATCGTGCGCTCGCGTGGACGCAGAAATATCTCGAAGAATCCCGGCCCAAGCTGGTGGCGGAACCCGATGACGGCACGGTGTTCCTGACGGCGCTAGGCGAGCCGTTCAGCCGGGACCACCTGAGCGATGCGGTGCGCACGCACATCCTCGCTGCGCAGCTCGGCAAGACTGGAGCGTGCCACCTGTTCCGTCACACCATGGCAACGTTGATGCTGGAAGGCGGCGCCGACATCCGTTTCATCCAGCAGATGCTCGGGCACGCCGATCTCTCCACCACGCAAATCTACACGCAGGTCTCGATCCGTCTGCTGAAACAAATCCATTCGGCGACGCATCCCGCTCATCTCCACAAAACCGAAGCAGCGGCTAAAGAAAAAATCCCGGAGGAGCACGCCGCGTTGCTCGACGCTCTCACTGCCGAGGAAGAAGCAGAAAAAGAGTAGCTCCCGCGTTACAATACCCGTCAATGGAAGCAGCCCAAGAACACGTGTTCAACGGGTCATGCAGCGATCCTTGTGCGTTTTTTCCTTTAGCTGCTTTCGAGGGTGTAGCCGAAAACTCGCGTCTGGGGTTCACGAGAAAAAATCCCGCACCACATCAGGGCAGCGCGTGGTCTAACTCCGCGAGGGCACTAGGGATACGAGAAGTCTTGCTCGAAACTCGTGGCAGATAACGTTATACCGGTAAAGACAGCGACGCGGAATCCGGTCTGGACAATTTCGGCGACCGCTACAACTCGTCGCAGGTGGGCAGGTTCATGTCCCCG
>PMOV01000061.1 GCA_003161195.1 Acidobacteriota bacterium | reverse complement strand
CCCGCGCGCACCAGCGTGTCATGCGTTTCGCGCAAACCAATTTCCCACGGCAATCCGGTATTTTTGATCGAGGTAAGCGGCGAAGAGCCGGTGCCGCCATTGTGCCCGGCAATGGTGATCACGTCGGCGCCGGCTTTGGCCACGCCCGCCGCGATAATGCCCACACCTGACCCCGAAACCAGCTTCACCCCAATGCGCGCTCGCGGATTCACCGCGCGCAAATCGTGAATCAGCTGCGCCAAATCCTCGATGCTGTAAATATCATGGTGCGGCGGCGGCGAAATCAGCGGCGTCCCAGGCGTGGCATGCCGAATGCGCGCAATGAACGCGGTCACTTTTTTCGCTGGAAGCTGCCCGCCTTCTCCCGGCTTCGAGCCTTGCGCCATCTTGATTTCGAGTTCCTCGGCATGAACAAGATAGTCCGCGGTCACGCCAAACCGTCCGGAAGCCACCTGCTTAATCTTGTTCGCGGCGTGCGGCTGGTGATGATAAATCTCCGGGTCTTCCCCGCCCTCCCCGGTGTTGCTGCGCGCGCCGATGGAATTCATCGCCTCCGCCAGCGTGCGGTGCGCTTCCGCACCCAGCGAACCGAGCGACATCGCCTGCGTGCTGAAACGCCGCAGAATCGACTCCGCCGATTCCACCTCTTCGAGCGGCGCCGGCGTATCCGGCAGCGTCTCCAGCAAATCGCGCAAGAATACCGGCCCTTGGCTGTCCGCCAACTCTTCAAACGCGGAATACTTTTGCTTGTCGGGAGCCTTCACGAACGAGTGTAGCCGCCGCAAAACCTCCGGCCCGTTGGCATGCAACTCCGCGCCTTTACGAAAGCGATACAGGCCGTAATCCGCCAGATCGTCCGCCGTTTCGGAAAACGCCGTCTGATGCATGCGCAGGTAATCGGCGAGCAAGTCGTCGAGCGATTTCTGTCCAGGAAAATCCGCCGCATCCTCGAGAAACTCGTCGCACAACTCCTGCTTGAGCCCGACAATCTCAAAAAGGTGGCTGTTGCGATAGCTCGCCAGCGTGGAAACGCCCATGCGCGCCAGCACCTTGCGCAACCCGGCATTGATCGCCGTACGCACCGCTTCCGGCGCTTCAGGATCGGTGGCCAGCACTTCCGGCGCGCTGGCGAATTGCATCGCCAAGCTCGGCACCACCGCGCTGGCCCCACTGGCCACCAGCAGCGCCACGTGATGCGTATCGAAAACTTGCGCCGACTCGACAATCAGCGGCACATCCCACCAGCCACGCCGCACCATGTTTTTCCACACCGCGGCTGTCGCCAGCAACGCAGGCATTGGCGCACGCTCCGCGCTCACCGCGCGATCGGAAAGGAGGAGGAGCCCCGGACGCGCACCGCTACTCAGAGGGGTAGTTAAGAGCTGAGTAACCGCGCGGCGCGCACCCGGAACTCCCGTTTGGGCAGGGAAGGTCAAATCCACGGAAACCACCGGCCCCGCACCACTGGCCGCAAAATCGGTCACCAGCGCAGCGAGCTCGGAAGCGGCAATCACCGGCCCCGGCAAGACCACGCCATCGCGCAAGTGCACGTCCAACGACATGACGTGCGATTCGCGCAGCGGATCGATCGGCGGGTTGGTCACTTGCGCAAAACGTTGCTTGCAGTAATCCCACAACGTGCGCGGCAAAACCGAGAGAAATGCCGGAGGCGCGTCATCGCCCATGCTCCAGTCGGCTTCTTTGCCGTGCGTCAATGCGGAGAACAAAATTTTGTATTGGTCGTCGGTCCAGCCACAAGCTCCAGCGACGCGCTTCGCGTTCTCGATGGCGGGCGCAGTGGATGCTTCGCTCGCGGGACACGGCACCGCCGCGGGAATGGCTTTGCGCAGCGGAGCAGCCGCCGTCAATTCCACGTACTTTGCCGCCACGCGCTTCAGAATTTCCCGCCAGCGCAGAAACACGCCCTCTTGCGGATTGGCCAGAATCATCTCGCCGGGGCCGAGCTTCTGCCGCTCGGCAATTTGCGATTCGTCAAAATCGATCAACCCGGTTTCCGACCCGGCCACAATCAACCCATCGTGCGTCACGGTGTAGCGCAGCGGGCGCAGTCCATTGCGGTCCAGCTTCGCGCCGACATATCCGCCGCCGTAAAAAACCAGCGCCGCGGGGCCGTCCCATGGCTCGCTTTCCCGCGAACGCGCGCGCAGCGCCGCTTTCACATCGCGTGAAAGATGTGGATCCTTCTCAAACGCCGGCGGCACCAGCGCCAGCATCGCCGCGGCCGGCGTTGCGCCTTCCAGCAACTTCAGCTCAAACGCATTGTCAAAGCTGGCGGAATCGCTAACGCCCGTTTCCAGCGCCTGAAACCACGCATCCACGCCGAGCCGCGCGCGCAACTCATTTTCGCGCGCGCGCGTCCATCGCCGGTTGCTCAGAATGGTGTTGATTTCGCCGTTGTGCGCCACGTAGCGGAAGGGTTGCGCCAAATCCCACGAAGGCTGCGTGTTCGTCGAATAGCGCTGATGAAACACCGCGAAGGTGGCCGTGAAATTCGCATCGCTCAAATCTTCGTAAAATTGCGGAAACTGCTCCGGCGTGAGTAGCCCTTTGTACACCACCGATTGCGACGAGAGCGAACAGATATAGCAGCGTGGCGGCAAAATCGATTCGGCGCGCTTGCGCAGCAACGCCAACTGTCGCTCAAAATCCGCACCGGGCTTCGCCGCTTCCACGAAAAATTGCCAGATTTCCGGCATGCTTTCCCGCGCACGGCTTCCGAGCACACGCGGATCAACGGGCACGCGGCGCCACGCCAGAATGTCCAGCTCCTGCGACTCCGCGGCGGCGTGAATCGCGGACCGCGCCTGCAACGAAAATGGCGCGTAGAGAAATGCCAAGCCCACGCCGAAAACTTCAGGCAGTTCCACGCCCTGCTCGAGCGCGCGATCGCGAAAGAATTGCTGCGGCAGCGAAGTGAGCAGCCCCGCGCCATCGCCGCTGGCGCCGTCCGCGTCCACGCCGCCGCGATGCGTCAAGCGCTCGAGCGCCGTCAGCGCGTGTTGGACGATGTCGTGCGCCGGGGCAGCACCCATCCGCGCGATGAAGCCGGTGCCACACGCGTCATGATCCGGGTGTCCCCAATTGGGATGACGGGTCATACCCGGTTATAGAGGCACGAACGCTTCCAAGTACAACGCAACATTTCAATTCGGCGCATTGGTTTTTGTGTGACGTACTGAAGCCACCACGCAAGCTCAACCGGCTCATCCGCGGCAACTCAAGAGCCAAGTTCGTAAAACGGGAAGCTGCGGAGAATGCGCTCCGCGGGCCCATAAACAGACGCTCCCAATAGAGCCACGCAGTGCGGCAGCCCAGCTGCCGCTTCTACGGTCTTAGCCACACTCGACGTCGCAAAAGCGGGAGCGTGGCTCCCGCACTCCAAACACCGCAAGCAGCGGATCCGCATTGGAACTGGCACGGATCGTTGGACGACGCTGGCCACGTTGAAGCGGCCGGCAATATTGAAAATGTCGGTAATCAGCTCCTGAATCCAAGTCTTTTGTCGATCTTAGAACTTGGTGACTTCAGTGAAGTGGAAATCGCGGATTTTCATCGCTGGGACAACCATCTCGAAGGCTTCTTCGCCGGTGGCGCGGACCGCGGGCCCGAGTTCTTCAACGTTGCGCAGCGCTTCGAGGAGCGACTGGTTGAAGCGGAAGTTGCGCACCGCGCCCCTCACTCTGCCCTTCTCCACCAGAAACAGGCCGTCGCGCGTCATGCCGGTCATAATTTTTTCATAGGGGTCGACCTCGCGAATGTACCAGATGCGCGTCACCAGCAGGCCGCGATCGGTGCGGGCGATCATTTTTTCCAGGCTGCTATCGCCGCCGCTGAAAACCAAATTCATGGGGGCTTCGCCGTATTCGTTCGGGAGCATGAAGCCGTGGCCGGTGGGAGTCTTGCGCGCGAGCTTGGCAGCGAGGCGCGAGTACACCAGATTTTTCGGCACCCCGTGATCGACGAGCAAAACTTTTTCCCGCGGCATGCCTTCGCCATCATAGGGCGCGCCGAGTTGCAGCGGGTGATAGGCATCGTCGGCGATAGTGATATTTTTGCCGAAGAGCGGTTTGCCCATGCGGCCGTTCAGGCAGGAGCGCTTGTCGGCCAGCGCGGTCGCGGCAAAATCATAGAAGAGGAAACCGACAAGATCGAGCGCGGCGGAGGGCTCGAGAATTACCGTGTACTTCCCTGTCGGGAGTTCGCGAGCGTCCACGGCGAGGTGCACTTTGTCGCTGGCGCGCGCGGCGAGTTGTTGCGGATCGAATTGCCGCACGTCGCCAGCGTTGGCTTTGGCCCAACTGGCGGCCGCCGCCTCCTGCATGGTGATGGAAAATTCCGCGTGCGTCTCGCGATAGGCGGCAAAGAGTCCGCGAGAGTTGCCCATGGCCGAGAGCGATTGGCCGGTGGAGAAGATGCCGGCGGCGACCTGTCCGCGTTTTACGGCGAGGTCACAGGCGCGGCGAACGGCGCGGGCGCGTTCCTGTGGCGTGACCGCCGCGGTGGTTTTCGCGAAACGCCGCACCGCGCGATATTTCTGGCGTTGCGGCAACGGCAGCAGGTGCGCGAGTTTCGGTTGGCTGGCGGCCAGCGAGAGTGCCGCGTCGACAGCGGCGCGCAGGGAATTTTCGTCGAGGCGATTGGTGGTGACGCGCGAGGTGCGGCCTTCGGCGACGGTGCGCACTGAGACGGTGATGCCGTGCTCCGAGACATTCTGATGGATGGCGTTGTTGGCGAAGCGCGTCAGGTCGTCGAGGACTTCGTCGACGTGCACCTCGGCTTCTTCCGCGCCCGCGGCTTTGGCGATGCGCAGTACATCATCGATGATGCCGCGCAGACGGCGCTCGCCGGAGAGCGCGCGAGATTCGTGCGTTTTTGTTTTCAAATTGGTTGGGGCTTTCGCGCTCATTGGCCGGAGAACGCCGTCCCGATCTGCACGTTGCGAAAGCGCGCGGGCGACGCGCCGTGCCCCGTGCCCATCGTCTGCATCGGCTGGCCCTTGCCGCAATTCGGCGTGCCCCACAGCGCCCAATCCTTGGCCGAACAAATCGCATCGCAGGAATTCCAGAACTCCGTGGTAATCCCGCCATAGCTGGGATTTTTGAGCATGCGTACTTTTTTGCCGCCCTTGATCTCCCAGCCAATCTCCGTGGAAAACTGGAATTGATAGCGCCGGTCGTCGATGGACCAGGATTTGTTGGTATCCATCAAGATGCCGTCGTCGGTGTCGGAGATTAAGTCGTCGTACGCCCACTCGCCCGGTTTCAGGCTGATGTTGGTCATGCGAATGATGGGCAAGCGGTTCCAGCTTTCCGTGCGCATGGTGCCGGAGGAACGCTCCAGGCCGATGAGCTTGGCGGTCTCGCGATTCGACAAATAGCCGCGGAAGATGCCGTCCTTGATGATGTCGGTACACTGCGCGGGGACGCCTTCGTCATCGTAGGCGAAGCTGCCGAGGCCGGGACCGTGCGCGATGCGCGCGTCGGCCACCACGTTGACGATGTCCGAGCCGTAGCGCAGCTTGTGCAATTTTTCCAGCGTGAGGAAACTGGTGCCCGCGAAATTCGCCTCCTCGCCGAGTACGCGATCGAGTTCGATGGGATGGCCGACGGATTCGTGAATCTGCAGGCCGAGCTGGCTGCCGCCTAACAACAGCGTGCCGGTCAGGCGCGGGCATTGCGCGGCGGAGTGCAGCGCCGCCGCTTCTTCGCCGACGCGCGGCGCGTGCTTAAGGAGATCGAGCGATTCAATCAGTTCGTAACCCGCCAGCACGTGCTGCCCGCCGAAGCTGTTGGGATACGAGCGCTTCTGAATTTCGTCGCCCTGAAACGCCGTGGCCACGATGCCGCATCCGGAAATAATTTTGCGCTGGTGAATGCGCGAGCCGAGACTGGAGGCGAACCACGAATCGATGCTGCGAAATTGCATGTCCGTTTCGGTGAGCGTGACGCCTTTGCTGCGGCGCATTTCGGCGTCGGCGGCGAGCAGCAGGGCCAGCTGCGACTCGAGGGGAATCTCGAAGGGATCCTTCTGGAACGGGCTTTGCCAGCTATCGATGAACGCGGCTTCCGGAACCATGGAAACGTCGCGGCGTTTGGCGAGCGCGGAAGCTTTGGCGATGGAGACGGCATGCGCGGCGCAAGCGGCGACGCCGTCGCGCGTGAGCCGGTCGGTGGATGCGAACCCCCACGCGCCGCCGGCGAGCACGCGAATGCCGAGCCCGGTGGACTCCGATTGCGCTAGCGTGCCGACCTGGCCGTTCTTGGTGGTTAGGTCGCGCTGGCGCAAATGCATCACGCGCACGTCCGCGTAAGATGCGCCGCGCAGCTTCGCTACATCCAAAGAATGTGTCGCCAGATCCCACATAGATTGTTGGCGCCTTAAACCTCGGCGCGATTCTCTGGTGGCGCTTTAGGCTGCTGATCGCTCGCTGAAGCTGACTACGTGCCTTCTTGCCAGCTGGCCAGGTAATGGATTTGTTCGGGGGTCAAGGTGTCGAGTTTGTGGCCCATGGATTCTAGCTTGAGGCGCGCGATTTCCTTGTCCAGATTTTCCGGGACGACGTAGACTTGCGGCTTCAGGTTTTTGTAGTTGGCGCGCAAGTATTCGGCGCTGAGGGCTTGGTTGGCGAAGCTCATGTCCATGACGGAAGCGGGATGGCCTTCGGCGGTGGCGAGATTCACTAAGCGCCCTTCGCCGAGCAGGTATACCTTGCGGTGGCCGCTCAGAACGTACTCGTCGACCAGCGGGCGCACTTCGCGCTTGCCGCTCGCGAGCTTCTCGAGAGCGGGGATATCGATTTCCACGTTGAAGTGGCCAGAGTTGCAGACGATGGCGCCGGTTTTCATTTTGGCGAAGTGTTCTTCACGGATAACGCTCTTATTACCTGTTACCGTAATGTAAATGTCGCCTTCTTTGACGGCTTCTTCCATGGGCATGACGCGGAAGCCGTCCATGACCGCTTCGATGCCCTTGACGGGATCGATCTCGGTGACGATGACGTCGGCGCCCAAACCTTTGGCGCGCATGGCAACGCCGCGCCCGCACCAGCCATAGCCGGCGACCACAACCTTGAGGCCGGCGATGAGCACGTTCGTGGCGCGAATCACGCCGTCGATGGTGGATTGTCCGGTGCCGTAGCGATTGTCGAAGAAGTGTTTGGTCATCGCATCGTTGACCGCGATGATTGGGTACTTGAGGGTGCCGTCTTTGGCCATGGCGCGCAGGCGAATGACCCCGGTGGTGGTTTCTTCCGTGCCGGCGATGACGTCAGCGACCAGGTCGGTGCGCTTGGTGAGCAGCATGGTGACCAGGTCGGCGCCATCGTCCATGGTGAATTGCGGCTTGTGGTCAAGCGCGGCGCGCAGGTGGGAGTAGTAGGTCTCGTTGTCCTCGCCCTTGATGGCGTAGGTGGGGATGTTGTAGTCGCGGTTGAGCGAGGCGGCGACTTCGTCCTGCGTGGAGAGCGGGTTGGACGCGCAGAGGACTACGTCCGCGCCGCCATCGCGCAGGGCGATCATCAGGTTGGCGGTTTCGCTGGTGACGTGCAGGCAGGCGGAACAGCGCAGGCCTTTCAGCGGCTGCTCTTCCACGAAGCGCTTGCGGATGGATTCCAGGACAGGCATTTGATTGCCGGCCCACTCGATCTTGCGTTTGCCGGCATCGGCCAGCGCGATATCCTTTACGTCACCCTTTTTCAGTTCTGCGGTCGGCATTTCTGCGGCTCCTCAAGTTTCGATTCTTCCAAACCCTTTTCGTCGTCCAACCGTGCGGCTCAGATTTGACCTCTTGCCACCGAGCACAAAGGCGCCCGCCTCAGAAGGCGGTCGCTACAGAGTCCAAACCCACCCCACCCCGTTTTGGTGTAAGTGTTCCTTATAAAGGAGTTGAAGTCCTTTATTTTGATACACTTTCCGTCAACTCACTCCTTACATCGCGTGCAAGCTGTTTATTATGAAGTGCTTGCAGCATTTATTGCACCTTCGTCCGTTCAGCGTGCGGCGGCTTCCGCGACGTCTGAGTTAGCGGTGGCTCCCAAGCCTGCGGCTTTGCGTAGGGCGTCGGCGCGGTCGGTTTTCTCCCAGGTGAAGCCGGGGCCAGTGCGGCCGAAATGGCCGTAGGCGGCGGTAGGCTTATAGATGGGGCGGCGGAGGTCGAGGGCTTCGATGATGCCCTTGGGCGTCAATTTGAAGGTGTTGCGCACGATGGTGGTGATTTTTTCTTCGGGGATGGTGGCGGTGCCGAAGGTGTCCACCATTACCGAGACAGGTTCGGCTACGCCGATGGCGTAGGCGAGTTGGACTTCGGCTTTGGTGGCGAGGCCGGCGGCTACTACGTTTTTGGCGATATAGCGCGCCATGTAACACGCGCTGCGATCCACCTTGCTGGGATCTTTGCCGGAGAAAGCGCCGCCGCCGTGGCGCGAATAGCCGCCATAAGTGTCGACGATGATCTTGCGGCCCGTNNATGTGGTATTTGGTTTTGGCGTCCAGCATTTTTGCCGGGACGATGGGCTTGATGACCTGCTCCATGATGGCTTCGCGGAGGGTGTCGTTAGTGACTTTTTCACTGTGCTGCGTGGAGATGACGACGGTATCGACGCGAACGGGGCGGCCGTTTTG
>PMOV01000221.1:45656-46457 GCA_003161195.1 Acidobacteriota bacterium | reverse complement strand
GGATCGTCGGCGTCGCACTGGAACACCTGCATCAGCGGCAAATCCTGCGCGCGATAGACGTACGCGTCGTCGCCCATTTCCTCATACTCGGCAATCGTGCTATGCGCGATGGGACTGCCTTCGCGCGCGCGGACGCGAAACTGCCGCGTGGGCGCCTCGTAATTCATATATGAAAAACAATGGCCGATACACACGCGGTCCAGGAGATGCCCGACAAACTCGATGCGGGAGTCCGGCAACGCATCGAGCTTCGCGATGACGCGCGTGCCGTACGGCAGGGGCCACACGACCGCCTCCGCATTACGCTCGAGCCGGTTCAGATACGCTGTGTCGTTGTACAGAAAAATAAAATAGGCTGCCGCCAGCAGCGCAAAGCCAGCGAGCTGCCACTTACGCGGATTCAGACACGCCAGTACGCTTAACCCAAAGATCGCCGTTAGCATCGTCAGCCGTGAGACTAGCAAACCCATCCACGCCTGATCCGGCGCGGTTCGCAAATTCTCCGGCAGGAAGATCGGCGCCACAAAGGTCAGCGCCCAAAGCTCCAGCGGCAGCACGAATGGCTTGAACGCTGCCCCACCGCCGCGCCGCCGCAGTACCACATCCACCAAAACGCAAATCACNNCGTACTGGTCGCCATAAACCACGATCTGATCCGAGCCGTTGAGCGTGTAAAACGGTCCGGGCTTGGTCCAGTCCAGCTCAAATTGGTCATGCTGCAACAGAAACCAGCGCAGCGCAAAAGCCGCTCCGACCACGACAACCGGCAGCATGAACCTCCAATATCCCGGCAACCATTTT
>PMOV01000221.1:37083-45621 GCA_003161195.1 Acidobacteriota bacterium | reverse complement strand
ACGATCCCGCCAACCGCAAACAGAAACCCAATGGGATGCGCCAAATAAATGACCGGCAAAATCGCCAGCGCCACCAGGAGATCGCCAGAGCGCCAGTGTCCTTCTCCGCTGCGCTCTTCCCCGCCAGCTTCGCTGCCACGCCTGGTCCACGCGAGGAAAATCGCCAGGCTCCAGCACGCCAGGCCAATGGAAATGTAGTAGTTGAAGAAACCCATGTGGAAGCAATAGCCATAAGTCAGCATGGCCAGCAGCGGCACAACGAACCATGGCGCGCGGCCCGCCAGAACACCCATCAAGGCAAGCGCACCCCAGAAAAAGATTAACACCGCCAACACCACCGCAAACTTCTCCGCCACGCCAAATCCCGCCACGTTGGCCACGTGCAGCAGCAGAAAATCAAACAGCACGTTATGCCACTGCGGCACGAGATAAAGCCCCGGCGCCTGCCCCTTGCCAATCAACTGCGCCAGCCACGCGTTATAAACGTGGCTGCCCAAATCCCCGGCTTCAATATGCGCTTGCCAAAAACACGGCACCACCATCGCCGCGGAAATCAGCGCCACCAGCCAAATATTTGTGAGGAAAAACGTCCAACCGCGCCGCACGACGCTCTCGCAAGGTTCGTTCATCGCTCCGCCAGCGATGAATTCTACTATCGAATCTGAACAGCCCTGGAATTTAACTGCTTGCGAAAAGCAGAAAATTACTTCGAGGGTTGGGATTCGCCTAGCTTCTTCAGGCGGTCGCGCAGGCGGCGTTGCAATGGCGTGGGGGTATTGGGGTTGAAGGCCACGAGATACCAGAGCGGCTGGCTGCGGTCTTTGCTCAGCCAGGTTAAGGTGCCGGCGTCGGCGTTGGGGTGGCGCGCGACGTTCTCGCGGATCGCGCCGTAGGGATGCTTCGCCAGCTTGTTCAGCGTCTTGGAATTCGCGCGCGGATGCTCGCTGATCAGGCGCAGCAGGTAGAAATCCTCTTCGGGAGCTTGCTTGACCAGCTTCTCCAGCATTTCGGGTTTGGCGTCGGCGCTCAGGACCAGGCCGATCTTTTCGTCCCACGCAGTGTTGATCTGGTTTAGTTCGCGCGTGCGCGTGTGGATCAGTTCTTCCAGGGAGCGGCGCTCTTGCTGCATGCGCGCGATGGGCGGGTTGGTGCCTTCGAGCGAATCGAGGACGCGCAGCAAATGTTGGCGCTCACCGAACACAATTTGCGAGGTGCGGGTAATTGCGCCTTTGTCTTTGTCCTTGTGTTGCACCAGATCGGAACGTCGCATCGTCGGTTGGCTCCAGCCCCGTTCCCTCCCCACGTGTCTCGAGGAACCGGGCATGCGCTGCGCGGCGTGCTTATGGTGCCAACGCCAGTACGCATGTTTCAGGCTTGAGCAAATTATCTTCCCCGTGCGGCACGCGGTAAAGATTGGTCCACTGGCTCTGTGCCTCAAATGCAACGTGCAGGCTGACGCTCTACGATGCTGGCTTCTTGTTGCGCATCACCTCCATGACCGACTGGACTAGCTCCTTGGCGTGGACCAGCTCCTGATTGATCATGCGCAGGTCCATGGCCGGGACGGCGGGATTGCGCGCGCTGACACAATAGATGCCATGCTGTCCGGCCAGGACCAGCGCGTTGGTGATACGGTCCAGCGCTACGGCCAGGCGGCCGCGTTCTGCGCCATACATCTGTTCGTGGTGCTCCAGTTCGTCGCGGTGCTCGTCGAAGGCGTTCATGCGTTAGCGATCCAGTAAAAACGGATTGGTGTGGCGTTCCTGCTCGATGGTGGTGGCCAAACCGTGGCCTGGGAAAACGCGGGTGTCGTCGGGCAACTCCATCAGTTTGCCGCGCAGCGAATCCATGATCTGGTCCAGCGAGCCGCCCCACAGATCGGTGCGGCCGATGCTGCCGGCGAAGAGCGTATCGCCGGCGAAGAGTTGCGGGACGGTCAGCGTGCCGTTGGGTATCACCACGTGAGTGTCGTCTTTGGGCTTGGCGGCCGCTGCAGAGAAGAGATTGGTGGGCGGAAGCGGTTTTGGCGACAAGTTTTTCGGAAGATACAAGCACACGCTGCCGGGCGTATGGCCTGGGGTATGGACGACGGACGCCTGGAACATGCCCCAGTGCAGCGTGTCACCCTCTTTCAGGAGTTGGTCGACGTTGGTGAGTTCGGGAGTGGGGACACCGAGATATGCGGCCTGGACGTCCATGCCGTGATAGAGCGGGAGATCGTCGCGATGCATGAGGACGGGAGCGCCGGTGTACTGGCGGAGCTTGGCGAGGCCGCCGACGTGGTCGATGTGCGCATGCGTGCTGACGATGGCTTTTACGGTGAGCTTGTGGCGGCCGAGCAAGTCCAGGATGCGGGTGACTTCGTCGCCTGGGTCGATGACCAGGGCTTCGCCGGTGACGGGGTCGGCGATGATGGTGCAGTTGCACTGCAACATGCCAACGGGAATGGTGATGTGGAGGAGCTGCGCGGTGGTGGCGTCAGCGGTGCGCGAGGGTTCGCTCATCGTGTGAGGCTTCCGCGGTTGGCTTCTGGATGGTTCATCGGGCCTTTTCGGCTGGGAGATATGGTTTGACCGGGCTGACTTAATTGTAGCATCGGAGCAGATGTTGCCTGAGGGTCTGGCGCACGGTGTGGGACGGGCCACTTTGGTAGACTGGCTGGCGAGAGCTTTGCGAGGACTTCTTACGATACTGCTATGGCCCTGACTGATACGACGTCGTTGCTGGACACGCCGCTTGCGGAGGTGCATCGCGCGGCTGGAGCGCGCATGGGTGGGTGGTTTGGCTGCGCTTTGCCGGATGACTTCGGCGATGTGCGCGAAGAGCAGCGATTCCTGAACGAGAGCATTGGGCTGATCGACGAGACGTATCGCGCATACCTGAGCTTTTCGGGGCCGGATCGCGTGCGGTATCTGAATGCTATTCTGACGAACAATGTGAAGGAGTTGGCGATTGGGAGCGGAAACACTTCCCTGCTGCTGAATCCGCAAGGGCGGATTCTGGCGGAATTGCAGGTGTTCGCGCTGCCCGATCGACTGTTCTGCGTGTCGTTCGCGATGATTCGTGCGCGGCTGGTGGGGTGGCTGGAGAAGTACATCATTATGGACGATGTGACGCTGACGGATGAGAGCGACGCTTGGGGAACGCTGGCGCTGGAAGGGCCGAAGGTTGGCGACGCGGTGCGCGAGTTGACGAGTGTAGATTTTGGGGTCTTGGGCGATATGACTTGCATGGATGTGGCGGTGCGTCATGCGGAGCGTGGGCGCAGTGCGATTGCTTGCCGAGTGGTGCGGGTTAGCGCGGTTGGTGCCGAGTTTCTTGCGGCGCCTAAGGATCTGTTGGCGCTGTGGAAGATTTTGGCGGATACGGCTGCGCGTGCTGGTGGCGGCGCTGTCGGGTACGGTGCGCTGAGTGCGCAGCGGCTGGTGCAGGGTGTGGCGTGGTTTGGCTATGACTTTGGGGAGAAGCAGATTCCGCATGAGGCGGGTTTGCAGGACAGCCATATTAGCTACACGAAGGGGTGCTATACGGGACAGGAGATTGTGGAGCGGGTGCGGTCGCGTGGGCAGGTGAATCGGAGGCGTGTTGGGTTGCGATTTGAGGTGGGTGCGGACGTGGAGGGTGGCGGGGTGGGGGTGGCAGGCGCGGAGGTGCCTGCTGGTGGCGCGGTGGTGATGCATGGCGGGGTGGAGGCTGGGTATATTACGCGGGCTGCGCGGTCGTACTTCCCTGCTGCGGTCTTGGCCATGGCTTACTTGCGCAAGGAGGCTGCGGCGGTTGGGACGGTGGTGAGTTGTGGTGAGCGGTTGGCCACGGTGGTGGAGTTGCCGCTTGGTGGGGCGACGTAGGGGGTTCGGGTGATTTTGTGGGGGATTTGGAGGTGGTACCCCTCCCCCCTGGTTTTGCGTAAGTGTTGATTCTATTGTGGTTAAAGTTATTTGTTTTGATAGACTTCTGCAAGTGTTCATTCTAATAGAGTTACGGACGCGTTTTGTTATCTTTCTTGCTACTAGGGTGCGGGGCGTTTTTGTGTGACGGTTTGCGGGGCGGTCTGGGCGGCGCGTTGACGCGGACATGGGGTGTCCTATTCTTGCCTCCCCTTCCCACGGACCTCATGTAGGCTAGCGCGTTAGGTACGTGCTCGTAAAGGTTATTCCATGGAAAGGATATTTATTGGAATTATGCGGGCGCTGGGAGAATTGAGCGGCGGTGGAATTTATGTAGCTTCCGCCAGAAACGGAAGAGAGATAATCGATCTTGCGAAGCAACTTGTTGGCCGCGAGTCCCTGGAGCACGCCCAGGTTGAAGGTGGCGCTGCGAATTCCACCCCCTGAGAACGATAACCCGACTAGGTTTTCAGCCTCTTTTGCCTCTTGGGTCTTTCCAGTCTCTTTTTCGTTTTTCGTCGGCCCAGTCTCGTCAGACTTTTTCTCTTCTCTAGCAGTTCGGCGTTCAGTGATCAGCTTTCTTTCTTGCTTGCCCACTTCGTCCCACGAGAAAGGTTGGCCGCCGTTCGATTTACAAGAGACACAATTGCTTGGCTTCTGGCCTTCTGGCTGCTCCGGCATGCAAGACACTCCCCTTTAAGAGGTGAATTCTATTTGATGGTGAAAGGCTTTGTGGCGGAGGTGGAATCGGCGGAGTTGGACACGGATACTTGAACAGTGCCAGCTTTCGCTAGGTCGACGGAGATATCGGCGTGGAGTTCAGTGGCGCTGACATAGGTGGTGTTCAGAGAAGCGCCCTTCCACAGGATTTTGGAGGCGGATACGAAATTCGTGCCCGTGACCTTGAGTGTGAACGCAGAACCGTGTTGTTGGTTGGCGGGAGACAAGGTAGCTATGGTGGGTTTGGTGGCGTCGGTGGAGGAAGCAGGAGCGTTCGGGCAAGTGGAGTTGAAGGCTTTGCACCAGATTTGGTTGATGTTGAGACCGACGCCGAGGCGGTAATAGTCGCGATTGGGTTGCACTAGAGGCAACACATCGACGGTGGGAGAGGGTACCGAAATTGGGGACGAGGGCGAGGCGAGTAGGAGGGGGTTGAGATTATTGTTGGCTCGAAAGCGAAGATACGCCGAACCGAAGAGATAGAGCCAAGATGAATTTCCCATTTTTATCGGCAACAAGCCGTCGATCTTGAAGACGAGACGACGCAACTGGCCGCCGGTGACGGCGGAGTCCTGGCCAATCGTAAAATCCGCGGCTGCGTACGTGGGAACGCAGTTGGTGTCGGAACTCCCGCAGCCGCCAATGGGATACCAAGTTCGCAATCCCCCGCCGTACTTCCAATAGAAATTGGTGCGATCCTGGTCGGAGAAAGCGATGTCCGTAATGCCGTTGGCGATACAGGTGGTCGGAGTCGCAGAGGTGTTGGGCGTAAGACCAGGGTAATAGCCGTTTTTGGGCGAGAAACGGTTGAGCAAAGTGGCGCACTCCAGCGTACCGGGGGCGGGCGCAACGAAAGTAACGGGGGCGCTCTGCGAGGAGAGCGGAGTGGTTGCGCCGAAGGCGGCGATGGCCGCCCAGTGCTTGGTATGGGGAAGCGCCCAAGAAGGTCCGACCAAGAAATCCAGGACTTGGCCGACGTTGGAATAGTTATAAGTGGTGAGGCCGGTCGGATTGGAGATGACACTGACAACGCCGTTGGTGGCGGGTTGCGGCGCACTGGTAAGGCGAATGCGGGCCCATCCGGTCCAACCGTGGACGGCCGGCGGCTGATAGAACATCTCGAAAAATCCGTCGGTGGTCTGGGACTGCGAGCTATAGCCAGAATACTCGACGCCGGCGACGATGATGGAAGTAGGCGGCTTGGTACCAGCGTTCGCTGATTTGCTGAACGGGGCGCTGGGTGGTCCGAACCCGGCGCCGTTTCCGCGTACCACTTGCGCGGTGACTTGATCCGTGGCGTTGAAGGGGAACGAGGAGCTGCCACTTGTGAATTTGCCGGACTTGATGGGCGCGGGGGTGGCTACAGGCTTGTCGTTAACGCAGACGCGAACCTGATCGCCAGCGGTTTTGTCGTCCACACTTCCCGAAAAAGTGGTGTCGTTGGCGGCGTCGGTGGAGAGGTTGAGCATGGGCGCTGCAACGGCGATGCGAGGAGCGGCCTTGGAACAAGCATCAGCGGGAAGTTTTTCGCTGGCTAGCCCATAATCTTGGCCTGTTCCTGTGGGAATTACGATCTGGAGTTGAATAATTTGGGTGGGCTCGATTTTACTATCCAGCTCCAAAGAAAAGGAGCCGTCGGGTTTAACGTCCTCCCTGCTCGTAGTTACCAGTTTGCTGTCAACGCAGACCTGAATAGTGCCGCTAGTGCCCTTTTGAACCTTTCCGGATATGGTTTGCGGAGAGGCTGCCAAGTTAATTTCATCAATCGAGGGTGCGGCATACGATTGTGTTACAAGTTCCGCGGGGCACGCCGCAACGGAAGGAGCCGCGCCGGAAGCAGCATCCGCGGTAGCAGTAGCGATTGTGGTCAGCCGAATATTCACGTCTGCGGCGCCAGAGATTGCCGGTGCTGCAGTCACGGCGGTGCTTGGGTCGTTGTGCTCATTGGCGGCGACGGGAGCTGGCCTTGCAGCTTCAGATGAAACTCCTCCGCCGGGATGGATGATTTCTGGCGCGACAGAGTGAAGAGAAGCCGGAGCGGCAGTGACGTCAGACACGATGGCTCGTGACGGGGTGCCTGTGGAATGCGTGGACATCACGGTTGCGAGGTGGGAGGCGGCGGCGCAGATGGTGGTGGGGGTGGCGGGATTGGCGGAGTTTATGGCGGCGAGCCAGGCGGTGACTTGCTGCTGCGTTTCGGGGGTGACGCCGGGAAGGTCGCGCAGATTGGACTGGAGTTCGGTCAGCTTGGTCTTGAGGTCAACGAGCTGGTCGCTTAGGGCTTGAAATGCGGATGTGGTTGGGGCGGGGGGTGCGCCGGCGGGACAGGCGATGTCCTGGCTGGCTACGACGTAGTTGATTCTGGCTTTGATGGGGATTTGGGCTTGCGAGGTGGTGCCGCAAAAGGCAAAGACACAAAGCAGCGAAAACACTGCGAGGGCTGGGCGCAGGGACATTGGTTAAGGCTCCTAGGTCCGGGAGGGTACTTACTTAAACGCTAAATGATTGCGGAAGGCTATAGGTATCAGGGAATCAAGTCAAGAAGAAAAATCGTAACAGGGACAATTATGGAGCCGAAATGGGGCATTCGCTCCGGCTGATCGGTGGAAGGAGTGCACTGGGGCCACGCGAAAAGCATAGGTGGCGGCCTCGGTGGCGGGCACTGAGAGCATCGAATAGGCGTAACGGCTTGCGCTTGCGGAAATCTTTGGGGATGGCGATTAAGACGCGAATCCATCACGACATGTCGTTCGCGTAGATAAACGGGCTGGGTGGGGCGTACAAAAACTCACCGGCTGAAGCTTGTGCTACCAAAATCTTAGAACAGGGTTTTGGCGCGTTCGAGGGCGCGGGCGGCGGTGGCCTGGTCTGGGCTTGTTAGTTTACCGCGGGCATGATTTTTGTTGCCGCCGCCTTTGCCGGGGAGTTCGGAGAAGATTTGTTTTAGGAGGGCGGACATGTCGGCGCCGGAGTTGGGGTGTTGGGCGAAGAGGAGGTCGCCGGATTTGGGGTTGGCGAGNNGAGTCGAGGAGTTGGTCGATTACGCGGAATTTGTCGGTGGTTTCGGGGAACTGCTCGAGGGTGAGTTGGGCGTTGGATTTGGCTAGCTGCTCGGCGAGGGCACGGGCGGCGGCGTAGTGGGCGTCGCGCTCGGAGAGGATGCGTTGCGCGGCGGACTCGAGTTCTTCGGGACTGCAATTTAGAGTGTGTGCGGCGTCGCGGAGGTGGCGATAGTCGTTGCGCGCGGCGGAGGCGGCGCGGGCGCCGCAGANNCCGCAGGGTTGAAGATCCGCGCCAGTGATTTCGATTACGCGGAGCATACCTTGGCGAGAAACTTGCTTGCGGACTCCCATGGTGGCGAGCTGTTCGGGAGTGGCGTAGCGGATGAGGATAGGACGGTCTTCAAAGATGATGTGGTTGGTGGCGCGTTCGGCGCCTTCGAGGATGGCGTCGCTGGGTTCGGGGCCTTGCAGATCGATGGTGCAGAAGGTTTCGCCGAGGTGGAAGGAGATGGTGGCGAGGCCGAAGCGCTCCTGGAACATGGCGGAGAGGAGATGCTGGCCGGTGTGTTGCTGCATGTGGTCGAAGCGGCGGGGCCAGTCCACGCAGCCGGTGACTTCGCCGCAGGGGAGTTTGCGGTCGACGATGTGGAGGATTTCGCGCGATGGCTCGTCGTCGCGGACATCGAGAATGTTGGCTTCGTTTAGTTTGCCGCGGTCGTGCGGTTGGCCGCCGGAGGTGGGGTAGTGGGCGGTGCGATCGAGGACGACGGCCCAGGCTTGTTGGGTGCGGCCGGCGGCGACGTCTGGGGGAATGGGGTCGCAGGAGAGGACTTGAGCGGTGAAGTCGCGAAGGTAGGAGTCGTTGTAGTAGAGGCGATCGGTGGGCATGGGACGGGAAAGTTTAGCATGGAAATTTCGGAGGGAAGCAG
>PMOV01000221.1:0-37038 GCA_003161195.1 Acidobacteriota bacterium | reverse complement strand
AAGCCGCAGCATCGGAGTAATCGGGTAAAGTATAGAGATATGGGAGTGCGGCTGATTGCGCTAGATATCGACGGGACGCTGCTGGATAGCCGGTGGAATATGCCGGAGGCGAACCGAGCGGCGATTGCCGAGGCGGCGCGGCGCGGGATTGAAGTGGCGCTGGTGACGGGGCGGCGGTATGAGTTTGCGATGCCGGTGGCGAGGATGCTGGACGCGCCGGTAACCATGATTGTGAACAATGGGGCGCTGGTTCGAACGAACGATGGGACGACGCATTTGCGATATTTGTTGCCGGCAGAGATCGCGCGGCGAGTGTTGCTGCTTAGCGAAGCGTGGCGCGACGGGGCGGCGTTGATATTCGACCGACGCAGCGAAAGACAGGTGATGCTGGAAGTTCTGGATCCTGCGGATACCTTGCGCTACGGGTATTATGCGCGGAACCGGGAGTTTATCGGGTTGGCGCAGCCGCTGGAATCGTGTTTGACCGAGGATCCGATTCAGGTGATGTTTTCGGGGCCGGTGCGGGAGATGCAGCGAGTGGAGCAGTTGCTGCGGGATGCGCCGTTCGCGGCGGAGTATACGCTAGCGATGACGGTGTACGAGAGTAAGGATTTTGCGATGATCGATGTGCTGAATCCGATTTCAACGAAGGGTTTGGCGCTGGCGGAGTGGGCGGCGCGGCAGGGGATCGCGCCCAGCGAGGTGCTGGCGATTGGGGACAATCACAACGATCTGGAGATGCTGAGGTACGCGGGGATTCCGGTAGTGATGAGCAACGGCGTTGCGGCGCTGAAGCGGTTTGGGTGGCATGAGACGGCCTCGAACGATGAGGCGGGGGTGGCGGCGGCGATTGAGCTGTTCGCGTTGCGCAAGGAGGCGGCGTGCGCGTGAGGCGTGCTTCCCTTCCGATAGCGTTGGGCATCGGGCTTAGCTTCAGCTTGGGCGGGGCCGGCGCATTTGGGGACAATATTGTGTTGAAGAATGGCGCGCGGTTGAATGTGACGGGGTATCAGCTGGTGGGAGATAAGTACCGGTTGCAGATGACCGGCGGATTTGTGGAGATTGCCGCGGACGAAGTGGAGCGGATTGAACCGGAGGATGTGTTTGCGCCGCGGTCGGCCCCGGTGGTTGCGGCGGAGAAGGGCAATTACCGGGATTTGGTGGAGAATTCCGCGGCGCGGTACAAGGTAGATGCGGATTTGATCAGCAGCGTGATTGCCGCGGAGTCGAATTTTAATGCGAAGGCGGTATCGCGAAAGAATGCGCGCGGGCTGATGCAATTGATGCCGGAGACGGCGGCGAAGCTGGGTGTGCGCAATGTTTTTGACCCGCAGGAAAATATTGACGCGGGGACGCGATATTTGGGGAATTTGCTGCAGCGGTACCAGGATGATTTGTCGCTGGCGCTGGCGGCGTACAATGCGGGGCCGGAGCGGGTGCAGCAATATGGGCGGGTGCCCCCGTTTGCGGAGACGCTTTCGTATGTGCGGCGGGTGCAGCGGACGTATCAAAGTAGCAAGAGCGCGGCCGGCGGCAAGAGCGCGGGTGCGGGATCGGGACCGGGAACGAGTGTGCCGGGCAAGGCGGGAGCCGGGACGGACGCGGGTGCAACGGCGGAGGGATCGAGCGTCCCGCCGCAAATGTGACGATCACGCCGTAGCCGTAGAAGCAATTCTGAACGTCAGAAAGATTTCCAAAAAAAAATAAATCTGGACGCGGCTATTGCTGCTGGGGCGGAGGCTGCGCGGGCGTGGTCGGCGGCGGCTGGCCGGGGGAGGGCTGCCCGGGCAGCGGTGTGGCGTTGGTGGCAGGGCCACCGATAGGAGTGCCTAAAGCGCCGGAGCCGGGGGCATTGAGCTGCTGGATGGCGTTGGCGGCTTCCTGCGCGGCATTGTAGACAAATTCAAAGAGCAGATAATTTTTAGCTTTTTGGTAGACCAGGATGGAGTGCCGGTTGATTTTGCTGCCGACGCCAGCGATGTTGCCGCCGACAATGGTGGGGGCATCGCCGGAAGGCGGGACAGGATCGAGCATGGGGTCGATGGCGCCGGGGAGTCCGGTGGCAGCGGTGGTGGACGACGTTGACGAGCCGAAAGCTTTGTTGAAGGAACTGGAGGAGCCGAAGCCCGAGGAACTCGAGGAGGCGTTAGCTGTTGAAGCGCCGCCGGGATTAAAGCCCGAGCCGCCGGAGAGGACGCCGCCGGTGCTGTTGGCGGCCACCGCGGACGCGGCGACGCCGAGGCCAGCCGCGCCGGGGGCCGTGGGGTCGGGCGGCTTGAGGCTGCCGATAAGCTGGCCCGCGGGACCGATGTAGATGAGGCGCCAAGAGCCGTCTTCGCGGTTCATGGGATC
Organism: Acidobacteriota bacterium; assembly: GCA_003161195.1. Classification (GTDB taxonomy): domain Bacteria; phylum Acidobacteriota; class Terriglobia; order Acidiferrales; family UBA7541; genus Acidiferrum. Next base: position 34,686 of record PMOV01000221.1, on the reverse strand, counting down.
TTTGTATGCGGCCCGCATGAAGCGGATGGCTCCGGTCTTGGGCAGGGTCAGATCGTCGAGGCTGGTGGGGTATTTACCCAGCTTGCGGTTGTAGAGTTTTATGCCGCGGATGTATTGCTTGCCGCGCCAGATCATTTCGATTTCGTTTTGGCGACGGCCCTCGGTGAGAATGTTGGGCACGACGGTCAACGCGGACGTCGCCAGCAGTGCGGCGAAGAACATCACCAGGAGGAGGGCATAGCCGCGCTGCGGTTTGCGGCCGGCGATATAAGCGGCGACGTTCGGCGCGGGGATCATGCGGGCGGGGCTCCGGCCTTGTCGGCATCGAGGGCTTTGGTGCTGCTCAGGCCGGTGGAGATGTCCTGAAATTCGAGGTTGCCGTTGTTGATCTGGACAATTTTGTAGCGGCCGAGGAGCGTGTCGCCCTGGCCGAGAACCTGTACTTCGCCATCGATGCTGACGAAGGCGAGGCGCGCGGTGCCGTTGGGGACGGTGCCGTAGCCGAAGAAGCTAACGTTGCCGGGCCAGACGGGAGGCTGGGGGGGAGGTGCGGGCATCGGACCCTGGGGGTGGAACCGTCCGGCGCCGTTATTATTCTGTGCGGTCTGCGTAAGCGAGCCTGGCGCGACCGGGGGCGCGGCTTGGGCACTAAAGGGATTGCGGCCGTTGCTCTGGTACTCGGTGTGGCGGGCTTTGTCCCATTCGCTCCAGTGGAGCGCAGGATTATCGACGGGCAGCGGTTGATAATTTTCCGCGATGAAGCCCGGACGGTTGCTGCCTACGACGGGTCCGCCGCGCTGGCCGAACCACACGATGGCGGCAACGGCGACGAGAACGGCAAAGGCGATGAGTTGTTTTTTCTGTTTCATCATGCCGACCGGAAATAGGTTTTCATGTGCACGGTGACGCGCACCGGGCCGTTGGCCGCGTGATTCTGGGAATCTTCGGTGAGCGAGAGACCGTCGATTTCGTAAATATTTTCGGAGCGCTGGAGGCCATTAATAAAGCGGACGACGCTGGAATATTCGCCGGTGACGGTGGCTTCCATGTCGACGACATCGAGATTGCGGTTGGGAATGGGCTTTTGCTTGAAGGTGAGATCGTCAATGCGCAGGGCAGCTTTGCCGGCAACGCCGTAAACCTCGGCGGTGATGTCGGAATAACCGCTATTGGCAGTGCGCAGGGAGTGCTCAAACTTTTCGCAATCGAGCTGTATGGAGGGCATTTTGTCACGGATGGCCTCGGCGCGGTGAACGTCAGCATGCAAGAGATTCAGCTGGGCCTTTTCCCTGACCAATAGCTGGCGAGGCGTGCGCGGGGCGGCAGACAGGCGCCAACTGTAAGCCGCGAGGCCAAAGTCGACAACGACGAGCGCGGCGAGTCCCGCGATGATCAGGCGTTTGCGAAGTGCGAAGTCGCGTTGCATGGGGTCCTCGTCAGCTCCTCGAATACACGACGTTCAAGTCCATAGTTTCTTTGTCGGTCTGGTCGCCGGCTGGGGCTTGGTGCTCGCTCACCAATTCGAGGCTGGAAAACTCCATGGACTGTTCGAGGGCATGGATGAATTGGAGCTTGGCGTCTTCGCTGCTGGCGCCAACTTTGATTTTAAGAAGAATGCGGCCTTTCAGCTGTACAGGTTCGATGCTGATAACGCGGACGCCGCCGGGCAGGACGCGTTCGAGGTCCATGAACATGAGCGTCCAGTTGAAGCTGGCGGCGTCGCCGATGGAGTTCAGGAAGGCGGCGCGGTCATGCAGGCGGGCGTTCTCTGGCTGGGTGAAGAAGCGTTCGAGGTCGTCGCGTTCCTTTTGACTGGCGATGAGCTGCTGGCGGACTACTTCGGTTTCGGCGCGAAATTCGGAGTCGACCTTGCGGACGGCGTAGACGTGCCAACCGAGGCTGAGGAAGAGGATGCCGGCTACGAAGGCCAGTCCCCCCGCGCCGACGAGGAAGCGGCGGTGGGTTTGCAGGGCTTTGGTGGCGAGATTTAGTCTTATTTGCATGGCTCGGTCAGTTCCCTGTCCCTTAGTTGCGGTGCAAAACCCAGCCGACTAAACCGTCGAGGTCGCGCTCCGCTAAAGGCTTCATATCGTCGGGGACGCGCGGATCCGCGGCAGCCACCTGCATCAGCGAGCGCACTTCACAATGAAATTCGTCCTCGAGGGGGCGCATAAACTCCTGGAGGCGGCCGCCGAGCCCAGCGACGCGCACGGATTGCACGCCTTCGTGCCAGGTATCCTGATAATAGGCGGCTACCGGATAGATTTCTTCGAGGAGCATCTCCGGCGTGAGATCTTTGCCGCGCGCGGGAAGTTCCGTACAGCGGTAGCCGCGCAGGACGCCTTCACGGACGATGGCGGTGGTGAGCGAGGAGCCGGAAACGCGGGCCAGCAAGATGGGGCGATGTTCCTCGAGTAAGGCGACCGCAGCCAGAGAAGAATTCAGAACCACGCCAGGATGCAGACCGGCCGATTCGGCGAGGACTTCGTATTCGCGGATGATGCGCAGGCGAGCGAGGGCGGTGACGACGTCGACGCCGTCTTCCTGTGGGGCCTGGCGCATGTAGGAGATGAGCGTCTCGTCGGCCTCGAAAGGGACGCTCTTTTTGAGCTTCCAGCGCAGCATCGGAAAGGCTTCCAGCGGGTTGCGCGGGAATTGATCGAAGTGCTGGAGGAATACGCGAATGACCGGATCGGGAAGAATCAGGGCAATGGATTCGTCGTGAGCGCCCAGGCTACGGAAGACGCTGGTGACGGCGGATTTGACGGCGTCCGCGTTGACGATGTTGGCTTCGACCGCGCTAGGGACGAGCGCACCATCAGGGAGTTCCTCGACGGCATAGTGATCGAGCGAGCCGTGACGGGTCCATCGGGCGCCGGCTACGCGATCGAGAGCGATCTCGAGAGCGAGCGGCGGGTGCGCACTGGCGTCGAGCCAACGGGTGACTTTGCGCACGAGTGCGCTCTTGTAGATTCCCTGCCGAAACGTTGCTGTGGAGGATGTGGCCATGGGAAATGGAAGTCGCTAGTTCGCCAGCGCCTCCTCGACGAAGGTGACCTTGTTTATTTCCTTCACGCTGGTCTGGCCTTCGCGGATTTTGTTCAAGCCGCTCTCGCGCAGGGTGATCATGCCCTCTTCGCGAGCTACGCGCTTGATTTCGGATGTCGGGCGCCTATCGACAATCATTTCACGAATGCGGTCGGTGAGGTCCAGGAGTTCGCAGATGGCGGTGCGCCCATGGTAACCGGTGCCGGAGCATTCGAGGCAGCCGGCGCCTTCCGCGAATACGACGGAGCCCCAGATGACGGGATCCAGACCCGCTTCTTTCAGTTCGGCGGCAGTATATTTTTTGGGCTTTTTGCAGTTGGCGCAGATCACGCGGACGAGGCGCTGGGCCATGATGCAGTTCAGCGCGGAGACGAAATTGTACGGTTCGACGCCCATGTTGATGAAGCGGCCGATGACGTCGGTGACGTTGTTGGCGTGAACAGTTGTGAATACGAGGTGGCCGGTGAGAGCGGATTGGATGGCGATTTGGGCAGTTTCCTGGTCGCGGATTTCGCCGACCATGATTTTGTCAGGATCGTGGCGGAGGATGGAGCGCAACCCGCGCGAGAAGGTTAGACCTTTCTTCTCGTTGACGGGAATTTGGGTGATGCCGCGAAGCTGGTATTCGACGGGGTCTTCGATGGTGATGATTTTGTCTTCGTCGGACTTGATTTCGTTGATGGCGGCGTAGAGCGTGGTAGTTTTGCCGGAACCCGTGGGACCGGTGACGAGAACCATGCCGTAGGGTTCGCGAATGTAGCGGCGGAATTTTTTCATTTCGTCGGCGCTGAAGCCGACGACGTCCAGGCTGAGATTGGTGAATTTTTCGGAGAGGGTTTCCTTGTCGAGGACGCGGAGGACGGCGTCTTCGCCGTGGCTGGCGGGCATGATGGAGACGCGGAGGTCGATGAAGCGGCCTTTGTATTTCACGCGGAAGCGGCCGTCCTGGGGGACGCGGCGTTCGGCGATGTCCAGGTCGCTGAGGACCTTGATGCGGGAGATGAGGTTGGAGTGCCATTCCTTGGACATGTTCTGCATGGCGTATTGCAGGACGCCGTCAATGCGGTATTTCACGGCGACTTCGCCATCGCGGGCTTCGATGTGGATATCACTGGCGCGGCGTTCGAGGGCGGTGAAGATGATGGTTTCGACGAGGCGAACGACGGGATTTTGCGCGGTGTCACGGGTTAGGCGATCGCCGGAGATGGTTTCGTCGCTGTCAGCGTCTTCCTTGGAGACCTGGAGAGTGAAGGCTTCTGTGGCTTGCTCGAGGACGCGCTGGGACTGTTCGGTGCGCTTCAGTAAATCGTCGATCTGGCGCTTGGTGGCGACTTTGATGGAAAGTTTTTTGCCGAGGAGCAGCGGGAGTTCGTCGCTCAGGAGAACCTGGCTGGGGTCGGCTACGGCGATGGAGAGACTGTTGTTCTGAGATTCGAGGGGCACGAAAACGTAGCGGAACATCAACTCGGCGGGAATGGTGCGGAAGAGCTCCGGGTCGATGTGCTGCTCGGTAAGGTCCACGAAGGGGCAGCGATAACGCTGCGCGAGCTTGCGCGCGAATTCACGTTCGTTTTCCTGCGGCTCCTGGACGTCTGCGGGTAGGTTGTGTTCCTTGGTGGCCATGAGAATCCTTAGTGTGCTCCCGTCGCTGAAAACGAGAAGATTGGGAGATAGAGAGAGATCAAGATAAAGGCTACCAGCAATCCCATGAATACAAGAATAGTGGGTTCGATTAAGGCGACCATGGCGGTGAGGCGCAGGTTGACTTCGTCCTCGTAAAACTCGGCGACGCTGGTGAGCATGGGGGCTAGCGCGCCGCTGGATTCGCCGACTTCGATCATGTCGAGAGCCAGATCCGGCATGACGTCTTTGGAACCGAGTGCGGCGTGGAGCGATTCGCCCTCGCGGACCATTTGCGTGGATTCCGCAACGGTGTTGCGCACCAACTTGCTGGTGATCGCGTCGGAGGCGGTGGCCAGGGCAGAGACCAAGGGCGTACCACCCGTGAGCAGCGTGGCCAAGGTGCGCGAGAACTGCGCGACCTGAAATTTCAGCATGGTGTCGCCGATGATGGGAATGCGGAATTTAAGGCGGTCAAAGGCGGCACCGCCTTCCTCGGAGCGGGACCACATAAAAAGGAGAAAAATACTAACCATTACAGCGGCGACAAAGGCCAGCAGGTAGTAACGATAGTCGACGGTGATGGAGATCAAGAGTTTCGTGGGGCCGGGCAGTTCAGAGCCCAAGTCCTTGTAGAGCAAGGCGAACTTGGGGATAACGACGGTCACGAGGTAGGTGACGATGATGGTGGCGACGGTGATCAGCAAAATGGGGTAGACCAAGGTGGCGGCAATTTTTTTGCGTACGCCGGTGCTGACCTTTTGGTAGGCGATATAGTACTCGAGGACGCCGGAGAGGTTGCCGCTCTTTTCGCCGGCAAGTATGGCCGTGGAATAAACCTTTGAGAACACACCCGACTCTTCGACGGCTTCGGAGAGAGACTTGCCTTCGCGGACGCGATCGCGGATCTGAGCGACGACCGGGCGGAGCTTGGGAGAGGTGGCGCGGGTGGAGAGTAGGTCCAGAGATTTCAGAATGGGCAGACCGGCTTTAATCAGGGTATTGAATTGCTGATTGAGAATGAGGAAGTCCGAGCCACTGACCTGGCGGCGCCGGGAGCGGTTGAACATACCGCTAACGAGGCTATTCCGGGCTTCGACGGAATAGACGTACAAGCCCCGATTAGAGAGCTGTTGTTTGGCTTCGTCGAGCGTGCCGGCAGCCTCGACCTGCGAGAAGACCCGGCCGCTGGCATCCGCCACGCGGCAAACAAATTCCCCCATGTAGGCAGTTTACCTCATATAGATAGAGGCGGTGGAGGGGTGGTGGGTTGGCTGTTCGTTGAGGGTAACTGGCCGGAGTAACAGGATATTGACGTGACCGGCAGGGATGAGTTCTAGGGTGCGGCGGCGAGCCCGGACGGGAGTTCGCCGTTGACGATGGCGGTGCCGAGAGGGGGCGAGAAGCGGAAGAGAGTTTCGGGTAGCGACGGGTTGAAGTCCCAATTTTTGAAATGGAAGTCCACGGTAACGCCGCCGGAGTCGCGGATCAAGACGCGCATCAGTTGGCCGGAAAGGGGTGCGATTTCGAGGAAGACCTGGCCGGAGTCCTGCGTGTTCGATCCTTTGAGCGTGCAATGCAGGACCTCGCCGTCTGGGGTGATGGGCTTTTCGGTGACGGAGGGTTCCACGTGGGAGCAGATGCGGGATAGGCGGGCCTCGCCGGCGAGGAGGGCGAGGGGAGTTTTCCAGTCAGAGCTTTCTTTGGCGAGTACGCGGGTGGCAGTGTGGTCGGTGGGGACGTAGAACCACGCGGTCTTGCCGTCAACAAGGAAGACATTTTTTTCTGGGGCGGCGTACTCGAAGCGCATGCGGCCGGGACGACGGAAGTACGCGGTGCCAGCTTCGCTGCGGACGATGCGGCCATCTTCTTCGTAGGTTTCGAGAAAGGAGACCTGGAGGGATTGGGCGGCGCGGTAGGTTTGCTCGAAGCGAGATTGGGCGGAAAGTTCTTTGGGGGCGGCGCCAGAGGGAGCTCCAACGAGACCGCAGAGCAGCGGGATGGTCAGGGCGAGGTGCTGAGCCGCGGCGGCGCAGGTACGGTATTGGCCACGATTTGCGGGGCGGACAAGGGCTAGCGCAGGCATGCAGACAGTTTACGCCAGAAGGGATTCCCTGCGAGCGGGACGTGATGTTTTGATGGCAAAGGACGGAAGTTCGGGACAGCGCGCGACGAGGGACGGCTTACACTGAATTTAACCCATGGCGAACGCTTTGCTTAACAACCAGCCGCGTCTAACGACGCGAGAGGGGCTGCCCGCCCGGCGCGAAGCTGCGCCCGCGCGGCAGGATGCCCATCGAAAAAAGCGCGAGACGTTGCTGATTGCCGCACTGGTGTTGGTTACGTGCGCTTGCTTCGCAAATACACTGGCGAACGGATTCGTTTACGACGACGACCAGCAGATTCTGCAGAACCCGTACGTCAAGAGCTGGAAATTTATTCCGCAAATTTTTACGACTACGGTGTGGTCGTTCGTGGGGCAGGCGGGGGCGACGAACTATTACCGACCGCTGATGACGCTCACGTATTTAGGGTTGTGGTCGGTGTTTGGCGATGCGCCGTCGGGATTTCACATTTTTAACCTGGCGATGCAGCTGGCCGTGGTGGTGATGGTGTTTTTTGTCGGCCGGAGGCTGTTGGGCGACGAATGGATGGCGGGGATTGCGGCCTTGCTGTTTGCGGTGCATCCGGTGCACACGGAAGTGGTGGATTGGATCGCGTCGGTGCCGGATTTGGAGACGACGTTCTTCTCATTGCTGCTGCTGTGGCTGATCGCGGATTTTGAAATGGCGGATGGGGTGGCGGGCGCGTTAGGAGCGTTGGCGCTCTTGGGGGCGCTGTTCGCAAAAGAGCCCTCGCTACTGGTGGCGCCGCTGGCAATCGGATTTGGCTATCTGGCGGCGGCCAAGGCTGCTGCGGGTGCAGGAGCTTGGGGTGCGGCGGTGGTGCCGTTCAGGCGGAGGGTAGCGCGGTGGTTGCCGGTTTTGGCGATGGGCGCGGCGTATGTGGCGTGGCGAATTGCACTGTTTGGAAAGCTGGCACCGGTTCTGCAGCACGCACAGATTTCGTGGCCGCAGGCGGTGTATTCGGCGTTCGCGCTGGTCTTGCAGTATGCGCGGCTGCTGGTGTGGCCGACGAGGTTGTCGGCGTTTCACGTATTCCATGTTAGCCACGCGATGCGTGAACCGCGGGTTCTCGGCGGGGTCGCGGTGGTAGCGGGCTTCGTTGCCATGGCCCTGGTGGCGTGGCGTAGATGCGTGCCAGAGATTACGTTTTGCGTTCTGTGGATGGCGCTTACGCTGTTGCCCGTGCTGAACCCGCGATGGATGGCGGCGAATGTTTTGACGGAGCGGTATCTGTATTTGCCATCTGTAGGATTTTGCTGGCTAGTGGGGTGGTTTGGGGTACAGGCATGGAGAAGGCTGGGGAGTTTAGCCGGGGCGGGAACGACGTTGCGCGCCGCGTATGCCGTGGTGGCTAGCGGCATATTCGTCGCCAGCGTATTTGCCGTAATGCAACGCAATCGCGTGTGGCATGACGATTTGAGCTTGTATACGCAGACGCTGGTGACCGACCCGGACGCGGCAATCATTCGCAACAACCTGGCGGGGACGTATTTTTCGTTGGGCAACCTGGAGGGCGCGGAAAAGGAATGGCTGGGGGCCCTGGCCGGGAAACCGGACAACGTGATCACCATGAATGCGCTGGGCGTGCTGTACACGCGGGAGAAAAAGTACGAAGAGGCACAGAAATACCTGCTGATGGCCATGCACACACGCCCTGAATGGGCTGACGGACACTACGATTACGCCATCGTGCTGGAGCGGGTCGGCAAGGATGCGGAAAGTAAAGCGGAGTTTCAGCGGGCTATCGCGTTGGCGCCGTTCAATCCGGCAGCGCGTTTGTGGTATGCCAAAGTGTTGCTGGCGGATCGGGAGTATGCGGAAGCGGAGGCGCACTTTCGGCGGTCGAACGAATTGCAGCCGTCGGACGAGGCGCTGCGGGGCCTGGCGGATGTTTACCTGCAGACGGGCCAAAACGAAAAAGCTGTGGCTACTTTACGAGAGTATCTGAGCCACAGCCCCTACGATAGCGAAGCGCATCTGCAACTGGCGAAACTGCTGGATGCCCGGGGCGATTATCCTGGCGCGACAGTGGAGTTCCGCGCCGTGCTGGTCACCGACCCGCGGAACATGGAAGCCATCGCGGCGCTGAAGAAATCCCACTGATGCTCTACGATAGCGCACGGGAGCCGCCCCAGATTTACTGGAGCGGAGAGCTGGCAACGGTTGGGGCAGCGCTGCCGACCAACGCGTAGCGAATGACGCCCGTCTGATCGGAGAAGAAGCTGCGTTGACCGGTGGTCTGATAGGTGACCGGCATGGCGGTGGTGGTGTAGGTGGAGTTCAGTCCGCCAGCGGCAACCGGCGCATACGCGAAGGTGTAGCCGCTCTTGACGCCGCCCGCGAGAACCGTGTCGATGATACCCTTGCCGCCGATACAGGCAGCTCCGGTGTTCAACTCTGCCAGTGAGACGGAGTAGCCGGTATTGGGGCAACTGGAAGCGTAGGTGACTTCGCCGGTGTTGATGGTGCGCAGCGAGCCGACCGAAGAAGCTTCGTTGGCGGCCATTTTCGATTTGAGCAGGTTTGGTATGGCGATGGCCGCGATGATCAGGATGATGGCGACGACGATTAAGAGTTCGATAAGCGAGAAACCATTTCGCTTCCGCACGGTAGTGCTCCCTGGTTGCTAGATTTGTGTTGATTGGTGCCCGGTCCGCCGCCGGGACACGCACGACTACTGCAAAGGCGGACTTGCGACGGTCGCCGCAGCGCCCCACGCATAACGAATGACTCCTGTTTGGTCCGAATAAAAGTACCGCTGACCGGTCATGCCCACGAGCGACGGGTTCGCGTTCAACGTGTACTGCGTGTTCATGCCACCACCTGCAACCGGAGCGTATGTGAAGCCGTAGCCGGCCTTTGTGGGAGCCGCTACACCCAATACGGAGTCGATGATGTTTGAGCCGCCGACGCAGGTTCCCGCACCAGGTCCCAAATCCGCCAGCGTAGCGGCATAGCCTATCCCCGGGCACATCGAAGAGTAGGTAACGTTACCGGTATTGATGGTGCGGAGCGAGTTCACCGCCGAAGCTTCATTGGCGGCGATTTTCGAGCGAATCAAACTCGGTATGGCGATCGCCACGATGATCAGGATGATAGCGACGACGATCAAAAGTTCGATCAGGGAGAAGCCCGTCTGACGTGTACGGTTGCTATTCGCTTTCATTTTTCCGTTTGACTTTGTATTTGACCGAGCGTCCATCGAAGGCCTCCTTCCCTGCTAAATTTTTTTTGCCGGGCACAGTTTCTGGTTCGATCCATTCGTTCCTGACAACTTCCTAGGTCTCTTAGGTAAGAAGCGGGGAAGTCCGAAGACTTCCCCGTTCTTACTACCGCAACTACAAGTTAGCTTACTGCAACGGCGAGCTGGCAACCGTCGGAGCCGCGCTGCCCACGAGGGCATAGCGGATGACGCCAGTCTGGTCGGAGAAGAAGCTGCGCTGACCGGTCGTCTGATAGGTCACCGGCAGAGCCGTGGAGGTGTAGGTAGCGTTCAGACCGCCAGCAGCCACCGGCGCATACGCGAAGGTGTAGCCGCTCTTGACGCCGCCCGCGAGAACCGAGTCAATGATGCCCTGACCGCCGATGCAAGCCGCACCGGAGTTCAGTTCGGCCAACGTCGCCGAATAGCCAACGTTGGGGCAGGAGGACGCGTACGTCACTTCGCCCGTGTTGATCGTACGCAGAGAACCGACTGCGGACGATTCGTTAGCCGCCATCTTGGACTTGAGCAGGTTAGGAATTGCGATAGCCGCGATGATCAAAATGATCGCCACGACGATCAAAAGCTCGATAAGTGAAAACCCTTTTTGCTTCTTCATGTTGATCTATTTCTCCTTGAGAAGTGTTTAGTGCCAGAGCACGCCATACCTTAGGGCAAGGCGGGTGCCAATCGGAAAACTACCAGTACCAGCTTGAGTAGCACAGCAACACCGTCATTATGAATGACTTGCAGGAAATGGCGGGAGGAGCGGGCCCTGGTATCCGCGGAGCCGCAGTGCGGATTCGTGGCCAAGTGACGTTTTATGTCCATGATTACTGCCCTAAAGCGCCTAGGGAACCCATAGTGGGCTTCCTGTCTTGCCCTCGACCTGGAATTGCCGCTCCCCAGGTGAACCTTGGAAAGCTTCCTCACAGGCTGTGCTTTTTTGCGTAGTGGCGGAAGGAGCGGTAGCTGATCTTCAGTAGATCCGCGGCACGGGTGCGGACACCTTCAGACTTCTCTAATGCCATCTCGAGGAAGCGCTTTTCCGTCTGTGCGATCTGTTGCTCGAAGTCGAGGCCTTCGGCCGGGAAGTCCGTAGCCGTGGAGCCGCTGGATATACCCGCCGACGGCAAGACATAACCGGCGATACGCTCCGGTAGAACACGGAGGGAAATCTGCGTTCCCGTCTCCAGGGCCACGGCGCGCTCCATGGTGTTTTCGAGTTCGCGCACATTGCCTGGCCAATCATAAGATTCGAGGCGCGTCATGGCTTCCGGCGCGATGCTCTCAATGGGCTTGTTCATCGCCTTGCGAAAGCGCTCAAGGAAATGGCGGGCCAGCAGAGGAATGTCTTCGCGGCGTTCGTGGAGCGACGGAAGCTGGATGGGGATGACGCTCAGGCGATAATAAAGATCCTCGCGAAAACGGCCTTCGGCGATCTCTTTCTCAAAATCCTTGTTGGTGGCGGCGATGATGCGCACGTCGACGTCGGTCTCTTCGGTACTGCCGATCGGGCGGACCTTGCCTTCCTGCAGGACGCGGTACAGACGCACCTGCATGGTGAGGCTCATGTTGCCAATTTCGTCCATAAAGAGCGTGCCGCCGTCCGCAGCCTGAAAAAGACCCCGGCGATTCTCGTTGGCGCCGGTGAAGGCGCCTTTCATGTAGCCGAATAGTTCGGACTCAAGCAGGGATTCGGGAAAAGCGCCACAGTTGATGGTGATGAAGGGCGCCTGGGCGCGAAGACTGTTTTCATGAATGGCGCGGGCCACGAGTTCCTTACCGGTGCCGCTTTCGCCGGTGATGAGTACGCGGCTGGTTTGCGGCGCAACGGTCTGGATCAGATCGAAAATCGCACGCATTTTGGGGCTTTGGCCCACGATGTTGTCGAGGCCGGTCAGACGGCGCAGTTCGCGGCGCAGGTAGCCCGCTTCCTTGCGCCACTTCACGCTCTCGGAGACTTCGCGCACGGTGCGACGAAGTTGATCGACCAGTTCATGGTCCTTGATCACATAGCGATCAGCCCCGGCGTTGATGGCAGCAATGGCGGTCTCTACCGTAGGGACGCCCGTGATCAGCAGAAAGAATGTGTTGGGAGCTATTTCCTTGGTGAATTTCAGTAAATCGACGCCGCCCTCTCCGGGCATGCGCACGTCGGAGATGATGATATCGAAAATGCCGGATTCGAGTTTGCGCTTGGCTTCGCTGACGCTGTGCGCGATCTCCACGCGGTGGCCGTCCTTGCGGAAGGTGATCTCCAGGAGTTCGCAGATGGATTTTTCATCGTCCACGACGAGGATGTGGGCCATTTCCCGCACCGGGTCTTTAGCGGCTGTCTTTGTCGCCAGCATAGTGCCCTCACGCAACGGTCTCACGCGCCAAGTTCATAAAATTTCCACCGCGCCGCGCCGCCATGCGGTTCAGCGGTTCACGCAACACGCGGCAGCTCCACGATAAATTCCGCCCCACGATCCTTCTCGGAGACCACCAGAATTTTGCCGCTGTGCGCCTGCACAATTTGGTAGACGATGGAGAGACCGAGCCCGGTGCCACCCTCAAAGCCGGATTGCAGAGGTTCGAAGATTTTGGCCTTTTGCTTGGCGTCCAGGCCCATACCGGTATCCTGGAACGCGATGCGCAGCCAAAACGGCCGGTCCTCAAGACGCACGGTCAAAATACCGCCGTTGGGCATGGCACGCAGAGCGTTGTCGCACAGGTTCCAGAATACTTGTTTGATTTTTCCGGCATCGACGCGGGCCCGCACGGCATGTCCATTGAAAGAACGCACGATCTGATACTTGGAGCCAATCTCGGGCTTTTTCTCGATGAGCGTGAGGGTCTCATCGAGCAGCCAGCCCACGTCGGCTTCCTGAAATTCGTAAGTTTTTTCGCGGGAGTAGTTCAAGAAGTCGGTGATGATGTGGTTGAGGCGCTCGGACTCTCGGCTGACGATGCCGACCAGGTGCTTCTCGTCTTCTTCCAACGGTACCAGGCGGGCCAGTTCTTTCACCGCGCCGGCCATGGCCGTAAGTGGCTGACGAATCTCATGCGCGATGGCCGCAGAGAGGCGGCCAAGAGCGGCCATGCGCTCCTTGGTGGCCACCTCCTGTTCGAGACGGCGAAGATCGGTTAAATCCTGGAAGTTAAAGACGAAGCCGCTGGGACCGGGTTCGCGCGATCGCAGCGGGGAAACGCTGATACCGATGTACCGTTGCTTGCCATCCGGGGTACGGAAGTCGATTTCCCGGCGCAGCGCCGACGGTTCCAGCGTAGCCTGCGTTGCGGGCAACCAGAAGTCCGCATTGATGTCGCGCACCAGTTTGCCGCGCAGATCGGCGAAACGGTGGCCGAGGATGTCTTCGCCGGTGCGGTTGAGCAACAGGATGCGACCCTCCAGGTCCGTGGTCAGCAGGCCGCCGCGCATGGAGTGAATGATGTCTTCGGTGAAGTCCTGGAGGTCGAGCAGCTCTTCGTGTTTTTCCTCTAGCTCTTTCCCCTTACGACGGAGTGACTGGGACAGTAGCCCGGTGAAATAGGAAAGCATCAGAAACAGGAATACGTTACTCAGAAATCCGATACGCAGGCTTTCGGCGGAAGGAAGGCTGATGAACGTGCGGGGAATTTTACCGATGTACGCCAGTTCCGTTAGACCACCCAACAGGACCAGACAGCTGCAGGTGGCGATCAGCGCCCAGGTGCGGGAAAAGAGGATGCTGGCGACCAGGATGGCCAACAAATAGAGCGAAATGAAGTAGCTCTCCTGCAGACCCGTGGCATACACGAGAGCAGAAATCATCAGGATGTCGCAGGAGACTTGTACCGGGCCGTGCCAACGGGCTGCCGGGAGCCAACGCAGCAACAGGAGTTGCAGGATGCCCAGGGTGAGCCAGAAAATGATAATCGGCAGGAAGTAGCGGCTGGAGCGCGAAAAGAGTACCGACTGCGGCCACATGACGCCCACGGCTAGAATGAGCGTGATCATGAGCAGGCGAACCCGCGTCAGCCAGTCGAGCCACTCTCTCATGATCAAATTTTGATCCATGGTCAGGCCGTAGTCGTTGCTTCAGCCGTCCCGGATTACCCAGCCCCCGGCAGAATTCCAGTAAGCGATGGCGCCCACCGAGACGGCGGTCAAGCGCGACACCCGGGCCGCCCTGCGCCCGCTTAGTGCGAGTCGCTGAGTTTGCCAATCAGCGAGAAGAGCGGCAAGTACATGGAAATGACCACGCCGCCGACGACCAAACCGAGGAACACGATCATGACCGGTTCGAGGGCCGTCAAGAGATCCTTCACCGCGGCGTCTACTTCCTCTTCGTAAAAGTCGGCAATCTTCGAGAGCATGGCGTCCATGGCGCCGGTCTGCTCACCGACGGCAATCATCTGGGTGACCATACCGGGAAATACTTGGGACTCTTTGAGCGGTTCGGTAAGCGATTTACCCTCTTCCAGGGCTTTGCGCACCGAATTTAGAGCCTTTTCCACCACGGCGTTTCCCGCGGTTTTGGCGGTGATGTCGAGGCCTTCAAGAATGGGCACGCCGCTCGAAATGAGCGTTCCGAGTGTCCGGGTAAAACGAGCTACGGCAATCTTACGCATCAGAATGCCCAGAACCGGCAGCTTCAGAATGATCGTGTCCATTACCATCCGCCCTTGTGGCGTGCCGTACCAGACCTTGAGGCCGAAAATGCTTAGAGCCGCGCCGACGAGGGCCATCAATCCAAAATAGCTGCCGACGATGTTGCTCAGGGTGATGACGATCTTGGTGGGCAGCGGCAACGTAACACCCAAGCCCGCGAACAAGGTCGCGAAAATCGGCACGACCTTCCACAGCAGCAAAGTGATAACGCCGCCGGCCACCGTCAAAACGCCGATCGGGTAGACCAGCGCGGATTTCACGGCGCGCTGCAATTTCACGTTCTTTTCGATGTAGCCCGAAAGACGCTGTAAAATTGTATCGAGAATACCGCCCGTTTCTCCCGCTTCCACCATGTTCACGTACAGCGCGTCAAAGACTTTGGGCGCGCTACGCATGGAAGCGGAGAGGGTCGCGCCGCCTTCCACCTGGCTGCGCGTGGCCGTCAACACCTTCTGGAACGTCTTGTTCTCCTGCTGGCTCGCGAGGATCTCCAGGCATTGCACCAGTGGCAAGCCGGCATCAATCATGACGGAGAACTGGCGGGTAAAAATCGCCAACTCCTTGGAGTCTACGCCGCCACCGAAGACTGGAATGTTGAACTCCTTGCCCTTCTCCGACATTTTGGTCGGGGTAATCTGCTGGCGCTTGAGAATATTGGCGAGGTCCGCCTTGCTGGTCGCCGTCATGACGCCGCTCATGCTCTTTCCGTCGCGGCTGGTGCCCTGATACTTGTAGTCCGGCATATGATGCCCTCCTCAATCTTGCACTTGCGAAACTGCGGGCTGTCGACAGCCCGAGAAATCTGTTAGCGCTTGGCGCCCACGGGTTGTTTTCCCCCACCCGGCGCCGACGCGACTCCGCGGTTGATCATGTCCTGCAATTCGTCGGCATTGGAGGAGCGCGACAGCGCCATGTCCAGAGTAATCTCTTTTTTCAGGTAGGCGTTCGCCAGGCCCTGATTGAACGTCTGCATACCCGTGGTGCCGGTACCGGTCTGCATGGCGGAATAAATCTGGTGAATTTTATCTTCGCGAATCAGGTTGCGGATGGCCGCCGTGGGCACCAGTACCTCCATGATCATGGAGCGGCCGCGCCCGTCGATGCGCGGGAGCAGCGCCTGGCAAAGAATGCCTTCGATGACCATGCTGAGCTGGGCGCGAATCTGCGGCTGCTGGTGCGACGGGAACACGTCAATAATACGGTTGATAGTCGAAGCCGCCGAGTTGGTGTGCAAGGTGGCGAAGGTCAAGTGTCCGGTTTCCGCGATGCGCAGCGCGGACTCGATGGTTTCGAGGTCGCGCATTTCGCCGATGAGCACCACGTCGGGGTCTTCGCGCAAGGCAGCGCGCAGAGAGTTGGAGAAGGAGTGCGTATCCGCGTGCACTTCGCGCTGGTTGACCAGGCACTTTTTGTGGTTGTGCAGGAACTCGATGGGGTCCTCGATGGTGATCATGTGCTCTTCGCGCTCGCTGTTAATCTTGTCCAGCATGGCGGCGAGTGTGGTGGATTTACCGGAACCCGTCGGCCCCGTCACCAGCACCAAACCGCGTGGTTTATCGCACAAACCGCGGACCACCGCGGGCAGACCCAAAGCGTCGAAGCCTTTGATTTCCCAGGGGATAGTACGAAAGACCGCGCCCACGGCACCGCGCTGATTGAAACAGTTGCCGCGAAAGCGCGCCAGATTCTTCAAGCCGAAAGAAAAGTCCAATTCGAGATTTTCTTCAAATCGATGCTTCTGGGCATCGGTGAGAACGCTGTAGGCCAGGGACTTCGTGTCGGCAGCGGTCAGCGGCGGCATGTCGAGCGGACGCAGTTTGCCGTGTACCCGCACGCGCGGTGCGCTATTGGTCGTGATGTGCAGGTCGCTGCCGCCCATCTCGATCATCTTCTTTAACAATTCGCTCAGCGTGATTCCAGCCATCAAGCACCTCTATAAAACGGTTTCCCGCAATACTTCTTCCATAGTGGTCTGCCCAGCGGCAATCTTGATCAAGCCGCTGCGCCGCAACGTGATCATGCCGAGCTCCACGGCTTTCTTCTTTAGTTCGAGCGCCGAGGCGCCGACCAGAATTAATTCGCGCAGCTCGTCGGTCACTTCCATCACTTCATACAAACCGGTGCGGCCCTTGTAGCCACCTTTATTGCAGGTGGTGCAGCCTTTGCCGTGATAAATCTTTACGGTCTTGATTTCCTCGGGCGTGTACCCAGCATCGATCAGCGCCTGTTCCGGCACTTCGAGCTGCTCTTTGCAATTCGAGCAAATGCGGCGCACGAGGCGCTGCGCACAGATCAAGTTCACCGACGTGGCCACCAGGAACGGCTCGATGCCCATGTTCATTAGGCGGCTGACCGTGGATGGCGCGTCGTTGGTGTGTAAAGTGGAAAGCACCAAGTGGCCCGTAAGCGCCGCTTTTACGCCAATTTCCGCGGTTTCAAAGTCGCGAATCTCGCCGACCAGAATAATGTTGGGGTCTTGCCGCAAAAAGGCCCGCAAGGCGGCGGCGAAGTTCAAGCCAATCTGCTCCTTCATCTGGACCTGGTTGACGCCGGCCAATTGAAACTCGACGGGATCTTCCGCGGTCATGATGTTGGTGTCGACTTTGTTCAGCGTGGACACCGAGGAGTACAAGGTATTTGTCTTGCCGGAACCGGTCGGCCCGGTGACCAGCACCATGCCGTATGGCTTCAAAATGTTGCGCTCAAACTTGACCAGCGATTCCTGCTCGAAACCCAGCTTGGTCATGTCCAGCCGCAGGTTTTCTTTGTCCAGCAGCCGCATGACGATTTTCTCGCCGTACAGTGTGGGCACTGTGGACACGCGAAAATCGAGCTCTTTCTTTTTGCCGTCGGCCTTGTACTTGATCATGATGCGGCCGTCTTGCGGCAGGCGCTTTTCCGCGATGTCCAGCTTGGCCATGATTTTCAGGCGGCTGGTGATGGCGTCTTTCAGCCGCATGGGCGGCGACATGACCTTCTGCAATTGCCCGTCAACGCGAAACCTTACGCGCATCTCCGTTTCATACGGCTCGATGTGAATATCGCTGGCGCCACGCTTTACCGAGTCCGTCAGGATCAGGTTGACCAACTTGATGATCGGCGCTTCTTCCGCGGCGCGTTCGAGAGATGCCGCGTCCAGTTCCGCTTCTTCGGCGGCCAATTCCAATTCCTGATCGTCTTCGATCAGATCCTTCATCAGGTTGCTGATCTCTTCCTGATTGGTACCGCCGCTGCCTGCGCCGTAAAAGCGCGAGATGGCGTCGCCAATCGCCGACTCCGAGGCCACCACCGGCTCCACGTTGAAGCCGGTCATGAACTTGATGTCGTCCATGGCGAACACGTTGGTGGGATCGGTCATCGCGATGGTGAGCACCGAGCCCACGCGCGACAACGGGATAACCTGATAGCGCTGCGCGGTATCCTGCGGAATCAGTTTGATAATGATGGGATCGATTTCGTAGAAGCGCAGATTGATGGAGGGCACGCCATACTGCCGTGACAAAACGCCGGTAATGTCGTCATCCGTGATGAAGCCCATCTTGGTCAGGCAGCTTCCCAGCTTGCCGCCGTTGGCGCGCTGGAATTCGAGCGCCTTCTGCAGTTGCTCTTGCGTGATGAGGCTTTCTTTAACTAATATTTCGCCCAGACGGACGGACATCCAGAGTACTCCCTGCCGGTTTTGAACCCAGCGCTCACCTTAGCAAATGCCGCGCGCGGCGGTATGCGGATTTTGCCGCGCCGTTCTGAAATGGCTAATACCTGTACGGTTGGGCAGGTCTGCGACAACACGTACAGGTCCCTTTTCTTGACTTGCTCCGCGCCCATAGTTATCTTGCCAAAGAGATGTTTCCTCAACGCTTCTCCACGCATTCTTCGCCGCCACAGCGTGCAGTGACGAAAAATGCTCATAGTCCGCGCGAGACGTTTACCTCCAATTTTCCTGTTGGCTCGCACCCTCGATATTTGCGCTCCAAAGGTCATCGTGCTGCTCCGATGCGTGTGGCATCATGAGTAACTTCATATCTCGACCGCGGTTCCGCCTGGCGATTGCTGGAGTTTTTCTCACGCTACTGCTGGCCGCCGTTTTCACTTTCGGCTCGCTCGACGTACCGTTTGAACCGAAAAATTGGCGCGACGCATTAACGCTGTACGCCGTCTCGTCGCTCATCACGGCCGCACTGCTCACCTTCACGCTCATTCTATCGCGCACGGTTCTCCGCCTGTGGGCCGAACGCGGCAAAGAACATCTCGGCGCGCGTTTCAAATCGAAGATGGTGCTCGGCGCCATGGCCATTTCCCTGCTACCCATCGTCTTTATGTTTTTTGTCAGCTACTCCCTGCTGAATCGCACGCTGGGGCGCTGGTTTCCCCGGCCACTGGAAATTGCCTCGGAGCAAACGCAGTTACTGCTCAACGATCTCGGGCATTCGCAGGTCCCCCGGCTGCACGCGCTGGCTCGCCAGTCCTTGCCTTTCGTGGCCGGCTCGACGGATCAACTCCTGCAACACGCCTTTTCTATCGGCGCCGACGCTGTGTGGATCGTCGATGAAAACGGCAAGGCCATTCGCGGCGGGGTGATTTGCGACAATCCTCCAGAGGATCGCTCCACAGCCGTCTGCGTGCAAGCCGGTGTGCTCGGCAAGCAGGCGCGCACACTGCCGAGCGGTATGGAGCTTTGGGACGCCGCCGGCAAGAACTACTTGGCCGCGCGCATCCCGTTTACCGGCGACCATACGCTAGGCTCTCTGGCAGTAGCTTTCCGCGCCAGCCCTGATTTTTATTCCCGCATCACGCAAATCCAGGCGGAAACTCGCGAATACTACGCACAAAAACAGAATCTGCGCGCCCTCAAGCGGCAGATGCTGCTGATCCTGCTGTTCTTCACCATGCTGTTACTTTTTTCTGTGACTTGGGTGGCGCTCTTTCTCGCCAAGCAGGTTACCGTCCCGATTCAGGCGCTGGCCGAGGGTACCCGAGAAATCTCGCAGGGTAATTTCGATTACCAGGTCCCCGAACAGTCGCAGGATGAACTTGGCCTGTTGGTCCGTTCCTTCAACAACATGACCGGCCAACTGCGCGACAGCCGCGCGCAGATCGACCAGTTCACGCGCAACCTCCAGCAAGCCGTGCAAGAACTTGAGCGCCGCCGCCAGTTGATGGAAACGGTGCTCGAAAATATTCCTACCAGCGTGCTGTCGCTGGACTCCACCGGCGCCATCCTGCGCGCCAATTCCGCCGTCGTTCGCATGTTTGGGCCCGCCGTACGGGACGCCGCCTCTCTGGAAATCCTGCTCGGACCGGAAGCTTCCCGTGTTGTCGGCCAATTGATGCGCCGTTCGCTACGCATGGGCGTAGTCTCCCGCGAAATCGAAACGGTGGTGGCCGGTCGCGTATTGCATCTCGCCGTAACCGTTAGTTCGCTCGGTCCGCGCCGCGCCAACACCGGCTTCGTCATCGTCTTCGACGACCTTTCCGAACTCCTGCGCGCGCAAAAACTCGCCGCCTGGCAGGAGGTCGCCCGGCGCATTGCGCACGAAATAAAAAATCCCCTCACCCCCATTCAGCTTTCCGCGCAACGCCTCAGCCACTTCCTCGAGCGCCGCGCCGAAGCCCGCAACGGCGTTGCCGCCGAAATCGCCGACCCGGAACTTACCCGCATGGTCCAAGAGTGCTCCCGCCTCATCGAACGGGAAGTCGCCACGCTCGCCGATCTGGTCAACGAGTTCTCGCAGTTCGTGCGCTTCCCGAGCGCCAAACTCCTGCCGACGGACGCCAACTCCCTGGCGCACGAAGCCGTGGAAATCTTCTCCGGCCGGCTCGACGGGATCACCATAAAAACCTCATTTGCCGAACATCTCCCCATGGTTCGCGCCGACAATGTGCTTCTCCGCAGCGTGCTGGTGAATCTGATCGACAACGCCGCCGAGGCCCTGGAACACGCGCGCTACCGCGAAATCTCCATCTCCACGCGCGCCTACGGCGAATCCGACACCGTGGAAATCTGCGTCGCCGATACCGGCCACGGCATCTCGCCGGAAGATAAGGACAAGCTCTTCCTGCCGCACTTTTCCACGAAGGACCGCGGCACCGGCCTCGGCCTGGCCATTGCCGCGCGCATCGTAGCCGAACACGGCGGCACGCTGCACGTCGAAGACAACTCTCCCGTCGGTTCCCGTTTTCTCGTGCTGCTGCCCGCCGCTGAGGTAACCGCTACGCTCGCCGGCGAACTCGGCGTCATCGGAGCGGAGCCGGCGTGATTGCCAACAAATCCCGCGTCCTGGTGGTGGACGACGAAGCCGGCATCCGCGAGTCGCTCTCCTCCATCCTCGCGGACGAGGGTTACCTCGTGGAAGCGGTCGGCTCCGCCGAGCAAGCGCTCGAGCGCGCCGCCGCCGCCGACCTCGAGGTCGTGCTCCTCGACGTCTGGCTACCTGGCATCGATGGCCTGGAAGCCCTCAGCCGCTTGCAATCCCTGCCGCGCCCCCCGGCGGTCATTATGATCTCCGGCCACGGCACCATCGAGACCGCCGTCCGCGCCACCAAACTCGGCGCCTTTGACTTCATCGAAAAGCCGCTCTCCCTGCAAAAAATTACCGTGCTGGTGCGCAACGCCATGCAGCAGCGCCGTCTGCAGGACGAAAACCAAAGTCTGCGCGTCGAACTGCGGCATCGCTACCAAGTCATCGGCGACAGCGTCCCCATGAAGGCCCTGCGCCAGCAAATCGCCGTCACCGCACCAACCAATGGCCGCGTCTTGATCTATGGCGAAAGCGGTGTGGGCAAGGAACTTGTCGCCCGCGCGCTGCACGCCGCCAGCTTGCGCAGCAAAGGCCCGTTCATTGAACTGAATTGCGCGGCCATTCCGGAAGAGCTCATCGAATCCGAGCTCTTCGGCCACGTCAAAGGCAGCTTCAGCGGGGCCAGCGAGGATAAAATCGGGAAATTTGAGAAAGCCAATGGTGGGACGCTCTTCCTTGACGAAATCGGCGATATGAGCCTCCGCACGCAATCCAAGGTGTTGCGCGTCCTCGAAGACCAGCGCTTCGAGCCCGTCGGCTCTCCGCAGGCCGTGGCCGTCGATGTCCGCGTACTCGCCGCCACCAACAAAAACCTCGAAACCGAAATTTCGCGCGGCGCCTTTCGCCAGGATCTCTTTTATCGCCTGAATGTCATCCCGTTCTTCGTCCCACCGCTGCGCGAGCGCTTGCGCGACATTCCCACGCTCGCCGATTATTTTCTACACGAGTTCAGCGTGGCCTATGGCAAGAAAGTCCGCGAACTCACCGAAGCTGCGATGGACGTCCTCCTCCGCTACCCGTGGCCCGGCAACGTCCGCGAGTTGCGCAACCTCGTCGAACGTCTGGTCATCGTCTGCCCGCAGGCTCGCATCGAGCCGCACCACCTCCCGCCTGAACTTTTTCGCGGCGCCGCCGAAAGCCCGCAACACCCCTACAGCACGCTGCACGAAGCCCGCAGCGCCTACGAACGCGAATTTATTTTGCGCAAACTACAGGAACACCGCTGGAACATGACGCAAACCGCCGCCGCCCTGGGGCTAGAGCGCAGCCACCTCTACCGCAAAATGAAAACCCTCGGCATCGCCGCCCCGGAATGATTTTGGAGACCTGCTGCCGCCTTGCGGACCAGCACGTATCCACCAACGCGAAAGCGGGAGCCGGCCTCCCGCACTCCACAGGTCCAGCCTTCACTCCCCATCCCCCGGCTCCCGCTGCAACTCGCTCAGCGCCTCAAGCTGCCCATGCCAATCCAGTTCCTTCACCTTCGCCGGATTCTCCCGCCAATCCGCCTGCACCTTCACAAACAACCCCAGATAAATCTTGCTACCAGTCATCTTTTCCAGTTCCTTGCGCGCTTCGGTCCCGATCTTCTTCAGCATCTCGCCCTTGTGGCCGATTAAAATCTTCTTCTGCGAATCGCGCTCCACGCTGAGGGTGGCCTCGATCCGCAGCAGCCGCGGCTTCTCTTCGTACTTATCCACGTGCACCCCCACCGCGTAGGGCACCTCGTGGTGCGTCGATTGAATCGCCTTCTCCCGAATCACTTCCGCCGCCAAAAACCGTTCCGGCTGGTCGGTCACCTGATCCTCGGGAAAATGCGGCTCGCCCTCCGGCAAGAGTTTCAGTATCTCTTGCTGTAGCTGCTCCAGCCCCACGCCTTTCAGCGCCGATATCGGCACGATCGCCGCAAACTCAAACGCCTGCGTGAACTGTTCGATCAGCGGCAGCAAAGTCTCCTTCACCACGCGATCCACTTTGTTCAACACCAAAATCGTCTTCCCGCGGAATCTTTTGGCCTTGGACAGCAGCAGCTCATCCAGGTGCGTTTGCGCATGCGAAGCATCCACCAGCAGCAACAACACATCGATATCCTCGAGCGCCGCCGCCACTTCATGCATCATCTGGCGCCCCAGCGCGGAGTCCGCGTCATACAAGCCGGGCGTATCGATAAACACAGTCTGTCCTTCCGCACGCGTCACGATCCCCTGAATGCGGTTTCGCGTCGTCTGCGGCTTGGCCGTCACAATGGCAATCTTCTGCCCT
Organism: Acidobacteriota bacterium; assembly: GCA_003161195.1. Classification (GTDB taxonomy): domain Bacteria; phylum Acidobacteriota; class Terriglobia; order Acidiferrales; family UBA7541; genus Acidiferrum. Next base: position 11,490 of record PMOV01000221.1, on the reverse strand, counting down.
ACTAGCTTATTGATGAGCGTAGACTTCCCCGCGTTTGGCCGGCCCACGATGGCCGCAAATCCCGAACGCCCGCGCACTGGGGCCGAATGCACTATTTCATTCATGGAGAGCTGTTTCGAGCTACTGTTGGGGAGACTAGATTCGATTCCGCTTTCGTCGCGTACCACACCACATCCGCTTAAGCGTAGTGGATCGCCACACAAAAAACCGCCGGCCCACGTTTCGGTTCATCCGGCGCGCTTCGCTCCGCGCCCTTCTTATCCAAAAACGTTCCCCCGTTCGCCAATTCGTCTAATGCCCGGATCAGGTCCCGCACGGCGTCGGATTTCAGCACGTATCCGCTGATACCCATCTTGAGCAGATCTTCTATCTGGTAGTGCAGTTCGTGCATCGACAGGACCAGTACCCGGCTGGGCAGTCCCGATTTGGCAATCTCGCGCGCCGCCTCCAGCCCGCTCATCACCGGCATGGTAATGTCCATGACGATCAGGTCCGGCTGCAAGCGCCGCGCCATCTCCACGGCCATCTTCCCGTTGGTGGCTTCCCCGCAGATTTCCCAATCTGCCCGGGTGGCTAAAATCGTCTTTACCCCTGCTCGCACCACATCGTGGTCATCCACCACCAAGATACGAATCCCCATCGAAGACGTTTCTCCGTTCTCCGAACAGTCGCGCAATCAATTTGGTACCTAACATACTAGCGCAAAACGCTGCGGCGCCGCCAATCGGGGATTCGGATCGGATCTTAGGTCCGCAACGTCTCCTGTGTCGTTTCCTGCGTCGGGAGTTTGCGGATGCGCAGGCGCAACACTTTTCGCTGGTTCGCCTCCAGCACCTCAAACACGTAGCCCTCGATCTCGATCTGCTCCCCCGCCGCCGGCACCTTGCCGGACGCGTGGTTCAGCAGCCCGGCAATCGTCGTCACCGTCTCTCGTGACTCCCCGTCAAAGCGCACCCCCAGCATCTCTTCCACGTCCCCAATGTTCATGCTACCGCGCATCACCAATCCGCCATCCGCCTCGCGCACCACGTCCGGCGCGGGCGGACGTCCTTCGTTCCCGCTCTCGCCGACAATCTCCTCTACCAGGTCTTCCACCGTCGCCAGCCCCGCCACCGAACCGTGTTCATCGATAATGATCGCCATCGGCTGCCCTTTTTGTCGCATCTCCCGCAGCAAATCCGAGCCAGACTTGGTCTCCGGCACGAACAACGCCGGTCGCGCCAGTTCACGTACCCTGCGCCGTGGCAAATCCTGGTCCGCGATATGCAGCAAATCCTGGGCGTTCACCACGCCATAAATTTCATCCAGAATTTTCTCGTACACCGGCATCTTTGAGAATTTCGTCTCCACGAACTTCGCGTGGAGCTCCTCCAGGGTTGCCTCCGCGGCTATCGCCACAATATCCGGCCGCGGCGTCATCACCTCGCGAACGCGTTTGTCGCTGAACTCCACCACTTGCTCGATCAAATCCCCTTGCTCCGGCTCGATGATGCCCTCTTCTTCGGCAGCCTCCACTAGCGCCTCAATTCCCTCCTCCGTTCGCTGCTCCTCGGTTTTTTCCGGCTCCTGCTCGGAAATCCGCGCCAGCGATTCCGCTCCCTCCAGAAACACGCGCGCCGGCCACACCAGCCACATCCCCGCCCGCACCATCGGCAGAAGTGGCAGCAACCAACGCCCGTTGGTGCGGTACAGCAGCGTGTCCGGAATGAAATGCATCGCGATCACAACTTCCAACGTCAAAAATACGCAAAACTCCACGAACGACTCCCACCGGCCCGGCACGAAATACACGACCCCACGCGTCGTCTCCAGTACCAGAAACGCCAGCAAAAAGTGTCCGAGAATGCGGAACGTCCGCCCGCCACTGCGCCGATTGATGCGCAGCTTCGGCTCGATCTCCGACTCAAAAATTTCCAGGTGTTCGCGCACCCTACCTGTGGTCATGCGCCCCAGTTCCCGGTAGATCAGCGTCAGGTAGGAAAACACTGGCAGGACAATCGCCAGCAACACGATTTGCAGCACGAATGCCCAGTTAAGCAGCTTCATGCCAGCTCCAGCCGTCGCCGCAACTTCATTTCCAGGCGCTTCATTTGTCCCTGATCCGTCTCGTGGTCATACCCCTGCAGATGCAGCAACCCGTGCAACATCAAAATCCGCAACTCCGTCTGCAAACCGCGCCCGTACTTGCGCGCATTGCGCCGCGCCACGGCTGGCGCAATCGCAATGTCCCCAAGATAGCGGCCCTCGCGCGGCACCCCAGCGCGATGTTTTTTTGTCCGTCGTTTTCGCTTTTGTACCGCAGGAAAGGACAGTACATCCGTGGGACCTGGCTTCTGGCGAAAAGCCTCGTTCATCCGGGCCATCTCCGCGTCCGTCACAAAACAAATGACCAACTCGGTCTCCGCCAATCCCAGCTGTTGGCAGATCCGCCCAAGAAACTTTCGCAGCGCTGGCAACGCAATCTTAACCCCTCGCTGCCGATTCACTACCGCCGCAATTTCCTCCGCGCCCGCCACTTCCGTCATCTCGGAGTTTCGTGTTTGCTGTCTCCGGCCGTTTCGGTCATCGCCTCGGGCGCCGCGTAGTCCACCTTCGCCATCGGACGCCCTGCGTTACCGTTCCCGCCGCGCTGCGGATGCGCCATATCGTACACCTCATACGCGCGGATAATCTGTTGCACCAGGTTGTGCCGCACCACATCCTTCTCGCCAAACTGCACCACGCCGATCCCCTCAATCTTTCCGCAAACTTCCAGCGCCTCGATCAATCCCGACTTTTTCCCGATCGGTAAATCGATTTGCGTCACGTCCCCCGTGATCACCGCCTTCGAGTGAAATCCCAGCCGCGTCAGAAACATCTTCATCTGCTCACTGGTGGTGTTTTGCGCCTCGTCCAGAATCACGAACGAATCGTTCAGCGTCCGCCCCCGCATAAACGCCAGCGGCGCCACTTCGATCGTGCCCTTCTCCAGAAACGCTCCCAGCTTGTCCGCATCCAGCATGTCGTACAGCGCGTCGTACAGTGGCCGCATATATGGGTCGATCTTCTGCTGCAGCGTCCCCGGCAAAAATCCCAGACGCTCCCCGGCTTCCACCGCCGGCCGCGCCAGAATAATGCGGTTCACCTGCTTCGTCAGCAGTGCGCTCACCGCCATGGCCACCGCGATATATGTCTTCCCCGTCCCTCCGGGACCAATCCCAAACATCATGTCGTGCTTTTCAATCTCTTCCATGTACCGGCGCTGCGACGCATTCTTCGGCGTAACCGTTTTCTTCCCGAACGAGCGCGCCCGCCCCGGCTCAAACATCCCCCGCAGCGACTCCTGCGGGCTGTCCGTAGCCACGCGGATCATGCTGCGCACTTCTTCGCTCGAAAGCGCCCGCCCGCGCTGCGCCGCGTGGTTGAACTCCTCCACAATGCGCACCGCCTGCTCCACGGAATCGTGCGGCCCGTCGATCGTGAACTTGCTGTCGTGCAACTGCGTCTCCACGTGCAGCAAGTCCTCAAGCAAACGCACGTTTTCGTCCAGCGTGCCGAAGAACGGTTCAAGTTTTCCGGAAATATGTATGCTGCGTCTCATCCAGTTGGAAGGCTTGCCTGCGACAGGAATGGGGTGCCCGATGGAAGTCCTCCTGATGCATCACGCACGGCAACCAGGTCAGCAGCACGGGCTTGCCAGACATAGTCTCGCGCGATTACTGCCAAAGCCTGCGGCCACTTCTGGGCGAAACTCTCTTCACACTATCCCACGCCTTTGTTACGGTCAAGTTACGCACCCGCCGAAAAATCGATGCGCTAAATTCGCTCCGCGCAGCCACGCGACTCGGATCACCATCCGCAACCATCATCGCTAACCTCTTTTGCCTCCGCCCGACTTATAATGCTCCGCATGAGCAGTCCTCCGCGCCTTCTTGCCGACGCTTCCGTCTTTCCCCTCGACGGCCCCAGCCCCTATCTGCGCCTCCAGTCCGTCACCGTCTTCGTCCGCGATATCGATCGCAGTCTGCCCTTCTATCTTGATCAACTCGGCTTTCAACTCGTCTTCGACGGCCGCAGCAACGCTGGTAGCCGTTGGGTCAGCGTCGCGCCGCCGGACGGCACCGCCAACCTCACCCTCGTCGCGCCCGAACCCGCATCGCCACAACACAAACTCATCGGTCGTCGCACACAAGTCACTTTCGTCACCGAAGACGTAACCGCCAAGTTCCGCGAATGGCTCGCTCGTGGCGTTCGTTTTGAGTTCACTCCCCGTCTTCGTCGCCTGCGCAATGCCTTGCAACGTCGGGCCACGCCTTCATCGGCATCGCCCGTACCACGTGAAAGCCAACCATCCTTCCAGGACACGCTCCCTCCCGTCTGGGGTGGCGTCTTCACCCGCTTCGACGATCCCGACGGCAACTCTTTCTCCCTGGTCAGCTTCGACGAAGTCACCCACGCCGTTGAAGCGCAACGCCGCGCTCTGCTGGAAAAACTCGAGCTCGAGCGTCGCGCCTCGCAGGAACTCGAAATCGCCAAACAAGTGCAAGCTCGCCTCTTCCCCCAAACTCTGCCGCCGCTGAAAACTCTCGAATACGCCGGCATCTGTCATCAAGCACGCCAGGTCGGCGGCGACTATTACGATTTTCTCGATCTCGGCAACCACCGCATGGCCTTTGTCATCGGCGACATCTCCGGCAAGGGCATCGCCGCCGCACTCCTCATGGCCAATCTCCAGGCCAATTTACGCAGCCAATGCGCCATCGCCTTCGATCAACCGCAACTTCTCCTGCGCGCCGTAAACCGCCTCTTCTGCGAAAACACCATCGACAGCGCCTTCGCCACCCTCTTCTTCGGCGAGTACGACGACACCTCTCACCGTCTCCGCTACGTCAACTGCGGCCATCTCCCCGCTTTGCTTCTTCGCACCGACCACTCCGTCGAACGCCTCTCCGCCACCGCCACCATCCTCGGCATCTTCAAAAGTTGGGATTGCGAAATTGGCGAAGCTCGCCTGGCCCCCGGCGACGCCTTGGCCCTCTACACCGACGGCATCACCGAATCCTTCAACGGCGCGGACGAACAGTTCGGCGAAGCTCGCCTGCTCGCCGCACTCCGGCGCCACCGCGCCCTCTGCTGCGAAGCCATGCTCACCGCCGTCGTCAACGAAGTCCGCCTGTTCACCCCGCACGAACAAAGCGACGACATCACCCTGATCGTCGCCAAGTCCCCGCCATCGCCGTCCTAGGTATCCCAAGCTTTCAGTTGGTGCTTAGGTAGCACAGGCTGTTAGCCTGTGCGCGGACTTGCCGCACTACAACTTCAGCCGAAGCCCGCGCCCACACGATTTCCGTTATCAAAACGCCGCGATCAGTTCCCCATTTTGCTTGGGACTCGCCACTCATCACTCCGCCACTCGCCACTTTCTTCCACTTAAATCTCTTAGTCTTTCCACCGTGCACTTCTGGTCTTCGAAACCAACCCTCCGCCGCAAAAAGCTCCGCCTCCCGATAGATAGAGGCATGTTTAGCCCGCCACCAGTCGCTCGCGCTACCCTAATCTTTAGCTCGCGTGGAACATACACCGGGAGGGTCGGATTCAGTCCGGCCGTAACGCTCCGCTCCAAACAGGGCTCTTAGCCCCTGAGAACCCCGCCGCTTACTTCCTCAGCGCCTTCTCAATCGCCNNCTCAATTCCGCCCTCAAAAATCCCTGGTCATCCACCATCGCGGAAAAATAATCCAGATACGTCTCGTGATGTTCCGCCGCATACTTCTTAATCCACCCGTTCAACTCCAGAATTTTCTCTGGCGGCCGCCCCTTCGTCATATTCAGTGCGTGCCCGTCCGCCGCGTGCCCGTAGTCGCTCACCGGCATCACCGACGCCATCACCACCCGTATCCCATTGGCCTTCGCCAACTCCGCCATCGACTGCAAATTCCCCTCGATCTCCTCCACCGTCATCGGCCCGGTATTTCCCGCAATGTCGTTCGTCCCCGCCAGAATCACCACCGCCTTCGCCCCCAACGCCATCACATCCGGCCGAAACCGAATCAGCATCTGCGGCGTAGTCTGCCCGCTGATCCCGCGATCCACATACGGCTTCCCTGGGAAAAACCCCCCAAACCGCGGCTCGGCCCACGCATCCGTAATGGATTCCCCCATGAACACCACACGCTTCTCTCCAGCCGCGGGCGCCCCCAGTTTCGTATTCGCTTCCCGATAGCGCGCCAGATTTGCCCAGTCGTGCAGCGTCTTTTGCGCATCCAGCAATCGCATCGTCGTTGTCGCCAGTTGCGCCTTCGTCTCCGTCAACTCTAGGCTCTCCGCGCCACCTGGCGCCGCCGTCGCATTCTGCGCGTCCATCGGCTTGCTCGCCTCGCCGCCGCTCGGCGCCTGCGCGTACGTTACGCCGCTCACCGCCAACGCCGCCACCAGCAGCCGCGCCGCACGCAACAATTTTTTCGCCGCGCACTTTCCCTTCGCGCCCAACTCTCGCCTCATCGCCTTCCTCCGCGTATCCAATTCGTAACTGTCCCGAAGTGTCGTACTCATAACTGTCCTCGTGGTACCGACGCTCTATGGACCAGCGCACATGCTACCGCGAGAATGCCTCTTGTACGCTGAATTAAAAATTGCTTATAACACTCGCTCGCAGCGAAGGAGTTCGACGCCATCATGACCACGAAACTGAAATTCTTCGGAGCTCTTGCAGGACTCGCTCTTGCCTCGACCTCCTACGCACAACAGGCTCCATCCAGGGAATGGGTCCACTGCCATGGCGGGGTTTCCCAAGTCCCCATGACCGTGGACGCCGCCCAATCTCTTCCCATGCAAGTCATCGGCATTCTGCCTTGCGGCTCGGAAGTCGCCGTCCTCTCCGACGCCGAAGGCTACACCGTCAACGTGCGCACCGCCGAGGGCAAAACCGGCTACGTCGCCAACCTGTACCTCACCCCGGTTCCCGCGCCCGCCACGCGCAAAGCCATCGTCTCCGCCACCGTGGACAATCACGTCGCCCGCTGGTCCGCCGGCGGCCCGGGCAGCGATCAATTCGTAAGCTCCGATTCGCTCGTCGAATCCCTCACCGTCGACGGCGTCACCGTGCAGGTCACCTTGCACGACACCGGCTGGAAGCTTCGCGCCGACGTCGCCGTCGCCAATGACACCACCGAATCCGTCTCCATCGCCCCCTCGCACTTCCTGCTCCAGGAAGTAGTGCCCTCGGTCAAGTCTCTGCCCTATCAGGACCCCAAAGAAATGGCCAAGTCCGTCAGCCACGGGGTCCTCTGGAACAGCGAAACCGCCACGTCCCCCACCGGCATGCGCTCCGCCTCCGCCCTCAACGTGAGCTATCAGACGCCCTTCACCGCCACACAGACGCCGAACTACCTGGTCCCCGCGCAGTCTGCGCAACTCGACGCCGCCAAGCATGATGTCGACCTGACCGCCGTTCGCCACATCCACAACACCGCCCTGCGCGAAGGTGCCGTCGCCCCGGGTACCGACGCCGCCGGCGCCGTGTGGTTCGAACGCGACAAAAAAGCCGACCAACTAGTCCTGCACGTCCCCGTCGGCCAGACCATCTTCGAATTCCCATTGACGTTCTCTCACGCCAACTAACTTCGTAGCTTTGGTGGCTTTGGTCGCCTCAGTGGCTTTATAGGTTTGCAGTACGGCGCGCGCTTCTCCCCCCGGAGCGCGCGCCACCCCCTCAAAGTTATTCGTAATTGTTCGTGGCGCCGTCTTCCCACCGGCGTTTTTTGTAGTGACCGCCTTCGGCCTGCCCCGGTGAAGCCGGGGAGGCGGGCGCCTTCTGAACCCGCACCCACAATCTTGTGCCGGCACCAAGAACCCCAAAACGGGTAGTGGGCCAGTTTGAAAGTCGCCCACTGCCACTAAAATGTCTTGACTTTCGCTTTTTCTTCGCTATAGTCGTCTGCGGTAGAGGAAACGGGAAACGGACGCCTTCCTTGCTCCATTGCCGTTCTGGCTCTCACGGGCCGGTGAGGCGTCCGTTATAACCCGCAAACCCCCTCCACCAACGGAGCGAATCATGAGTCTCTTCGCACAATGTGCGCAACTACTCACGGGGGCCACCACCAACCTGGCACCAGCCGCCGACACTCTGGCCGGCTTCCCCGCAGCTCCGACTGCAACCGAACACCCCAACCTGCAACGTGACCTCACCAACGTTCAGTGCCAAATCCTTGCCCGCACAGGACAGCGCATCTCCATTGCCGCAGCCCGCACCATTGTCGTCGCTCGCACCGCCTCTCGCCTTCCCTGGCCTTTCAGCGACCCAGCGGGCGTCCGCAGCGATCCTGCGGGCCACGGCGTCTGCGTCGTGCCGAGCGGCTCAGAGCACGCCTTCCTCGCCCCGCTGCCTCTTCAGCGCCTTCACGGCTTGCCGCAAGCTTCCCTCCGCCTCCTGCAAGCCAGCGGCCTGGTCACCATCGGCGAACTCCAACGCGTCCCCAAAGCCGCCCTGCAGGCCGCATTCGGCCCGAGCGAAGGCCTGCGCCTCTGGCGCAGCGCTCGCGGCCTGGATTCCCTCCCCGTCTCGCGGCCCGGGTTCCGCGGCCGCCTAGCCACCCGCGCCATCGCCAACTCGCGTACACTAAGCACCTTCGGCAACTTCTCCGCCTCCGCCGGCCCAAGCCGCATCCGCGTCCTCTTAGCAAACATCGTCCGTCGCCTGGCCTTCTGAGCCTTTCTCCCTTCTTTCCCAGCGTCACGTCTTCGCCCGTGGCCTTTGGTAGCACAGGCTTCAGCCTGTGTTCCTTTGGCTTTNNGTCTATGCTGTTTCCCTACGCTCTTTGCCCGCGCTCTTTGCCCGCGCCTCTGCCGCCTTCATCCGGTGCGCCCAGCGCCTTTGTAGGGGCGCAGCATGGTGCGCCTCAGCTCGCCCGGCCATTCACCACACCTGAGTCACACACCCGTACCACTAGCGACAACTTCCGCCTGTGCTGTGTTGCGATGCCCACCAAAACGGACGCATACTCGCAGTAATGACCGCTACCACACATCTCGCGACCGCCAGCAGGCGGAGCCGTGGCGACCGAGCGGCGCGCGCCTCATCGCTTAAAATCCTTCTGCGCTCCGCTGCCCTCGGGATCTCAACCCTCTGCGCCTTGGCCTTCTGCTCGACAGCCTACGCCGACGAAATCCGCCTGAAGGATGGCACCACGCTCTACGGCGTGTTTGTCTCGCTCGACGGCAACCTGTACAAAGTCCGCACGCCCTTCGGCTATCTCCTGGTGGAAAAGGACAAGATCGCCGAGATCATCCCCACCACCGACACCGCCGAGCCAAAACCAGGCAAAGCAAGCGCCAAGAAAGACTCCGCTGCCGCGGCAAAGAAGACCGGCACTAAAACGGCGCATGATGCCGAGCGCGACACGCCTCCGCCAGACGCCAACGCCGTCGCGTCATCCGGCGAATCGTCGGCAAACCCCGACTCTGCAGCAGGCAACGCAACCGCCAACACCGAAGATTCTGCCGCCGCTAAGCGCGAAAAAACCGTCGCCATCATCGCCAACGCCGCCGTAAAGCCGCAGGTGCCCGCCACCACGCCGAAAAAAGTGATCGCCCCCGCACTGCGCTCGAATTCCGCACCCGTCGTCACCGATGCCGCCCTGGTACGCGCCGTCCCCGCTCCCGCCGCACCCACAGAGCCGGACACCCCTCCCGAAGAAATTCACGGCAATCTCTACATCAATCACGCCAACCATTTCAGTATCTACAAAGCGCCTAGCTGGAATCTGATCGAAGACGCCCGCAAAGCCCTGCCCAACGCCATCGTCGCCATGGGCACGCAGAACGAATCCACGCTCTTGGTCGTGGGCAAGGAAAAAACCGGCAAGCAAGCCTTGGAACTCGCCGCCGACGCCGTCGAACACCGTGTCCGCGAAGTTTACGAAAATTACCGCCAAATCTCCCGCCGCCCCACCACCGTCGACGGCCAACCCGGCATGGAATACCGTTTCCGCGGCGTAGCCGACGATCACGACTGGTCCGGCACGCTGGTCGTCCTCACTCGCGCCGCCGATACCTTCACTATCCTCGGCATGACCTTCGCCGAAAGCGACCTCATCCAAATCCAGGAAAACGTAATCTCCCGCGCTATCGCCAGCCTGAAATTTTCCGCGCAATAATTCGCAGTTGTACGGATCGCCTTCTGTCTGCCCCGCTGAAACCGGGGGTAGCTGTCGCTTTTTACTTTTCTCTTTGGTTTCTGCGGTCTTCGGGAGGGCCGGACTTTAGTCCGGCCGTAATCAGGCCAACGAAATGGGGCTTAGCCCCTGAGGGATGTCCGCTCTAATGCGCCGCGGCTTCGCCTTCGTGGCCCTTGCGATGTTCGCGAATCATGGCAATCAGCGCCTGCGCGGCTCGCGGCAAACTGCGATCGCGCCGATACACCAGCCCCAGCTCGCGAAACAAATCTACGCCCTCCACATTGATCAGCTTCACTTCCCCGGCCTTGACCTGATCCTTGGCAAACGTCTCGCTGATCAGCGACACGCCCACGTCCGCCGCCACGAAGCGCTTGATCATCCCAATGCTCGGCAGTTCCATGGTCACCTGAATGCGCGAACGATACGGCCGGAAAAGTTTATCCAGCACCTGACGCGTATACCCGGTGCGTGGAAAAATTTGCGGCTGCGCCGCCACTTCGTCCAGCGTCACCTTGCCGCGATGCGCCAGCGGGTTGTGCGTGCTCACCATGAACCGCATGCGGTCCTTATAAATGTGGTGCACCTTCAGGTTTGGCGACTTCGTCGGCAGCGTCACAATCCCCACATCCACGCTGCCGTCTTCCACGCGTTGCAAAATCTTGTGGCTGAAATTGCGGTAAATGCTGATGTGCACCAGCGGATATTTCTTCTGAAAATCCGCAAAAATATCCGGCAGCAAGTAGAGACAGGTAGCTTCGTTGGCGCCAAACACCACGCGCCCCTGCACCACGTCGCCGCGGTCGGCCACGCCTTGCACCGACTCATCGCGCAGGCGCAGCAATTTTTCGGCGTACTCGAACAACACCTCGCCCGCCGGCGTCAACTCCACCGATTTGGCCGAACGATCCAGCAGCTTGGCGCGGTACGCCTGCTCCAGTTGGCGGATCTGCGCGCTGACCGCCGATTGCGATCGAAACACTTTCTGTCCGGCGCGCGAAAAACTCTTTAGTTTTGCAACGTATACAAATGTGGCGAGTTGGTCGAAATCCATAGGCGGAATGCTCGGCGAGGATTATAGCGGATTCCAGCCGCCGAAGGGTCTGCGAATTACGTTTATCCTTTCACGCGTGCATGCCGCTGGAAGCCGGATGCCCACCGTCATTGGACGTTAACACCAGCGCACGCTCCGGCAAAGCCGCCAGCAGCGGTTGCCAGGTCGTCAGAATCGAGCCTTGAAAGTGTAGCGGTTGCACGCGATGGAACGGAAGCGGCGCATGGCGGGCCAGCATGCGCGCGGCGCACGGACTCCCCGTCAGATACACGTGCTCTTCCAGCAC
>PMOV01000139.1 GCA_003161195.1 Acidobacteriota bacterium | reverse complement strand
CGCTCCAGCCGCGTCTGCAGCAGCGCCGTCTGCAGCCCGCGCCCGCGATACATCGGCAACGTACTCGCCCCAAACAGCCCCCCCACCCCGTCGCGCATCGCCAGCGTGCCCCCCGCCGCCGGCTTGCCATCGATCAGCGCCAGGTAACACTCGGTGTACGGCCCCTGCGCGAAGAGCTTCATCACGTTCAGCATTTCTTTGGTCACCGGAAACGTTTCCGCAAATCCCTGCGCCACCGTCAGCGTCCACAGGTCCAGTTGTTCTGGCGAAAGCTTCTCGATCGTCGTAGTCTCCGGCAACACCGGCGGGAAAAATTCCGGCAGGCCCCCGTCCAGCAGGGACGCCGCATACACATTGGAAAATTCCGTCACCGCATACCAGCGCTTGCGAAACTGTTCGATCAGCGACGCATCCACCAAGGGACAAGTTTCCACGCGCACCGTTTCCCCGCGCGTCTGGTAAAAATTCTCGAGGCGATCCATGTCCTCGTCGGTCACCGGTCCGTGCAGGCCGAGCCCCACCGCCTGCGTCACCGGGGAATCCGGTCCGCAATAAATCGCCGCGCCGCCCGCAATGTATTCCACCGCCGCCGCCGAGCCTGGCCTTTGCAGGTCCATCAATTCCGCGGTCTCCATCGCCGCGCGCGCTTCGGCGTTCTCGATGCGGCGTGCGATGTCCAGCGTCAGCAGCAGTTGCGCCATGGAACCCGAGTTTATCCGCGAGTGAACAGCGTTCCAAGTAACAAATCCCCGTTTCGAGGGCCCCTTGCGCCAACTATGCAACGCGTGGCAGCTCGCCGCGTCCCGCAACCTCCCGGGCCCCACCCCTCGCTCGCGCGGACAAACATTAGCCCGTATACTGGGTTTCGCCCGGCACGCGTCATCGTTGCACCAGATGCGCCATCGCCGAGGGGAGCTCGCGTGGCCGTCACTCTACAATCCGGTGTGGATCGCAACTCGCCCTCCTACGATAAAAACATCCGGCGGCTCGTCGATCTGCTCACGCAAATCAAAAACCAGGAAGAGCAGCTGCGGCAGGGCGGCGGCGCCAAAGCCATCGAATCACAACACAAAAAAGGCCGCCTCACCGCGCGCGAACGCATCGGCAAGCTGATCGACCCTGCCTCGCACTTTTTCGAGCTGAGCATTTTCGCCGCCTTCGAGATGTACGAAGAGTGGGGCGGCGCGCCTAGCGCCGGCGTCGTCACCGGGCTGGCCAAAGTCTGTGGCCGCACTTTCATGCTTATCGTCAACGACGCCACCGTCAAAGCCGGCGCCTTCTTTCCCATGACCGCGAAAAAAGTGATTCGCGCGCAAAACATGGCCATCGAGAATCACCTGCCCACCATTTACCTCGTCGATTCCGCCGGCGTCTTCCTGCCGCTGCAGGAGGACGTCTTTCCGGACACCGACGATTTCGGCCGCGTCTTCCGCAACAACGCCGTCATGAGCGCCATGGGCATCCCGCAAATCGCCGCCATCATGGGCATGTGCGTAGCCGGCGGTGGCTATCTTCCGGTGATGTGCGACCACGTGCTCATGACCGAAGGCTCCGGCCTCTTTCTTGCCGGTCCCGCGCTGGTGCAAGCCGCCATCGGACAGAAAACCTCTGCCGAAGATTTGGGCGGTGCAAAGATGCACGCGCAAATCAGCGGCACCGTGGACTTTCGCGAACCGGACGACGACGCCTGCATCGCGCGCATCCGCTCGCTGGTCGATAAAATGGGTGCACCCAATCCTTCCCCCTTCAGCCATATCGCGCCGCGCACGCCACTCTTCCCGCCGGAGGAAATTTACGGCATCTTCTCCGGCAACGCCGCCAAGCAATATGACATGCGCGAAATCATCGCGCGCATCGTGGACGCTAGTGAGTACGACGAATACCGCGCGGAATACGGCGAGACCGTCCTCTGCGGCTACGCGCGCATCGGCGGCTGGGCCGTCGGCATCGTGACCAATCAAAAAAAGCACGTGCAAACCCACGCGCGCGGCTCGGACCAAAAGCGCGTCGAATTCGGCGGCGTGATCTACACCGAAGCCGCGGAAAAAGCCGCCCGCTTCATCATGGACTGCAACCAGAACCGCATCCCCCTGGTGTTTCTACACGACGTAAACGGCTTCATGGTCGGCAAAGATGCGGAGTGGAGCGGCATCATTCGCGCGGGCGCAAAAATGGTCAACGCGGTGTCCAATAGTGTGGTGCCGAAAATCTCCGTCATCTGCGGCGGCAGCTTTGGCGCCGGCCACTACGCCATGTGCGGTAAAGCCTTCGATCCGCGCTTCGTCTTCGCCTGGCCCAGCGCGCGTTACGCGGTGATGAGCGGCGACGCCGCCGCCAACACGCTCGCTGAGATCAAACTCAAGCAACTGGAGCGTGAAGGCAAAAAGGTCGACGAAAAGGAAAAGAATGCGCTGCACGACGCCGTCCGCGCTTCGTATGAGAAGCAAACCGACCCGCGCTACGCCGCCGCGCGCCTGTGGGTCGATGCCATCATCGACCCCGCGCAGACCCGCGAAGCGCTGATCTGGGCCCTCGAAGCCGCCGCGCTAAATCCCGACATCCCCGAATTCAAAACCGGAGTGCTACAAACTTGAGCCGATTCCGCCCCTCGCTCCTGCTTTCGTGTGGCTTGGCCCTGCTGCTGGTTTGGTATTTTACCGGCGGGAAAGAGTTCATCGACTGGTTGATTGCGGCCCGTGAAGTGGAAGCTAGCGGCTGGGATATTTCCGGCGCCTATCGAGATTTGAGCCCGCATCCCGTGCGCGCGGTGTTACTGATAGCTGGCGCCATCCTCTTTCTATACGGTGCGGTGGCCTTCGTGGTGGACGCCATCCGCGGAATCCGGAAGGCGGAACATGGCCGAAGAGATTAAAATCATCGAATGCCCGCGCGATGCCTGGCAAGGCTTGCCGGACGTGATCTCCACGGACGAGAAAGTGGCCTACCTGCGCGCACTCATCGCCGCGGGCTTCCAGCATATTGACGCTGTCAGTTTCGTCTCGCCCAAGCACGTCAAGCAAATGGCCGATAGCGAAGAAGTAATGGACAAGCTGACCGCTTCCCTTCCCGATGGCGCGCAGATGCCGGAAATCATCGGCATCGTGGTCAACGAAAAAGGTCTGCAGCGCGCGCTGGCCACTCCGGGGGTCAGCACCATCGGCTACCCGTATTCCATCTCCGCGTATTTCCGCCGCGCCAATGCCAACATGTCCCGCGAAGAATCGCGCAAGCTCGTCGAAACCCTGCGCAAGGAGACGGCCTCCGCCAAGCGCGACCTGGTGGTCTACATTTCCATGGCCTTCGGCAATCCCTATGACGAACCGTGGGGACCGGAGTTGGTTGGCGAAACGCTCGAATGGTTGAAAGACATTCGCGTACACACCGTCTCGCTGGCAGATACCGCCGGCGATGCCACGCCGCAACTCATCGCCGAAGTCTTCAAGAGCGTCCAAGATTACGTCGCGGGCATCGAACTAGGTGTGCACCTGCACGGCAATCCCATCGACGCCGAAGACAAAATCCTCGCTGCCTACGCCATGGGTTGCCGCCGCTTTGACTCTGTGCTGACCGGTCTCGGCGGCTGCCCCTTTGCGGGCGACGATCTTGTCGGCAACATCCCTACGGAGCGCGTGCTCGCCGCGCTGGCCAAAGTCGGCGCCACTACGCAGATCGAGCCATCCAAACTCGCCAGGGTTGTGGCTCTGACCAACGAACTGCGCGCCAAGTATGCCCACGCGGCCCCAGTGAATTGACCCGTACACTGACCAGTGAATTGCCACGGGACCCCGCAGGTGAAATGATGTTGCTTGCAGAATTAGCCGTTGCTTAGGGGAACGCGGATGAACTACTCGACACTCCTGCTGAACTACGAAGGCGAAATCGCCACCATCACGCTCAACCGCCCGGAAAAACGCAACGCCATTTCCGCCCAGATGATGTCGGAAATCCTCAGCGTGCTCGACGAAGTGGAGCGTAGCAAAATGCGGGTAGCTATCATAACCGGCGCGGGCAAATCCTTCTGCGCGGGTATGGATCTCGATATGCTCACGGCCATCGCACGGCAATCGGCGCAGGAAAATCAGGAAGATTCGCGACGCATGGCCAAGATGTTTCGCCGCCTGTGGAGCTTCTCAAAGCCGCTGATCGCCGCGGTGCAGGGCGCGGCGCTGGCTGGCGGCAGTGGCATCGCCACGCTGTGCGACTTCACGCTGGCCACGCCGGACGCCAAATTCGGTTACACGGAAGTGCGCATCGGCTTCCTGCCCGCGCTGGTCTCGGTTTTTCTCACACGTCAGATTGGCGATAAACGCGCGCGCGACCTGCTGCTCACCGGCCGGCACGTCGGCGCGGAAGAAATGAAAGAGTTCGGCCTCGTAAACGAAATCGTTCCCGCGGAATCGCTGATGACGCGCGCGCATGAATTAGCCGACGTGCTCATCGCCGCCAGCCCCAGCAGCCTGACGCGCGCCAAATGGCTGCTCACCTCCGCGGCCGCGGCCGGCGTGGACCACGACCTCGAACGCGCGGTGCTCGAGAACGCACGCATCCGCTGCACGCCGGACTTCAAGGAAGGTCTGGCGTCGTTCCTCGAAAAGCGCAAGCCGATTTGGGCGGGCGAGACAGGTACAGATGACGACTGCCCATAAACACGACTACAACCATCCCCTGAGCGAACATCACAACCCCGCGCTTTCCTATCACGATGCGACCGTGCGCGTACGCTATGCCGAAACGGATCAGATGGGCGTGGTCTATCACGCGAACTATCTCATCTGGATGGAAATTGGCCGCGTCGAGTTACTGCGCGCGTTGAGCGTCGAGTACAAGCAGATGGAGATTCAGGACGATTGCCACATCATGGTCGTGGACGTGCGCTGCCGCTATCAGAAGGCCGCGCGTTATGACGACGTGCTGCGCATCCGCACGCACATTACGGAGGCGCGCAGCCGCAGCATTCACTTTGCGTATGAAATCTGGCGCGACGCCGACGGCCAGTTGCTCGCGACCGGCAGCACCAGGCACGTCGTCTGCGGCAAGGACGGTCGGCCGAAGCAACTGCCGGAGAAGTATCGGCGAGCGTTCACAGCAGGCGCGGCGAGTGCGGCGACCGCCACAAGCGCGTCAAGCGTGTAAGTTCCGCAAAGGCATAAAATCCCAAGGAAGATAGGTTTAACGTGAGGAACAGCACAGCGATGAGGACGTGCGCATGAGTGTGGGTTCAGAAGTGACCTCGAATGTGAGTTTGACCGGCAATGAACTGACCTTCGTGCAGTTGCACGCCGTGGCCGTCAACGGTGCCACCGTGCGCATCGCGCCCGCGGCCATCGAGCGCATGAAGGCTTCGCGCGCCGTGGTGGAGCGGCTGGTCGAGTCCGGCGCCACGGCCTACGGCATCAACACCGGCTTCGGCAAACTCGCCAGCGTGCGCATCTCTACCGAGCAGGTGAAGCAACTCCAAGTGAACCTGGTGCGCTCGCACACTTGCGGCGTGGGCGCGCCGCTGAGCGAGAGCGAATCGCGCGCCATGATGTTGCTGCGCGCCAACGCGCTGGCCAAAGGATTAAGCGGTGTGCGGCCGCTGGTGGTCGAGACGCTGTGCGCCATGCTGAACGCGCGCGTGCATCCCTTGATCCCGTCGCAGGGTTCGGTCGGCGCCAGCGGAGACCTCGCGCCACTGGCGCACCTGGCGCAGGTGGCCATCGGCGAAGGCCGCGCGGTTTATCGCGGCAAGGTCATCGGCGGCGGCGAAGCCATGAAGCTGGCGGGCATTGCGCCACTCGAGCTGCAGGCCAAAGAAGGCTTGTCGCTACTGAACGGCACGCAAGGCATGTTGGCGCTTCTGAGCCTCGCGCTAGACGAAGCCGACGTGCTGGCGGACACCGCCGACGTGGCCGCGGCGCTGTCGCTCGACGCGCTGCGCGGCAGTCCCGGCGCGTTTGACGCACGCATCATGCACGCGCGCGCTTACGCCGGCGCGGCACGCACCGCGCGCCACCTCGCGCAGCTCAACGAAGGCAGCCAGATCCGTGAATCGCACCGCTCGTCCGACAAAGATTCGCGCGTGCAGGATGCCTACAGCCTGCGCTGCACGCCGCAGGTGCATGGCGCAGTGCGCGATGCGCTGGCACAAGCCCGCGAGATGGCCGCGATCGAGCTGAACAGCGCAACGGATAATCCGCTGGTGTTTGTGCGCGAGGCTGGCGCAACGGCAAACGAGTCGAACCACTTTGGCGGCGACATCATCAGCGGCGGCAATTTCCACGGCCAGCCGCTAGCCATGGCCGCGGACCAGGTGGCCATTGCCATCGCCACGCTCGGCGGCATCTCGGAACGCCGCATCGAGCAAATGACCAATCCGCTGACCAGCTTGCTACCCGCTTTCCTAACGCCAGAACCAGGGTTGAACTCCGGCTACATGATCGCGCAGGTTACGGCTGCCGCGTTGACCAGTGAGAACAAGGCGCTGGCCGCGCCGCACAGCGTCGATTCCATCTCCACATCAGGCAATCAGGAAGACTACGTCTCCATGGGCATGAGCGGCGCGCGACGGCTCTCGCGCATGCTGGAGAATCTGCGCCGCATCGTCGCCATCGAACTGCTCTGCGCGTGCCAAGGCATCGACCTGCTGTCGCCGCTGAACACCGGCACGCTGGCGACGCAGGCGTACGATTTGGTGCGCGCAAATTCGCCGAAGCTAGTGCAGGATCGGCCGCTGGCCGACGAAATCGAAGCGGTTGCCGCGAGCGTCGGTCGCGGCGACATGGCCAAGCTTCTGGCGTAGTGGCATTTCCTGGGAGCGCCAATCTCCTGATTGGCGGAGTTGCATGATGCAGAAACTATTGCTGGAGTTGGGCGGCCCCTTGGTGATTGCGGTGGTGCTGTTGGGGATTGCCCGCATGGTGCGGGATATGATGGCGCGGTTTCAGGGAGACGGGAAGACAAGAGGGGAAAATTCAGGGGAAGACCGCGAGGATCACTCGCAGGAAGACCTAGAGGATAACGCAGAGGCGCACAGTACGCAGAAACACGGAGAGAAAGAAACCGATCGATGACGCAGTGGCTACGCTAGCGAGGAACGGAGAAACGTCAACATACGGTAGCCCGCGATATAGCTGAAAGGCGCCAACTCCAGCGAATAGTGGCCGCAGTGGAGTTCCACCGTTTTTGGTGGGGCGCCGTGTTCACGCAGCGCGGAGAGCATTTGTTGGGTCAACGCGGGAAGGAATGTCGGATCGTACTTGCCGTACACCATGAAGGCATTTTTGCCGGCCCCCATGCCGCGCTCAACGTAAGGCATGGGGCTGATGGGCGACCAGTATTCGCGCAATTCGTCCACGGTAACGTGATCGCGCAAACCTTCCCAAACGTGATTGGTGGTCATGCCTTGACTGACGACGTCAGCGAAATACGTGGAGACGTGGAAGAAGCCGCCGGCGCGCAGGGCGTCGTCATGCACCAGCGTGATGTACCCCACGCTTGAACCGATACTCGTCCCCAAAATTCCTAGCTTATGAAAGCCTTGCTGCTCGAGCCAGCGCAGGCAGCGGCGGGAATCCTGCACCGCTTGACGATTGGCGTGCAGCGTCAGCCCGATGTTGGGGCCGACGAGCTGATCGGCGCGCTCGTGGCCTTTGGCCATGCGCCGATTGTGATACGGCAAGCTGATCTTCAGCGCGGTGATGCCTAGCCGCTGCAGCCACTCGCAGAGGCCGTCCTGGCCATGCCATTTGGCGTTCCAGTTGGGGAGAACTAGGACCGCAGCGTCTTTGCTGCGGCCGGGAAAGAGTTGCGCGTGAACAATGTCGTTCTCGGGCCACTGCTGCAGGGGCAGGCTGCTGGAGAAAGTGAGGACATTGTCGGCATCCAGCCGGTAATCCGTGGCCGGCGTGGTGGCGAACCATTCGTGGCTATGCTCGATGGCCCAAGCGGCGTAGCGGCGGACGTAGGCGGCAGGGTCGGGATCGAGCGAGTCGCCGCCAATGTACTCGAGGCCCCAGGCGAAAGGCTGCACGCGGCGGTTGTCGTCGGTGGCCCAGCGGCGGTGTTCGTAGCGGCGAATGCGGCGTTCAAACCAGTGCATGATAAGGACTGGTAGTAGTTTACCTGCTCAGCGGGCGGCCGCAAACAGGTGCTGGCGCGGCGGTACTGGATCATCCCCTTTGCAACCGCTCCGTCTTCGGCTCGACGCAAAACGTCAGGCCCTCCCGAAAGAGCGCAGCCCTTCCCATGTGACCGAGATCTGCCATGCGAACTACTACATTGCTCGGCCACGGGACACGCGTTATGCTCCCATGCTCGCGGAGGAATGTGTGTTCATCAGAAGAATCGGTAGCTTCGTAGCCCTTGTGGACCGTTTGGCTCTAGCGGCGGCAGTGACGGCGGTTGCCTTACTAACGCTGGCCGCAATGCAACTCGCCGTGCCACTCGTAGTGTTTGCGCAAGCGACGGCCGCGACTGGCGCTGCGCCGCAGTTCGATCCGGAGCTTTACGCGGAGATGCACTGGCGCTGCATCGGCCCTTTCCGCGGTGGGCGCACCGTGGCGATTACCGGGGTGAACCAGCAACCCGGCGTGTTCTACATGGCGCAGGTGAACGGCGGCGTGTGGAAGACGGATGACTTTGGCAACACCTGGAAGCCCATCTTCGACGACCAGCCTTCCGCCTCCGTCGGCGCCATTGCCGTGGCGCCTTCCGATCCCAACGTTATTTATGTTGGTAGCGGGGAAGGTTTGCAGCGGCCGGATTTGGCGGTGGGCGATGGGATGTACAAATCCGCCGACGCGGGGAAGACATGGACGCACCTGGGTCTGCGCGACGCGCAGCAAATCACCAGCATTATCGTGGATCCGGATAATCCGAAGCGGCTGTTTGTGGCCGTGGAGGGGCATCCATATGGCCCCAGCGCGGAACGCGGCGTATTCCGCTCGACGGATGGAGGCGCGACATTTCAAAAAGTTTTGTATAAGGATGAAAACACCGGGGCCGCGGACTTAGCTTTTGACCCGGCCAATCAAAGCATTATCTACGCCGTGCTGTGGGCCGCGCGCGTGGCGCCGTGGGAAGTGCGGGACGGCAGTTCGTTCATTACCGCGGGCAGCGGACTCTACAAATCGGAAGATGGCGGCGACACCTGGCATCCGCTGACCAAGGGATTGCCGGATTTCGCGGACGACAAGCTGGGTCGCATGGGCATCGCCGTTTCGCACAGCGAGCGGAATCGGCTATACGCGAGCATCGAGGCCGC
>PMOV01000234.1:557-4942 GCA_003161195.1 Acidobacteriota bacterium | reverse complement strand
TCTTCGGCTTCCACGACGGCGACCTTGCCGAGAGCGGCGTCGAGCAGATCGTCGATGCCGGTGCCGTGTTCGGCGGCGATGGGGAAGACGGGGACGCCAAGTTTGCGGAATGCGTCGACGGCGGATTCTTGGGAGACGGCATCGACTTTGTTGACAGCGACAACGAAAGGCTTCCCGGTGGTGCGCAGCATGCGGGCTAAATCCTCGTCGAGCGGGGTGAGGCCGGCGCGGCTATCGACGACGAGGACGAGAAGCGCCGCTTTCTTTATGGCGACATGCGCCTGGCGGAGGATTTCTTTGGGGATCAGGGCTTTGTCGTCGGGCACGATACCGCCGGTGTCGACGATTTCGAGCGCGCGGCCACGCCATTCCGCTTTGCCGTAGATGCGGTCGCGGGTGATGCCGGGCTCGTTGGTGACGATCGAGCGGCGCGTGCCGGTCAACCGATTGAAGAGCGTGGATTTGCCGACGTTGGGGCGGCCGACGATCACGAGCGATGGGAGAGTTGGGGTCATGACGGGTGGCGGGTGGAGCGCGCAAACGAAACGCACGGCACCGTGAAGCGATACGCTTTCTTTCGGCGAAAAGGGTTCAAGCAACAAGCATTCAAACGCCAGGGGCTCAAGCGACACCGGGCGTGCGAGGAATCACCAGGCGTTGGCCAGAGGGAACGGCGGGCCACGCTTGTCTGGCCGGCGTCGCGGGGACGGCCAAGTTGGTCAGTTTGAGCGTGGGCAGTCGGAACAGCACTCCCAGCATTAGCCAGAGATAGCAATTCAATACGTAGTCCTCATATGGCTGAATACCGCCAAAGGTGCTGGGGAACAGCAGGACGAAGGCGTACCAAAAAATAGTAAAGGCGATCGGGAGCAGCGGCGAACCTTTGAGCTTTTTCACCACGCGCCATGCGGTGAACACGATGGCGCAGCCCATAATCAGCCACAGAATCAGGCCGCCGACACCCATCTCCACGACCAGGGTGCCGAAGCCGCTTTCCACACCGATCACCGGCGGCACAACCTTAAAAAAACGCGCAACGTATTGGCCGCCCAGCGCCGTGGTGCCGATGCCATAGCCCTCAAGCCAGCGCGGATATTGGAAGGCGGCGAGGAAATTGTCCACCGGATACTCCCAACCGCGATGGCTGAGTTCGCTGGTGCTGCTGTTGGGGTTTAACGTTTCCTGATAGATGGCGACGCGAGAGAGCAACGCGTCTGGAAAAATAAAAAACAATAGCGTCATGGCGCCGGCGACGGCCAGCAAAGCGCGTTGTACGCCTTTGAACGCCCGGCGCGCTTCGCGCTGACGCCATGGCGCGCCCCAGATAAAGGCGGCGCTGGTGACCAGCCCGTCAATCATGGCCCACATGAAGGTGCCGCGCGAGGCGGCGAAGAACGCGGCTGCCGCGGTGACGGCAACGCAAATGAACGCCAGGATACGGCCCTTTTTCTGGCGCAGGAGCAAAAATCCGCTGAAACCCAGCACCAGCAGCCAGGCGACATTGATGAAATCGCAGAAGCGGCCGTTGCTGACAAATACGGAGGTGGGACGATAGGCCATCTGGCCGGTCTGGGGACTGACGCGGTACATTCCGCTGAGGAGGGCGAGGTCGTCCGCCTGATGCGCGGGATTCAGGAAGGTAGGGCCGATGATGGACTGCGCCAACCCAAGGCCGACAATGACGAACGCAAGGACCAAGTTAATGGTGAAGAAGCGGCGGAGTTCGGACTCGGAGTCAAAGAGCGCGTACCCGACGAAAATCAATGGGACGTAATAGAAGAAGATTTTGACCCCCATCAAGCCGTAGAAGATGGAGGTAGAAGCGGGATTGAAAATCTGCATCACTCCGAACCAAATGAAAACCACCACCGGTGCCAGGAATGGGGCTTTGAAGAGTTTTACTTTGCGTTTGCGGCGGTCGGCGAAGAAGGAGATATAAACGACGAGCAGGAGGAAATCCTTGGCGAAATAGATGGTCATGTTGTTGCCGAGGAATTTGCGGGCAAAGTCCTCAAAGAGCAGCCAGGCGAGGAAGAGATAGACGCCGTTGCGCCAGTTGTTGAGAATGCCGACGACGACGGCGCTACCGACGACTACGAGGCCGGCCAGGGCCATACCTTGCATGTCGTCGTTGATGACCCACTGCGCGCACTGGTAGGAGCCCCAGGCGCCTACGACGATACTGCCGAGCAGCAGCAGGAGGCCGCGCGAGGATTGGCCGGGGAATCGGGGCTGTGCTAAGTTCATGGCTTCGCTTGGTTGGGCAAGATTCAGATTATCCTTGAGTTTAGTGGATTGCGATAGCGCTAATGGTGCGCAGGCGCACGCGTGCGTAACTGGGCGTGAGTAACTGCGGCGCGCCAGCTTGGCGATTGCGCGTGCCGGCGGGATGGTTTGGCCGGCGTGTGGGAGATTGAGTTAGCGTGGGGCGCGAGACGGGATCCAAGCATACGATCGAAACGGCGATCCAAGTTGATGTGGTGATTCCCGCCTATGGGGAACGAGCGGACGCGCTCGACGCGACTTTGGCCGCATGCGTCAAACAGACGCATCCCGTGGCGCGGATTTTTGTGGTGGATGACGGTTCGCCGACGCCCATCGTGTTGCCGGAGTGGGCGGCAGAGCTCACGCGCGACGCGGCGCCGGCGCTGGAGACGGATCGTCCACAGATCGTTCTGGCGCGGCTAACACAAAATGCAGGAATTTCCGCGGCACGCAATGCGGCGATTGCGCGCTCGCATGCCGAACTGGTTGCGTGCGTCAATGTGGAAGTGCTGCCGGCGACGGACTGGCTGCGGACCTGCGTGGCGTATCTGGCAGATAAGCCTACCGTCGGCGTGGTGTACACGCGCACCGTGCCGAAACGCCCGGACCGGCTTCTCACACGTTGGCGGATGCGCTTTCAGGAGCCTGCACACGCGGAGGTTTCGGGGCCGGCACTGTTTGCGCACGGGCACGCGGTGCTGTTTCGCAAGGCGGCGCTGGACACCGTGGGCGGATACGACGTGCGCTTCCGGCGGCACCATGAGGACTCTGACATTTGCCGGCGGATGGCGGAGGCCGGCTGGGCGACGCACTACATCGCCGAAAGCGCGTGCGTTTCCATCCAGGGCGATTCGCTGCAGGAACTGGCCAAGAAACAATTGCGCGACAGCGGGTGGTATTCGCCGCAGGAAAGTTCGCTGGCGCGGTTGTACGGCAGCCTTACGAAGTGGACGGCGGTGCGTGCAGGGCGGAATTTTGTTACGGGGCGATGGTACTTCCTGCCAGTGGATGTGGCGATTTGGTGGTGCGCGCTGTGGCAGGCGACGCTGGCAACGCTGCGTCGCTAGGGCGGAGGCAAGCCGCCCAGAATGGTGTAGTTCAGGCGCGGGGCCTGCGCGAGTAGTGCGGTGATCTGCGCGTCCGGGAAGCGGCGTGTGTACGCTACGGCCCAGCTGATTTGCCACGGCGCGATGTCCGGCGTGGTGACCTGCGCCACGCCGGTTTTCTGCTGGAAAAAGGAAGGATCGTGCAGACCCGCGACGCAGCGCGCCACCAGGCGCTTGAGGGCGTAGTCACGCTCAGCGTAAAGATCGACACCGTTGGCTTCGCCAAATTCGGCGAGGACCATCAGCGGGGCCAGCGCATACAAGTGATAGTGCAGGGCCATTTGCGCGCGGTCCATTTCCTGCGGGAGCGTGCCGTCGTCGCGAATGTCGTGCACGCCTTCGCGGTAAGCGTCGAGGCCCCAGCGGAAAAGGCCGCGCTCGTTGTTGGCGATGCCGGCGGCGGCTATGGCGAAGCCGGCCCAGTAGAGATGGTTGTTGTGCGCGTCGCTCGCTCCCGGGTGGCGGCGTTTGCCTTCATAGTAGCCGCGATTGCCTTCCGCAAGTTTCTTTAACCACGGCAAAATCTCCTGTGATAGTTCAGCTGAGACCGCGGCGCTGCCCCTAATTTTTAGAAACGCCACGGCCCACGCGCCAAGATTCCAACCTTGCACGTAGGAGGACTGGTGGCCGTCCATGACGCCGGTTAGCGTTTTCTGCCGGGCTGCGCCAGCCAGCAATTGCGCTGCGCAGTCCGCGGCGGCGCGGCTGCCTGTGGTTTCGTAGGCGTCGGCGGCTTTGACCACCTCGCGAGAAAAATCTTCCACGGCGGCTACGGAGTCTTCGTAGCGTTTCTTGAGCGCCGGATCGATTATGGAATGATGGCTATCGGTGTAGTAGGAATTGGTGGCGAAATCGTGCGGCAGGTCGGTGGGTGGGGAGGGGCAAGTGTAAGGCGCGTCGGTGGCGGTGACGGGCGCCAAATCCCAAGGAGAACGCAAGGCCACTTCAGCGGGTTTAGCAATGACGGATGGCGCGGCGAAGAACAGTACGGCCCCGACCGCTACGACCCAGGGG
>PMOV01000234.1:0-443 GCA_003161195.1 Acidobacteriota bacterium | reverse complement strand
GCAAAGTTAGTGTAATTACACATTCGTGGTCTTGTACGTCTAAGCGTGCGAGGACAATGCCGTGCGGGCCGTCCGCGGTGCACTGCGCAATTTGCCTGGGTGACTGAATTGGTCAGCACGTGGGCTGGTGTGACGCGCCGCATGGTGCCGGGGTTCGTTCCGAGGGCGGCTCCAGACATGGTTCTGAGGGGTTCCATGAGTTCCGAAGTGTCTTTCAAGGAGAGAGTAAACATGAGCGCAATCCGCAGATTACGCGCAGCAGCTTGCCTGTGCGCTTGCCTGTGTTTGGCCGCGATGTTCTTCAGCCTGCTGCCCAGCGCTTCCGCGCAGACGTTTCGCGGCACGATTCTCGGCACGGTGACGGATAGTTCGGGCGCGGCCATCGCCGCGGCGACTGTCACGGTGAAAAACACCGGCACGGGGCTGACGCGCGTCGCTTCCAC
>PMOV01000216.1:8401-9278 GCA_003161195.1 Acidobacteriota bacterium | reverse complement strand
GAGCGATCGATAATCTCGTTCAGCTTTCCCGGCACCCGCGAATTCACCGCGATTGCCGGCGGCGGCTCGCGGTTCAAAATCGCCTCGAACACCAAGCCCGCAGTTTCACCGCGAAAGGGCGGAGCGCCCGTCGCCATCTCGTACAGCACGACACCAAACGAAAACAGGTCGGTGCGCTCATCCAGTTTTTCGCCGCGCACCTGTTCGGGAGACATGTACGCAACCGTGCCGATGGCCGAGCCCGGACTGGTCAGCAAGGCCTCGTCGGTGGCCGTGGCCATTCCTGGAGCAGCCTGGGCAAAATAGTCGACTTTGGCCAGGCCGAAATCGAGGATCTTGGCGTGCCCTTGCTGGGTGACAAAAATGTTTGCCGGCTTGATGTCCCGGTGGACGATGCCTTTGGCGTGCGAAGCTTGCAGGGCGCCGGCGATTTCGAGCGCCAGCGGCAGCAGCTTTTCGGGGTCCATCGCTCCCATCGCGATGTGGTGTTTCAGGGTGGCGCCTTCGAGGTACTCCATGACGATGAAGGCTTGGCCCTGCTCCTCGCCCACATCGTAAATCGTGCAGATATTCGGATGATTCAGCGCCGAAGCGGCTTTCGCTTCCCGCCGGAAGCGGCTCAGCGCCTGCTCGTCTTGCGCAACCTCGGCGGGCAGAAACTTCAGCGCCACAAAGCGTTCGAGGCGCGTGTCCTGGGCCTTGTAGACCACGCCCATTCCGCCGCCGCCAATTTTATCAAGGATAAGGTAGTGCGAAATGGTGCGTCCAGGAAGGGAAGCTTCGGCCATCGCGCCAATCTTAGTGTCCCATGCCATTCACGTCAACGAATCCGCCTAGCCGTTGCGGCGTTTAGCAGGTGCAGTCTTGGGAGAAGGTT
>PMOV01000216.1:0-8366 GCA_003161195.1 Acidobacteriota bacterium | reverse complement strand
GCGACGGTGGGTCTTTGGAGCAGCCAGTTCAGCGCGATCTGGGGCACGGACTTGCCGGTTTCTTCCGCCAGTTCGTCGAGGGCATCCACCACTTTGTAGAGATAGTCGTCGGCGACCTGTGGGCCGTAGTTGGCGGTTTTGTGCAGGCGGCTTTCCGCGGGGATGGGTTGGTCGCGGCGGATCTTGCCGGTGAGGCGGCCCCAACCTAGAGGGCTCCAGATGAGTGCGCCGACCTTGTGCTCGAGTGCGAGAGGCATCAGCTCCCATTCGTACTCGCGGCCGATGAGGGAGTAGTAGACCTGATGGCCGACGTAGCGCGACCAGCCGTAGCGCTCGGAGATGCAGAGAGACTTCATCAGGTGCCAGCCGGAAAAGTTGGAGCAGGCGAGGTAGCGGACTTTGCCGCTTTGCACCAGAGTGTCGAGGGTCTTGAGGGTTTCCTCGACGGGGGTGAGAGCGTCGAAGCCGTGCATGTGGTAGATGTCGATGGTGTCGACCTTGAGGCGGCGCAGGCTGGCTTCGCAGGAGGCCAGCAGGTGGTGGCGCGAGGAGCCGAGGTCATTGGGTCCCTGATTCTTGCTCATGCGGAAGGTGGCTTTGCTGGAGATGAGCAGTTCATTGCGGCGGCCTTTGATGGCTTGGCCGAGGATTTCCTCCGACATGCCGTCGGAGTAGACGTCGGCGGTGTCGAAGAGGTTTACGCCAGCTTCGAGGCAAATGCTGACCAGGCGCGTGGCTTCCTGCACGTCGCTCGCGCCCCAAGCTTTGAAGAACTCGTTGCTGCCGCCAAAGGTACCGGCGCCGAAGCTGAGGACCGGGACTTTTAAGCCTGAATAACCGAGTTGTCGGAATTCCATGGAGTGTATGGATGTGTAGCGCGCGCGGATGGGTACGGTTTGGCGCTGAGCAAAAAAAACGCCCCGACTAAAGTCGAGGCGCAGTTTTCTACAGTTGAAGATTACCAAAGACTGGGATCTGTTGTCAAGAGAAATACTTCTACGCAACATATAGGGACTCGGGGTGGGGAGGGTACAAGCAGTAGGGTGGACGACGGGTGTCGAGACGGAAATATTTGGTTTGGACCTCGGAAACGGTGGTGCGAGTGCCGGGACTTGGAGGTGGAAATGTTACGAAAACTCCCCGGGTGATCCGGCACGGTCTCGCGAAGTTGGCATGCGTTTGCTCACAAGCGGACAGTGCTGGCGACTAATAAGTGGCGAGTTGCGTGGAGAGGCGCACAGACTGAAGTCTATGCCACCTTGAATCGAGGACAGAACGAACGGCGAGATTGGCGGAGAGTTTTTTATATTAAGAAGGAAGTGGCGAGTGATGAGTGGCGAGTCACATGCCCAAGAGCCCAGACTGAAGTCTTTCCCTAAACCTAACAGCGCTGATCACTTATGATGATTTTTAGCGTTTGCTGCTGCTCTTAATTTATTTTAGGGGTGGGTCCGTGATGGTGGCAGCGCGGTTCTCAGTGGTGAAGCGCTCGATACCGGACTCATCGATGAAAAGGCTACGTGTTCCTTTGTCGTGCTTCTCCGGACTAGCGACGACCGTGTAATGCACGATGCGGCCGCGCGAGTCTGGCGGTGCAGTGCTTAAAATGAAAATGTATCCGGACTTTCTTCCGCTGGCTAGCACGTCGTCAATCATCGCTTCGCCGGAACTGGGGCCTAGTTCCGTTAGTGAGGGAGCGAATCCTCGGTCTGGGTGTATTTGCGCGTACGCGGCTTGTGCTGAATGAATTGTTTGGAGGGAGTCTACGCTCCGGGTGTTTATTTGGCGTGATTCGCGAACTAAAAGTGACGACAGGATTGCTGCCGCGGCGCCGAGTAAGACTAGGGCGAGAGTTAGTTTGCGTCGCATTTAGTCGCGAGCAATCTTACTGCGGCAATGATCTGTTGAAAACGATTTATAACGGGGTCGGCTGGCTATAGAGCGTCGACGCAATCACTAGCGTCGGAATAAGACCAGTACGGAAAAGCCCAGGAAGAGGACCAGGAACATGGCGGCGAGCACGGCATAATACCTTCGAACAAGTTTGCCTTCGGGATATAGGGACTTGTAGCTCTTCAGCAGGCGCTGCGTCTTCGACCCACCCCAAAAAGGTAGTCAAAGTGTTCGTGTGGTGGGAGTTTTTCGTTTACGGCGGCAATTATGTCGTTGAAAACGATAGTGCCAGTGACACCGCATACAGAGCCGCCCGCGATCACGAGGAATGCGATGACGCGACGAAGAGACATGTGTCACATCGTAATACGATTATTGCTGGGCGCGCTCGGCGGTGCTTGTTGTGCGGAGGCGGAAGTAGAGGTAGAGGAATAGGATGGCGCAGGTGGCACCGATGGTGTCCAGGAGGGAGTCGTAGGGGGAGGCGGTGCGACTGGGGACGAAGGATTGATGAAATTCGTCCAGGGAGGCGTAGATGGCGGCTAGGAAGATGGAGGCTAGTGCCCAGGAGAGGCGCCAGCCGGGGCGGCCGCGACGTAGGCCGCGGTAGAGGAGGAGGCCGTAGATGAAATATTCGGTTAGGTGGGCAGCTTTGCGGATTAGGTGATGGATTAGGTCGAACTGGGGGCGGGTGATGTGCGGGTAGAACCAGCGGAGGATGGGCTCGATGATGGAGCCGGTGTGTTCGGAGGAGAAGGTGTCGGTGGAGGCGGTGAAGATGATGGCAGACCAGAGAACGGCGGGCCACCAAGACCAGAGTAGGCGGACGGGCGGGAGATTTTGGAGGCGTGGTTGGACCTCGGAGAGGTTGGGGGCGGGGCGAGGGTTGCGCCAGGGTTGGTTGGGCAAGTTGTTGTGATCTCCGTTTGTAGTTTAGCGGGACATGGGTTGCGGGCGTGCCAGCGCGAGGGGCCGGCGGCGGTGCTGGAAAAAGCAGATCCTTCGCTGCGCTCAGGATGACAGATTTTGGCGCGGGCGAGAGGCGCAACGCATTTGGATGGCTATTCCATGCGGTAGTTGGGGGCTTCGCGGGTGATGACTACGTCGTGGACGTGGCTTTCGCGGAGGCCGGCAGCGGTGATGCGCACGAAATGGGCTTTTTCGGCTAGCTCTTTGCAGGTGGCGGCACCTACGTAGCCCATACCACTTTTTAGACCGCCTACTAGTTGATCGGTTAGGGCACCCAACGGGCCTTTGTACGGGACGCGGCCTTCGACGCCTTCGGGAACGCTCTTGCCGGCTTCGCTGGAGTCCTGGACGGTGGAATAGCGGTCGGAGCCGGCGTTCATGGCACCAGTGCTGCCCATGCCGCGGTAGGACTTGAAGGTGCGGCCCTGGAAGAGGATGGTCTCGCCGGGGGATTCTTCGGTGCCGGCGAAGAGGCTGCCGATCATGACGCAACTGGCACCCGCGGCGATGGCTTTGGTGATGTCGCCGGAGAATTTGATGCCGCCGTCGGCGATGACGGGGACGTTGGTGCCTTTGGCGGCTCGCGAGGCTTCCATGACGGCGGTAAGTTGCGGGACGCCGGCGCCGGTGACGATGCGCGTGGTGCAGATGGAGCCCGGGCCGATGCCGACCTTGAGGCCGTCAATGCCGAGGGCGATTAAGTCGCGCGCGCCTTCGTAGGTGGCGACGTTGCCGGCGATGAGTTGCAGCTCCGGCAAGCGGTGGCGAATGGCTTTGATGGCGTCCATGACGCGCTGGGTGTGGCCGTGCGCGGTGTCAATGGCCAGGACGTCGGCTTTGGCTTTGGCCATTTCGACGGCGCGTTCGAGATAGTCTCCGGTGGCGCCGACGGCGGCGCCGATGCGCAGGCGGCCTTGTTCATCTTTGGCGGCGCGCGGGTATTCGAGTTTTTTCTGAATGTCTTTTACGGTGATTAGGCCTTTGAGGTTGAAGTCCTGATCAACGACGAGAAGTTTTTCGATGCGATGTTTTTGCAGGATGCGTTCGGCTTCTTCGAGGGTGGTGCCGACGGGGACGGTGACCAGATTGTCTTTGGTCATCACGGAGCCGACGAGCTGGGCGTGATTTTTTTCGAATCGGAGGTCGCGGTTGGTGAGGATGCCGGTGAGGCGGGAGCCGCGGGTGACGGGTAGGCCGCTGATGCGGTACTTGGTCATGATTTCGAGGGCTTGGCGGAGGGTGATGTCCGGGGAGATGGTAACGGGGTCTACGATCATGCCGCTTTCGGAGCGTTTGACGCGGTCGATTTCTTCGTACTGGCGGTCGATGGGCATGTTGCGGTGGACGATGCCGATGCCGCCTTGGCGGGCGATGGCGATGGCCAGGCGGGATTCGGTGACGGTGTCCATGGCGGCGGAGGCGAGAGGGATATTGAGCTGGAGGGTGCGCGTGAAGTGGGTGCGGGTGTCGACTTCGGCGGGGAGGACGGAGGATTTGCCGGGGAGGAGAAGAACGTCGTCGAAGGTTAGGCCTTCGGGGATGGAGATGGGGGCTGCGGCTTCGGTCATGCCAACCTCGTTTCGGGGATTTGCCGCGGCGCGTATTTCTTGGCGCCTAGAAACAACGCAGCCCAGCGGGTGGCTGGGCGGTTGGTGCGGTGGAAAGGCGTAGGAAAATGCTTCACTTGAAGTTTCTATGGTAGCACAGGGGCAGATGGGCGTGCACGTTGGGAGCGGAAAGCGCGGTTGGCGGAGAGATCTCCGTGGTGGGAGAGAAAAGCTCACAGGCTAAAGCCTGTGCTACCAAAGGTGGGGCGTGGCAGGTCAGTTGTGCTTGCTGGGTGGGAACACATAGAATTAGCGGTCGATTGAAGGGCGCAGATGCGGATGTAGCGCGGAGTTTTGGCGAACGGAGTTAACGGATGGCGCAGCATTATGACGTGATTGTGATTGGCGGGGGGCATAACGGGCTGGTGAATGCGGCCTACCTGGCGAAGGCTGGAAAGAAGGTGCTGGTGCTGGAACGGCGGCACGTTTTGGGCGGGGCGGCGGTTACTGAGGAAATTATTCCGGGGTTTCTGTTCTCGGAGTGCTCGTATGTGGTGTCGTTGCTGCGGCCGGAGATTATTCGCGAACTGGATTTGCCGCGACATGGGCTGGAGATTCTGCCGCTGGATGGGACGTTTTCGCCGATGCCGGATGGGAACCATTTGTGGCGGATGAACGATCATGCAAAGTCCGTGCGGGAGATTCGGCGGCATTCGCGGGTGGATGCGGAAGCGTACGACGAATTTTCGAAGATGATGACGCCGATGTGCCGGTTCGTGAAGCCGCTGCTGTCGATGGTGCCGCCGGACCCGACCACCCTGAAGCTGAACGATTTGAAACAGCTGAACTTTTTGCTGCAGCGGTTTCGCGAGCTATCGTCCGACGAGCGCTACACGTTGATTCAGTTGATGACCATGAGCGCTGCGGATTTTCTGGATCAGTGGTTTGAGACGGATGTGCTGAAGGCGACGATGTCGGCTTCGGGGATTATCGGGACGTTTTTGGGGATACGGTCGCCGGGGACGGCGTATGTGCTGCTGCATCACTACATGGGCGAGATTGATGGGGCGTTTCGGTCGTGGGGATTCAGCAGGGGAGGAACGGGGGCGATTTCGAACGCCATTGCGGGGGCGGCGCGCGAGTTGGGGGTGGAGATTCGCACGAAGGCGCCGGTAGCGAAGATTGTGGTGAAGAATGGGCGGGCGGCGGGTGTGGTGCTGCAGAGCGGGGAGGAGATCGGCGCGACGATTGTTTCGTCGAGCGTGGATCCGCATTTGACGTTTTTGAAATTTTTGCAGGCTAGCGAGTTGCCCGCGGATTTTTTGGAGGGCGTGCGGCGGTATAAGTTTCGCGGGTCTTCGGGCAAGGTGAATCTGGCGCTGGATGCTTTGCCAAAGTTCAAGGCGATTCCCGGTGAAGGCGCGCACCTGCGCGGGGCGATTTCCATTTCGCCGAGCATGGAATATATGGAGCGGGCTTACGACGACGCGAAGTATGGGAATTATTCGCGGCGGCCGTATATCGATATGGTGATTCCGAGCTTGACGGATCCGAGCGTGGCGCCGGCGGGGAAGCATGTGATGTCGTGCTTTGTGCAGTACGCGCCTTACAAGCTGGCTGAGGGGACTTGGGACCAGACGCGCGAGGCGTTTGGCGACAACGTGATTGATACGCTGGCGGAGTATGCGCCGAATATTAAGGAGATTGTGGTGGGGCGGCAGATTCTGACGCCGCTCGATCTGGAGCGGGAGTTTGGATTGACGCAGGGGAATATTTTTCAGGGCGAGCTTTCGCTGGAGCAGCTGTTCTTTTTGCGGCCGGTGGCGGGGTGGGCGTATTACCGGACGCCGGTGGATGGATTGTATATGTGTGGGTCGGCGACGCATCCGGGCGGCGGGATTATGGGGGCGAATGGGAGGATTGCCAGTCAGGTGATGCTGAAGGATTGGGGAAAAGTGGCGCGGAAGGCGAAAGGGAATGGCGGTAGCGACGCGAAGAATTTTGTGTCGGCGAGGAATGCCGGTGCAGGTAGCGGAGCCTCGGCAAGCGACATAAGTTCGCAGAAGGCGAGCCACTGACCGTGCCTATCGGACAGCGGGTGGCGATTATTGGCGGCGGACACAACGCCTTGGTGACGGCGTTTTATCTGGCGAAAGGCGGATTTAAGCCACTGGTCCTGGAGCGGCGAGAGTTGGTGGGCGGCGGTGCGGTGACGGAGGAGTTTTATCCAGGATTTCGCTGCTCAACGCTGGCACATACGGCAGGGCCGCTGCGGGCGGACGTGTTGCGCGATATGCAGCCGGAGAAGTTTGGCTGCGAGATGCTGCATGCGGATCCGCGGGTGTTTGCGCCGACTCCGGATGGACGGGCGCTACTGTTTTACGACGACCACGAGAAGACGGCTGGCGGAATGGCGCGATTTTCAGCGCGCGATGCGGGGAGCTATCCGAAGTTTGCGGCGGCGCTCGAGAAAATTGCCGGGGTGTTTGCGCAGATTGCGGCGATTACTCCGCCGGGGATTGATAAACCTTCGCCCGAAGATTTGTGGAATTTACTGAAGACTGGGCGCGGCGTCCGCAGGCTGGGCAAGACGGGCATTTTCGATTTGCTGCGCTGGGGACCGATGGCTGCGGCGGATTTTGTGGCGGAGTTTTTTGAGACGGAGCTGGTGCGCGCGGTGATTGCGGCGCGCGGGATTTTTGGGACGGCGCTGGGGCCCTGGTCGGCGGGTTCGACGGCGGTGCTGTTGCTGCGTGCGGCGGCGGATGCGCATCCGGTGGGTCCGGCGTCGGCGCCACGCGGCGGGATGGGAACGTTGACGGGCGCGCTGGCGGATGCGGCGCGCAAGGCGGGCGCGGAGATTCGCACGGGCGCGGAGGTGCGGCACATTCGCGTGAAGGATGGCGCGGTGAGCGGCGTGGTGCTGGACGACGGCGAAGAGATTGGGATTGAGGCCGTGGTTTCGGGCGTCGATCCGAAGCGAACGTTTTTTGGGTTGATGGATGCGTCGCAGCTCGATCCGACGTTTGCGACGCGCATCAAGAATTTGCGCGCGAATGGGACGGTGGCCAAGGTGAATGTGGCGCTTGGGGGTTTGCCGGAGTTTCCGGCGCTCGCGGCAGGGATTGGCGCGGACGGATTCCGGCGCGCACTGTCCGGAAGGATTCACATCGGGCCGGACATTGATTACTTGGAGAAGGCGTTTGACGCGTCGAAGTATGGCGAGTTTTCCGCGGCGCCGTATCTGGACGTAACGATTCCGACGCTGCTCGATCCATTTTTGGCGCCGGAAGGGAAACATGTGCTGTCTGCGTATGTGCAGTTTGCGCCGTTTACGCTGAAGAAGGGGACGTGGGAAGCGCGGCAGGGCGAGCTGGGACGCGTGGTGCTGCAGACGTTGGAGGAGTTTGCGCCGGGGTTGGGCGAACTGGT
The DNA here is from genome assembly GCA_003161195.1 of Acidobacteriota bacterium. GTDB lineage: Bacteria > Acidobacteriota > Terriglobia > Acidiferrales > UBA7541 > Acidiferrum. Next base: position 525 of record PMOV01000216.1, on the reverse strand, counting down.
GGAAGGGGTGCAGGTGATTACGCCGCAATCGCTCGAGAGCGAGTATGGATTTACCGGGGGGCAGATTTATCACGGGGAGCTGGCGCTGGATCAGCTGTTTACGATGCGGCCGGTTTTGGATTGGGCGCGGTATTTGACGCCGGTGCGCGGGCTGTATCTGTGCGGGTCGGGGACGCATCCGGGGAATGGGTTGACGGGAGCGTCCGGGGCGAATGCGGCGAAGGAGATTATTCGGGATTTGCGCTAGCGGTGTGCGACGGCAAAAACCACAGGAAGAGTTTCCGTGCCTGCGCTTCGCGGACAACGGGTTGTCGCATGGATTTGTAAGGCAGTAGAATTGGAGTTTGCGATGTTGGGAGGAAACTGCGCCATGGCCACCGCCGAAGCGAAATTGCATTTGCCGGAATTTGTGAACGAGCCTTTTGCCGATTTTTCCGTGCCTGAGAATAAGCGCGCGATGGAAGCGGCGCTGGCGAAAGTGGCTGGCGAATTTGGGCGCGAGTATCCGATGTATATCGGCGGGGA
>PMOV01000229.1 GCA_003161195.1 Acidobacteriota bacterium | reverse complement strand
CTTCGATACAAACGGAGCTACGGACGCTGCTGCTCTTCGCAAGTACCTTCGCGCTGGTGCTGGCTTGCGTGGGCTTCGGCATCCATGAGCGCACCGACTTTCGCCGCGGCATGGTCCGCGAACTCACAACCCTGGCCGAAACCCTGGGCGCGAACACGGCGGCGTCCTTGACCTTCGATGACCAGCGCTCCGCGACAGAAATGCTGGGGGCTTTGCGCGCCGAACAAAACATTCTCGGCGCTCGTCTGTTCAATAACCGCGGCGAGGTGTTTGCGGAGTACCGTCGCGCGCAGTTGCCGGGCGAATTCACCATGCCCGCCTTACGCGCCGAGGGCACGTACTTCGATGCACAATCTGTGGCGCTGTTTCGCTCGGTCTCCACGGGCAACGAAAAGGCGGGAAGCATCGCCATCGTCTCGGACCTAAGCGGCTTTCGCGCGGAGATGTGGCAATACGTGAAGATTGCCAGCCTAGTGCTGTTGCTGGCGATTCTCGCCACCTATGCGGTGGCCTCGCGCGCCTTGCGTGCCATTACCGGACCGCTGCTGCAATTGGCCCAGGTAGCGGAGCGCGTTTCGCAGGAAGAAAACTACGCCCTGCGCGCCGTGCCGCGGCGTGCGGACGAAGTGGGCAAGGTTATTTTGGCCTTCAATCAAATGCTGGAGCGCATTCAACACCGCGACAAGGCGCTGAAGAATTGGAACGAAGATCTGGAAAGGCGTGTCGCGGAACGCACGGAAGCGTTGCGTCGAGAGGTCGATGAGCGCTTAAGCGCGCAGGAGATGCTCTCCAAGGAACGCCGGGCCTTGCGCGCGTTGATCGACAACGTGCCGGACCGCATGTATGTGAAAGACACCAACAGCTGCTTTGTGGTAGCCAATGCGGCGGTGGCTCGCGCCCACGGCGTGCAGTCCTACGAAGCGCTCATCGGCAAGTCCGACTTCGACCTTTATCCCAAAGAGATTGCCGAACGCTTTTACCAGGGCGAGCAAGAGTTGATGCGCCTGAGACAGCCCTTCTACGACCGCGAAGAGCCAGACACCGACGGCAGCGGCAATCAAGTGTGGATGCTTAACACCAAGGTGCCTCTCTTCAATGGCCAGGGCGAGGTGGCCGGCATCGCCGGCATCGGGCGCGACATTACCGTTCGCAAGAATTTGGAAACCGAGTGGCAAAGAGCGAAGGAGGCGGCGGAGGCCGCCAGCCGNNNNTTATTAATGACATTCTGGATTTTTCGAAAATCGAGGCCGGCAAAATCGACCTGGAAGAAGTGGACTTCGACCTGCGCGAATGTCTGGAGTCCGCGCTGAAGACCCTGGCGGTGCGGGCGCACGGCAAGAATCTCGAGTTATTGTGTGAGATCGCACCGGCCGTTCCGGAGTTTGTGAAAGGCGATTCGAGCCGCTTGCGCCAGGTGATCGCCAACCTGATTGGCAACGCCCTGAAGTTTACCGAAGAAGGCGAGGTATCGCTCAGGGTGCAAATGGAATCCCGTGACGGAGAGCAATCCCTGATGCACTTTGTCGTCGCGGATACCGGCGTCGGTATCCCGACGGACAAGCAAAAACTGATTTTCGATCCTTTCTCGCAAGCCGACGCCTCCACCACACGCAAATATGGGGGCACCGGACTCGGCTTGACCATCACCGCGAGGCTGGTGGGCATGATGGGCGGCAAAATTTGGGTGGAAAGCCAGGTGGGCCGTGGCTCGCAGTTCCACTTCACCGTGCGGTTTAAAGGTGCTGATCAGCAACCCCAACTGGACAATGCGGTTACGCACGAACATTTGCGCGATTTTCGCGTGCTGGTGGTCGACGACAACGAGACCAACCGCCGCATTCTCGACAACATGCTCCGGAATTGGGGGATGCGTGTAACCTGTGCAATTAGCGGGAAGGCCGCGCTGACGGAACTGGCCGCCGCCTGGGATGCCGCCGACCCCTACGGCTTGATTATCAGCGATGTGCGCATGCCGGAAATGGATGGCTTCCAGTTCATTGGGCACATTCGGGAGCGCCAGGACTTAACTTCCGCCATCATCGTGATGCTCTCTTCCGCCAGACATCGTGGCGATGCGGAACGCTTCAAGAACCTCGGGGTCGCGGCGCTGTTGTTGAAACCGATACGGCAGTCCGAGTTGCGCACGGCCATCGCGCGTATTCTTGGGTTCGCCGATTCGCAAGGTGGGACTGCACCGCCCGCGGCGCAGTCCGCGCCAGCCGACGCCGCGCAGCCGGCGCGTGCCATGCGCATCCTGCTTACGGAGGACAATGCCGTCAATCAGCGCCTGGCCACGCGTTTGCTGGAGAAGCGCGGGCATCAGGTAGTCGTCGCGGGAAATGGACGCGAAGCTCTGGCGGCGCTCCAGAAGGACACGTTTGATTTGATCCTGATGGATATCCAGATGCCGGAAATGGACGGCATGGAAGCCACCGGGAAAATTCGCGAAAAGGAAGCATTGGCCGGCGGCCACGTGCCCATCGTGGCCTTGACCGCGCACGCCATGAAGGGCGATCAGGAGCAGTGTCTGGCGGCGGGCATGGATGACTACTTGGCCAAACCGATTCGCCCGCAGGAATTGGACGAGCTATTGGCAAAGTTCGCGCGCGTTGCGCCGGAACGCCAGGCGGTCCGGATGCGTAACGAATCATAAAGTGCACCCCTCTCCCACCTCCGGCGGTGTCGCAGGAATAGAGTGACCACGAT
>PMOV01000071.1 GCA_003161195.1 Acidobacteriota bacterium | reverse complement strand
CGCAGCAAATCGCGATAGCGCGAAGGATGCAGCGCCTTCGCATTCTGGTAGTACGCAAGTGTCTGCTCAAACCGCGACCCGGTGACGCGGTAGCGCACCGCCCCAGCAAACTCCCGCAAATTCAGTCGTTTACTCTGCGCGTCCAGCAATCCCAATAGCTTCGTAAGCCGCCGCCGCAAATCCTGCGTCCGTATCAGAAACGGTTCAGCCCCCGCCGCCCGCGGCTCAATCAGGCAAACCCCGGCCCTCGCCGGCAGCTGACGAAAGAAATCCTCAGCCACAGCGGGATCAAATTGAATTTCGTTTTCAAGCCCCAGCACGTGCTCAGAATACTACGGAGTATGGTAACCCTGTCAGGGTTGTGGAAGACGCGGAGTTAGTTTCCAAGTCTTGAACAGGACTATACCCTCGGCTCCATACGAAGGATTGATTTCAAGCACTTGAAGTTGGTCGTTCTTCGCGGTCGCGAGCGTCTTTGAAACCAGGGGAGAATCAGCATCCATTCCGTAAGCGTACTGGATGTCCGTGGCCGTCAGTGTGTCTGCGGTGCGCACAGCCAGGTCGAAAATAATATTCCCTTGCCTGACTTCGGTGAGGGCCAACCTCGTTACGCCTTCGAGTTCAAGGATAAAAGCTGTTCGATCAGTTGCAGTGAGGAACACATGAACTAATTTGTTAGGGCCGAGCCACAAACCATCGAAAAAGCCATCGTGGAAATTCGGAAGTTTGCCGGTCATGGTCTTTGCGCGTGAGCACTAGCTCTTCAAAACCCAACCAGCAATCACCAACCGCTGTATCTCGCTGGTACCTTCGTAAATCTCCGTGATGCGTGCGTCGCGATAGTTGCGCTCGACGGGGTACTCGCGGCTGTACCCGTTCCCGCCGTGAATCTGGATGGCTTTGTGCGTCACGCGCGTGGCCATTTCGCTGGCAAAAAGCTTGGCGATAGCCGCGTCCATGCTGAAGCGCGCACCCGTATCCTGCTTCCACGCAGCTTTGCGATTCAGCAGCCGCGCGGCGTCGAGTTCCGTGGCCATGTCCGCCAGCATGAACTGGATGGCCTGGAACTGTGAAATGGTGCCGCCGAACGCCACCCGCTCCTGCGAATATTTTAACGCCGCCTCAAACGCGCCTTGCGCAATGCCGGTAGCTTGCGCGGCGATGCCAATGCGTCCGCCGTCCAACGTCGAAAGCGCAACCTTATACCCTTCGCCCTCGTTGCCCAGCCGATTCGCCACCGGCACGGAGCAATCCGAAAAAATCAGCTCGCTGCACGCGGTGGCGCTGATGCCAAGTTTCTTTTCTTCCTTGCCAACTTTAAAGCCCGGCGTCCCGCGTTCCACAAGCAGCGCGGTGATGCCTTTTTCCCCTTTAGCCGGGTCGGTGTTCACAAAAACCACCACCGCATCCGCTGCGCCCCCGCAAGTAATCCAGGCTTTCGTGCCATTGATGACGTAGGCATCGCCGTGGCGCACGCCCTTAGTTTGCAGCGCGGAAGCATTGGAGCCCGCTTGCGGCTCCGTCAGCGCAAAGCATCCAATTTTTTCGCCCCGCGCATACGGCGCCAAAAATTTCCCCTTCTGCTCAGCAGTCCCGTAATGCTCCACCGGCGCGCAGTACAGCGAATTTTGCACCGACAAAATCACCCCAGTCGACGCGCAGCAGCGCGAAACCTCCTCAATCACGATCGTATAAGCAATGTGATCAAACCCCGCCCCGCCTTCCGCTTCCCGCACCGCGATGCCCGTCAACCCCAGCGCCGCCGCCTTCTGAAATAGTTCGCGCGGAAAATGCCCCGTCTCATCCAGTTCCTTCGCCAGCGGACGCACTTCCGCCTCCGCAAATTCACGCACGCTTTTCTGCAGCAGCTCCTGTTCTTCGCTCAGCTGAAAATTCACGTCCGATCCTTTTTACTCGCGGCAACCGGCGCTGGCCCCAGCGCGCCACGCAGCCGCCGATACGTCGTCGCCAATTCTTCCGGGTGCACGCGCGTCTCGCCCACCACCGTCATAAAATTCGTGTCGCCAAACCATCGCGGCAAAACGTGCAAATGCAAGTGTCCAGCCACGCCCGCCCCGGCGGCTTTGCCAAGATTCATTCCCAGATTAATCCCCTCCGGCTTGTACACTTCGCGCAGCGCAGCTTCCATGCGCTTGGCCAGTTCCATCATCTCGGCGGTCGCGGCGGCATCGCACAGCGCTAGTTCCGCCACATGCGCGTATGGCACGATCATGACGTGGCCCGAAGTGTAGGGATAGCGGTTCAGAATGATGAAGCATTGCGCGCCCCGCCAGACGATCAGCGCTTTCTCGTCGTCCCCACGTTGCAGTTCGCGGCAAAACACGCACTCAATGGGCGGCCCCTCGATAACCTGCGCGATGTATTGGTAGCGCCACGGACTCCACACGTAATCCATCGCGACACAGCCCTCCGCGTTGCGAGCACTGATGCTAGTGTTGACGCCTAGCGTGGATGCGCGCGCAAGCGCCCTTCAGAATATCCTATCTTTCAGCAGGAAGCGTTATGGGTGAGGTTTGTGGCCGAAGCAGCACGCGGATTTCGCTTGTAGCGGCACAGAATGCTGCTGCTGACCACGCCGCGAACGGACCCGCGCGCGGCGTGTCGCGCTTCGCCTCAGCTGGCGCCGTTGGAGTTGTTAACGAAATCCTTCAATTCCTTGCTCGGCTTAAAAAAAGGTATTTTCTTCGGCGGCACTTCCACCTTCGCGCCGGTCTTGGGATTCCGCCCCACACGCCCGCGCCGGTCGCGCGTACGAAAACTTCCAAACCCGCGTATCTCGATCTTGTCGCCCTTCTGCAGCGCCTGAATAATGTTGTCGAAGATCGTCTCCACGATGATCTCGGAGTCCGTGCGCTTCAGCTCCGTAATGCGCTCGACCTCGGCAATTAAGTCGGCCTTCGTCAATGTCGGTAGCTTGGTGGTCATCGTCGTTCCTGTGCCTCGTGGTAACCCTGTATGTAGCCCTGTGCGTAGCCAGTGCGTGCTTCCGAACAAGCGTCGAGCTGGTCCCGTTTTACGGCCGCCACCCGCCGCGCCCAGCCGGTGCAAACCCGCTGACGCAAAACACCTTAGCGGGGCAACCACCCCTGCGGTGCCCTTCTTCCTATCACTAAAACGACCTGCAGGTAAATGAAATTATGCAGCCGAATTTTGCGGGCGCCCGATGCGCAAACCGCGGCGTGGCCAACCGCACCTCCACTCACGCCAGGCGCACGCGAAAAATCCGCCCGGCCCCCGCTTATTTCGTCGACGCCAGCTTCGACCGCATGGCATCCCCGATCGTCGCCGTCGAAGACGTTCGCGTGGTCTGCTTGTACTGGTCGATCTCCCGCCGCTCGATCTGCTTCACCGCCGCGCGATAGCTCAACCCAATACGCCGCGTCTCCGGGCTGATCTTGATGATCTTGAAGTCGTACTCTTTGCCCGGCTCGAGCGGCCCCGCACTCTTCAGCGGCCCCGTGGATGGCCGGAACGCAGACGCGCCTTCATCGCGCCGCTTGCGCTCTTCAATCTCCGTGTTGTGGCACAGCGCCTCGATATTTTCCCCCACATCCACNNACCTTGTGCGTCTTCAGCCACTCGCCAAAAATATCGTTCACCTGCTTGATGCCTAGCGACACGCGGCGATTCTCCGCGTCGATCTTCAGCACCTTGGCGGTCACTTCCTCGCCCTTCTTGAACACCTCGTGCGGGTTCTTGATGCGCTCCGTCCAGCTCACGTCGCTCACGTGCACCAACCCGTCGAAGCCGTCTTCCATCTCGACGAACGCGCCAAACTCCACGATGTTGCGCACCTTTCCGGTAACCACCGAGCCCACCGGATATTTCTCCGCCGTCAGCAGCCAGGGATCCGGCTGCGCCTGCTTGATGCCCAAGGACACGCGGCGGTCGCTCGGCTTGATGTCCAGCACCACCACGTCCACTTCATCGCCCACCTTCACAACCTTCGAGGGATGCTGCACCTTCTTCGTCCAGCTCAACTCCGAAACGTGCACCAGCCCTTCGATGCCCTGCTCCAGCTCCACGAACGCGCCATAATCCACCACGCCGACGACTTTGCCCTTCACCTTGCCGCCCGCCGGATATTTCTCCGCAGCCCCCACCCAGGGATCGGGTATCAGCTGCTTCAGCCCCAGCGAAACGCGCTGCTTGTCCTTGTCAAACTTCAGGATCACCACATCCAGCTCTTGGTCCGGTTTCACCACGTCCGAAGGATGCTTCACGCGCCCCCAGCTCAGGTCCGTCAGGTGCAGTAGCCCGTCGATCCCGCCGATGTCCACAAACGCACCGTACTCCGTAACGTTCTTCACGAAGCCGTGCACTTTCTGGCCTTCATGCAGCGTCGCCAGCAATTCGCCGCGCTTGGCTTGCTGCTCTTCCTCCAGCAGCGCGCGCCGGCTTACCACGATGTTGCCCCGCCGCCGGTTCAGCTTGGTGATGCGTACCTGAAACTCTTGCCCTTGCAGGTTGTCGAGATTCGCCGTGGGCCGCAGGTCGTATTGCGAGCCGGGCAGGAACGCTCGCACCCCCAGAATGTCCACCACCAGGCCGCCCTTGATGCGGTCCACCACTTTGCCGGTGACCGTTTCCTTGGCTTTGTACGCCGCGTCGATCTTTTCCCACGTCTTGCGCCGCAACACCTTTTGATAGGAGACGACGGCGTAGCCGTCTTTGTGCTCCCCGGTGCGCTGCACTTCAATCTTGCTGTTGGGCTCGGGGCGCGGAATCTCCGTCTCGGAAAATTCCGCCGCCGGAATCAACCCTTCCGTCTTGCCGCCGAGGTCCACCACCACGCCGTGCTCGGTGTACGCCACCACCGTCACTTCGATCACTTCCTTCGACGCCGCCGCTTCCTGCTTCTCGTCGTACTGCTCCATCAGCTTGGACATCTCTTCGGAGGCCGCCGCTTCGTCCGCTTCGCTCGAAGATTCGGCGTCCGCCGTATGCGCGGATTGTGCTTCCGCCTTGACCTGCGCATCGTTCTCGCTTACCGCCGCAGCGGCCGGTTTGTCGGCAGACACGGCGGCATGCCCAGCCTCCCCCGAAGTCTCGTGCGCCATGCCCGGAGTCGCCGTATGAACATCGGATGTTTTTTCGAGATTCGCCACCGCGGGATTTGCGTCCGCAACCGCTTGATTCGGGCCGCTGTTGGTGGCTTCCTGATTCACTGCTTGTGCTGCTTCGTGTGCCGCGGTGTGTCCTTCAATAGGCTCGCTTCCAGCCCCGCTGCCCGCCCCGTTTCCTGCCTCGCTTCCTGCATTGTTTGCTTCTTCGTTTACCGGTGCGGCCGTGGCCGCGGTCTGGTTGTCGTGGTCAAACATGGTGATTGCCTCCGGGATATCTATCCCTGTGTAGTCGAATGAAAGTCCTTGCCCTGCCCTGTGTGGGTGTACTGCAAGGAGGTGAACCGCTCAGCGATTACCAGCGCCCCAGCCGTTTGGCGGCTCGAGCGACATTAATTCTCTTGGCGGCCCTCTGGGACAAACTGCCGACGTACCTAACGCCTACAGCCTCAGAATGATACAAGCCGCCTCAAGCCTGTGTCAATGAACGCCCGATGAACATTGGCGCACCCATGGAGTGCGGTAGCTCTGCTACCGCCTTTCCGGCTCACGCCATCGGCACTATCGCCAAAGCGGGAGCCCGGCTCCCGCACTCCACGTGGATAACAGTCCGTGTGCGGTAGAAGCAGAAGAGTTCCCACCGGTCCAATGCCAGTTCATTTGAAGCTACTCCGGGTAGCGCTTGCTGCAGCGCCATAGGTAGAGACACTTTAGCGAGCGCACCTTCTCTATCGTACCCGCAGGATCACAAATACAAGTGGGTCGATCGATGACCGTCACGTGATTTAGCGTTTGTTCGACGCGGGGGACTTTTTCGCCGCTGCCAGGCGGGCTGGAGGCTTTGTCGTCCCGTTGGCAGCATTCTTCCGAACCTGAAAACTGGAACGTGTAGAGCAGATGAAGCGATGCCCCATCCGCGTCGCAGCCGTTACATTCAAATTCTGACTGGCGCGCACTGTCGATGGCCGACTGCGCCAACAGAGGATGACCTTCGACGGCGACTGCGGACTTAACTACGCCGTCTTTACGAACTTCGACCAGAACATCAACGTCACCGACGATGCGCGTCTGCCGGGCTAGTGGAGGATAGGTCAGCGGAAATAGCTTGGTCAAAACGACGTTAGCCTGAGAAGTTTCAGAACGCGGAGCCCGCGCGCGAAACTCGGGCACCATCAGCGATAGCAAAGCAGCCGATACTAATGCGCGTATTGCGAGACGCGGTAGATTCATTGCGCGCCGGCGCGGCCCGATCGGCGAAGTTCGCGGCGGAAATCGGGGGCATCAACAGTGATGGTGCGGCACATCTCGAAGAGCCGGGAACGCATGCGCGCGCCGATACGGTCCGCGATAGTGTCTTCCCGCACTGAGACGCGCTTCCCGTCCGGGCCTTTCACTGCTTCCGGCGCGCCATCGGGTTCGTCAAAATAATTCGTGGTCAAAATGGTGACGCGTTTTTCGTTGTAACGCGCGTTGAGGACCAGTCCGATGATGTCCAGCACCCAGGCGGAAGGTTTGCTGGCTCCCAGATCGTCCATCACCAGAATTTCCACGGTGCGAATCGGTTCGAGGACGCCCATTTCCGTGGACTCGCTGGCTGGGTTGTAACTCGCCTGAATTTCCTTGAGCAGCTCGCGGTAATCGCAAAAGAGACCGGCGTGGCCGCGGCGGAGCAGTTCCTTAAGCGCGGAGGCCGCCAGGTGCGTTTTGCCAACCCCCGAAGGGCCGGTAAGCAGCAA
>PMOV01000147.1:3244-8185 GCA_003161195.1 Acidobacteriota bacterium | reverse complement strand
CTCGGTGTCGCCGCCGCCGGCCAGCGTGCCGTTATAGCCGATGTACGAAAAGGCATAGGCGCCGCCGGCCGGATCGTATTGGAGCATCGCATCCGTGCCGAGCGAGCGCTGGCGGCCGAAGGTGAGCGTGCCGAACTGCGTGGACGATACCCCGCCATAGTATTCGTCATTGAACGGTTGCCCCGCGCGCGCGCCATCGATGGCTTCCGAATAGCTGGCCCTGGGCAGGCCATTGTTATTGATGTCCGTGAGTGAGGCATTGGCGAGCAAGCCGGACTGCGGATTGATCCCCGTGGCAACGTTGAACACCACGGTCCAGCCCGGCAGAAACTCTTCCTTGCCCCGGATGCCAAAACCCGTCTGCTGCAGGTTGTTCGGCGCCACGATGAAGCGCGATTGATTGCCGTTGCGGTTCACCAGAGACTCGCCTTCGTAGTTGTATCCGTTTTCCGGCAAGCCGTGGCTCACCCAGCCGACGCCAACGTCGTATGCACCGTACAGCGTGATGCCGTGCCAGGTCAGCGCGCAATCGGTGGTGGCGAATTCGTGGCCGCTCGCGCAGGCGTCGCGAGTGCTCTGGTGCATCTGAATGCCGACTGGCGTGTCCTGCCCCCCCGCCAAGCTGATTCCTGTGCGCGTTTCATCGGTGAACCCTTGTTTGGCTGCGCGAATCGCGAAGCGTCCCGGAGGCAGCCCGGACGCCTGAAAGTGCCCCACGCTGTCGGTGGTGACCGTTCGCGTGGCGCCTGTGTCGACGTTTCGGATGGTCACCTCGACACCGGGCAGCGCCGCGCCCTTATGGTCAGTTACGATCCCGGACACGCTCGCTCCCGATTGCGCCCACGCCATGCCCTGCAGGCAGAGAAAAGCAACGGCCAGAGCTAGGGCCACAGCGAGGGGACGGTATTTCACGGATCTCTCCTTCTTATCGCTCGGCGGATGTTTCGCGCCGGCTTATTTGGGGGTCGCTAAGGCGCAACGAATTTAAGCGCTTTATAACGATAAGTCAAACCGGATTGGTGCGGTTCAGTGGGTGCGCGTTGTCCGCAGGAAGCCGCAAATCAGCCGGCCTTGCGGTCCATCGCGAGGAAGTACTACGGGAAGGGGGAACTTACAGGCGGACGATCATGACTTCCGTCGATTTCACCAAAGCCGCCACCGTCTGGCCCATTTTCAGATGCATTTCCTGAATCGCGTCTGCCGTGACGATGGACGTAATGCGCTGGTTGCCAATCGAGATGGTCACCTGGGCCATCAGGCCGTCGACCTTGATACCGGTCACGCGGCCCACCAGCTGATTGCGTCCGCTGATCCTTCGAAAGTTGCTTCGCCGTTCGGAAACGTCGCCGCCTTCGCTCGCGCGATGCAGGAATCGATCGACTTCTTTCTCCGGAATGCGGTGATGGCCGCCCGCCGTTTTCACCGAGCGAATCTTCTTCTTATAGATCCACTGTTTCAGTGTTGGATAGCTTACGGCGAGGACTTGCGCTGCTTCGCGCGGCGTGAAGAGTTTGGCTGTCGGCATAGGAATACGCTCGCATTTTCGTTCTGCGTTGCCCGCCGAAACGTAGCAGGCGACGCACGATGCTAGGCTCCGGCCGTCCGGTGTGTCAATTCACGGATGCCAGTCTGAAGTTTGGCCGCAAAAGTGGCCTGACCTCGCTCCAGATCGTCTCCGCGTTCGTTCTGGTAGTATCAGCGTGATGAAACCAGCTAAGTCGCAGGAAACCAGATCGACGATTTGTTTTAGCGGCAAGTTGGTGCCGCTTAAGGCGGACCAGAAGGCTCGAGCGTGGACCTTGACGCTACCGAAGAGCGCTACAGCGAAGCTTGCTTCGCGCGGCCGGGTGATGGTGGAGGGGGCGATCCATAGTTTTCCCTTTCGGGCGGCGCTGGAGCCGGACGGCAGGGGGAGTCACTGGCTGCGCGTTAATAAAACTATGCACGATGAGGCGGGCGTGGATGCTGTCGACACCGTGATGGTGGAGATTACGCGTGTGGGAGACGAACCGGAGATGCGCGTGCCGGTGGATTTGCGCAAGGCGCTGGCCACGGCTCCGCTGGCGCTGGCCGGGTGGGACGACATTACGCCGTTGGCGCGGCGGGACTGGATTTTCTCGATCACTTCGGCCAAGCAGCCGGAAACGCGTCGGCGGCGGATTGCGAAAGCGTGCGACATGCTGGCTTCCGGGAAGCGGCGATTGTGTTGTTTCCCCGGGATCCAGTGGATGATGAAGAAGAATGCGAAGTCCTGCGGGATGTGGCTTCCGCTGGAGAACGCGAAGAGTCGTGGGTCGTCGAAATCGACAACTCATGACTGACGCCAACCGGATAACCGGATCGCCGCAAAACCAGGGGCCGATAAGTGGATGCGTCAAGACCTTGTGTGCTGGTCAGCGGAGGTCAGAGTATGCGGGAGACGTCCACCGTTACGCTCATCGACTTTCCCCGTCTCAGGATGAGCAGGTCTTTGTGTTCCCCGACCGCTCCAGACAGGCCTCGCGAAGCTTCCGTTAGCGTGTAGGGTGCGCGATCAAAGCCCTTAATCTGCAAGATGATATCGTCCGGGAGGATATTTTGGCGTGTCCGTGCCGACGCTGAGGACGAAACTGCGCGGACGACGAGTTGTCCTGCAGAATTCGTGTCTAGTACGAGTCCGACGGTATCGAAGTCATTTGTTTGTTCGACGCCCGAGGGCACGAGAAATAGAAGCTGTTCGGGATAGTCGATCTCCACACGAAATCGACGAAGAATATTGCCTCCCAGCGCCCCAATGATAGCCGACGGAGTTTCGTAAGAAGTGGCGCTATATATTTCGTCTGGCCGCGATACAGCGGCCACATGAGACGCGACGAGCGACCCTAGTTGAAATGCGGGAATCCTCAAAAGCAGAGCATCGTCAGATGCTCCATGGACGTTCGCTGGGCCTGCCGCTCCAGTGCTTCTTGGCCAATCGGGATGCTCCTTGGACCACCGCTTCAAAATGTCTTCGCGAATGAGCGTAAGATGCGTTCCCGTGTCGAGCAAGAATCCGTACTTGTCTGCGCCGACTCCGACCTCGATCCTGGGATGTCCGCTCGACGCAACATACGGGCAGGGCAATCTCTCCCCCTGGTGCGGAATACTTCCGGGCTCTCCAATAGACAGCATTTGCTGTGGATAATCGAGAACAACTTGATAGTGTTCGAGCGCTTTGCCAGGAAGCAAGCCTTCCACTGTGTCGCTATTGGTGAAACTGGTCACGCCTGCGTGCACAAAGGCCTTACTGTTTCGTAGATCGACCGGCATTTCGCCTACAAACGCCGTTGGAACATCCACTGCTCTATAGCGCTGTCCCTGGTCCGAGATGGTGGCGCCTTCAGGCTTCAGCCCCAGATCCGCCGCCAACCCTGCATCGAGAATAATTGCACCGCCTCCGGAGTCGAAGATGAACCGAGCCGCCCGCAGGCTCCCGTCAGGCCTCTTGAACGTGAGCGTGACAATGGGTACGTTGCCTTCTACCGACATCGGAACCGTCACGTGAGTCAGGTTTGGCTGACTTTGTGCGTGCAAACATGACCCTCCCAACAGCAGAGCGCAAGCACTGGTGACGGCGACATTGCTAACTCGCACGATTTAAGGCTAACCGAAATTATTGCGACAGAATATGGTCTTGTTCTGGCCGCACTCTCCAGAAAAGAAACGCGCAAGTCGCTTTTCCCCCCGTCACCACTGACAGTGCCCGCGCCGGCCCCGCCGAACTGGCCGCGTTGCTTGGGTGGTTGGCGGGACCTATACTGTGCTCCTGAGTGCCGTGCAGACTCTTAGAGCTGAATGACGATATCGACCATTATTGTGGATGACGAGAAGCCGGCGCGCGATGAGTTGGCGTTCCTGCTGAAAGGCTTTCCTGAAATTACGTTGATTGGACAGGGGCGGAACGGCGTGGAGGCGGTGGCGCTGATCAAGGAGCATGCGCCGGACCTGGTGTTTCTGGATGTGCAGATGCCGGGGCTCGATGGCTTTGGCGTGCTGAAGAAGCTGGTGGAACGGAAGATGAAGGTGCCGCACGTGGTATTTGCTACGGCGTTTGACCACTATGCGGTGCAGGCGTTTGACGTGAACGCGGTGGATTACGTGCTGAAGCCGTTTGATAAGGCGCGCATTGCCAAGGCCATTGCGCGGGCGCGGCGAGAGATTGAGGCGCAGACGAGTCCGGCGGATCGGCTGGAGCAACTGGTGAACCAGTTGGGGGCCGTGGGGCAGATGGCGGGCGCGGCGAAGGGTGGCGGGAACGCGCCGGTGAAGGTGTTGGTGAAGTCGGCGCAACGCATGCTGCTGGTGGATGCCAACGATTTTATTTTTGCGAGCATCGAGGACGGAATGATTTCCGTTACCGCGAAGGAGTGCGAGGGAACATCGAACTATCGGACGCTGGAGGAGTTGAGCGCGGCGGTGGATTCGGAAGCGTTCTGGCGGCCGCACCGCTCGTTCCTGGTGAATATTCATCATATTAAGGAAGTGGTGCCGTGGTTTAAGTCCAGCTACATGCTGAAGATGAGCGACAAGAAGCAGACGGAGATTCCGGTGAGCCGGGTGCAGACGAAGCGGCTGCGGGAACTGTTTAAGCTGTAGAAGGCGGCGCGCGCAATCGTGTTAGCATCGCCTATCGCGCAGATTCATCGCGAATAATGCACGCAAGTACGCAACCATTATCGCCACGCAAACCATGGATTTTTCGCTTAGCGACCAGCAAAAACTGATCCGGGACACGGTGCGGCAATTTGTCGAGACGGAGGTGCGCCCGGGGGTGAAGGAACGCGACCGTCTGGAGCGCTTTCCGGCGGAGGAGATTCGCAAGATTGCGGAGCTGGGTTGCTGCGGGATGTTGATGCCGGAGGAGTGGGGCGGGCCGGGGCTGGATCATGTTTCGTATGTGCTGATGCTGGAGGAAGTGGCGCG
>PMOV01000147.1:0-3192 GCA_003161195.1 Acidobacteriota bacterium | reverse complement strand
AGCGTTGCGGGCGTGTTTATTGTGTTTGCGAAGACCGACCCGGACGCGGGCGGGAAGGGCATCACCGCATTTTTGTGCGAGCCGGGATTTCGCGGGTTTCGCATCGGGCGGCATGAAGAGAAGATGGGGCAGCGGAGCTCGCCGTCGGTGGAGATTGTGCTGGATGGATGCGAGGTGCCGGCGGCGAACCGGCTGGGTGAAGAGGGACAAGGTCTGAAAATTGCACTGAGCGCGCTGGATGGCGGGCGGATTGGGATTGCGGCGCAGGCGGTGGGGTTGGCGCAGGGGGCGATGGAAGCGGCGGTGGCGTATGCGAAGTCGCGGCGCGCGTTTGGGAAGGCCATTGCGGAGTTTCAGGCGATGCAGTGGATGATCGCGGATATGCAAACGGAGATTGAGGCAGCGCGCGGGTTGCTGATGCAGGCAGCGTGGCTGTCGGATGCGCGGCCCGGAGCGATGCCCTTTGGAATGGGAGCGGCTTCGTCGAAGGCGAAACTTTATGCGAGCGAGATGGTGAATCGGGTGTGTGCGCGGGCGGTGCAGATGCATGGGAGCGTGGGGTATTCGCGGGAGACGGATGTGGAGCGGATGTATCGCGATGCGCGGGTGATTACGATTTATGAGGGGACGAGCGAGGTGCAGAGGATGATTATTGCGCGGGAGTTGCTGGGGAGCGGGCGGCGGTGACGCTGGCGGGTTTCGGGGAAAGTGTCAAATACCTACCCCCCTTTTCGTGTAAGTGCGGATTCTAAAGGAGTTAGGTTGTTTGTAAGTGCTTTAGAATGTGCAGATGCGAAAGCGCTTGGTAAGTGTTGATTCTGCTGGGGTTAGGTTCACTGTGTGGGAGCGTCACGAGTTGGGGGCTTTTGGGGAGATGGGAGATTCGGTGAGCGGCGAAACAGGGATGAAGAGGAAGAGGGTGGTTAGCGGGATGCGGCCTACGGGGAGGCTGCATATTGGACATTACTTTGGGGCGCTGCAGAATTGGGTGCGATTGCAGGAGGCGGGGCGAGCACGGGCGGACAAGACCGATGGGTTGACGCCCGGGCTAGCTGGGGCGCAGCAGCCCTTCGCGCAAAGCGCTCAGGGTAAAGCTGCGCCCCTAAAAGAGGCGCGTGGCGAGTATGAGTGCTTTTATTTTATTGCGGATTGGCATGCGCTGACCTCGGATTATGCGGATACGTCGGCGGTGGCGCAGAACACTATTGAGATTACTACGGACTATTTGGCGGCGGGGATTGACCCGGAGAAGAGTGTGATTTTTCAGCAGTCGCTGGTGCCAGAGCACGCGGAGTTGCATTTGTTGCTTAGCATGATTACTCCGCTGGGTTGGCTGGAGCGGGTGCCGACGTATAAAGAGGCGCTAGAAAATATTCAAAACAAAGATCTCCACACTTACGGATTTTTGGGCTATCCGACTTTGCAAACCGCCGACATCGTGATTTACAGCGAAGAAGGCGTTCCGCTGTTTGTGCCGGTCGGCGAGGATCAGGTTTCACATGTGGAGTTGAGCCGGGAGATTGTGCGGCGTTGCAATAACTTCTACGGCTGGCGGTTTTCGGAGAGCGATTTCTTTGATTCGGCCCATCGCGCAAGGCTCTTGCATTTGTACGGTCGTTTGTTTCCATATTGGTCCGACGACGCCCCAGAGTTTGGAAAGGGGGCTGTCAATTTGGAAGTCGTCACTTGGATAAAAAGAGCGGTGAGGGAAGTCTCGCAATTGATTGGACACAAGAATTTCTCTCAGGTCTTTAGAGACGTGCATGACTGGGTTTGGTTCTCACCAACCTTGACCGAACCCGAAGTGATGCTGACGAAGACGCCGCGAGTGCCGGGCCTTGATGGGCGGAAGATGTCGAAGTCGTATGGGAATGCGATTACGTTGAGCGAGACGGATGAGGAGATACGGAAGAAGACGAAGGTGATGAAGACGGATCCGGCGCGGCAGAGGCGGACGGATGCGGGGAATCCGGAGGTGTGTCCGGTGTATGACTGGCATAAACTGTTTTCGTCGGAGGAGACGCTGGAGTGGGCGGCGGCGGGGTGCCGGTCGGCGGGGATTGGGTGCATCGAGTGCAAGGCGAAGATGGCGGATGGGTTGATTGCGTGGATTGCGCCGGTGCGCGAGCGGCGGGTGGAGTATGAGAAGCATCCGGCGCGAGTGTTGGAGATTTTGGATGCGGGGTCACAGCATGCGCGGGTGGAAGCGGTGAAGACGATGGAACGGGTGCGGGAGGCGGTGTTTGGGTGGAAACGGAAGCGGGAGGAGATCCATGCGGGATTTACGGAGGTGCATGATTCGCATGGGTGAGCGTCTGTGTGGCATAAAGGCTCACAGGATAAAGCGTGTGCTACACAAAGCGAGGCCGTGGTAGCACGGGCTTTAGCCTGTGAGCTTTTTTGATTGCGCCGGCAGGATCGGACGATGATTGGCAAGAAAATTTATTATGAGAGGAACCTGCCGCACTGGCAGCCTGAGGGGCGGCAACTGTTCGTCACTTGGAGACTTAGCGGCAGTTTGCCGGCCAAGGTGATGTCCCGGTTGCGTGCCAGCAAAACATCGGAATTGGGTAGACGTTTTAGAGAGTTTGATGTGGAACTGGACCGGGGAGTTTCTGGTCCGCTGTGGATGCAAGAGACGCGGGTGGCTGAGATTGTTGTGGACGGAATTAAAGGCGCCGAACAGAAAGGTATGTGCAAGGTTCACGCTTGGGTGGTGATGCCTAACCATGTGCATCTGCTGGTCGAGCCTTTGGCGACGGTGGCGAGCATTACGCAGGCGATTAAGGGACGGACTGCGCGGAACGCCAACGCGACATTGGGGCGGATTGGGAAAATGTTTTGGCAGGATGAATCCTTCGACCGTTGGATTCGGAATGAGGGGGAGTTTGGGAAGGTGAAGGATTATATTGAGAGGAATCCGGTGTTGGCGGGATTGGTTGAGCGGGAACGGGATTGGGCTTGGTCGAGTGCCGGTGTGGGCAACGCTAGTGTGGATGTGCAAAATTTGGGTTCGGTAGGGGAGAAGTTCACAGGCTGAAGCCTGTGCTACATAAACCTTGGATGGCAACGCGTATGGGAAATATTGGCACGGTAGAAGATTATCGGAGTGCTCTAGCGTGAGCGACGGTTATGGCGATTTGCGACATGCTTAGTAGATTAGGAGAAAAGCTCACAGGCTGAAGCCTGTGC
>PMOV01000105.1 GCA_003161195.1 Acidobacteriota bacterium | reverse complement strand
GTGGCGATGTAGCCTTCATCCTTGAGGATGCGGGCGATCTCCGTCTTCAGCTTGGAGAGCGGCACATCCACGCGCTGGTGCTTGGCCGCCGCGGCATTGCGGATGCGGGTCAGAAAATCGGCTATCGGGTCTGTCTGCATAGTTCGCTTACCAGCTCGCTTTCGTTACGCCGGGAATTTCGCCTTTGAGGGCCATCCCGCGGAAACAGATACGGCACATTTTAAACTTGCGGATATACGCGCGCGCGCGGCCGCACACCAGGCAGCGGTTACGGATGCGCACCTTGAACTTCGGTTTCTTTCGCGATTTGGCGATTTTGGCGGTACGGGCCATTTATTGCGCTCCTCCTGGAACACGCAGAGGGAAACCGAGGCTCTTGAGCAGCTCGCGGCCTTCCTCGTCGTTTCGTGCCGTGGTGGTCAGGGTGATGTTCATGCCCTTGATTTTGTCCACGCGGGTGTAATCGATTTCCGGGAACACCAGCTGGTCCTTGAGGCCCAACGTGTAGTTGCCGCGGCCGTCAAAAGCGTTCGAGGGCAAGCCGCGAAAATCGCGTACGCGCGGCAACACCACGTTGCAAAGACGGTCGAGAAATTCGTACATCTTGTCGCCGCGCAGGGTGACCGCGCAGCCGATAGGCATGCCTTTGCGAATCTTGAAGTTGGCGATGGACTTCTTGGCCTTGGTGATCATGGCTTTCTGCCCGGTGATTTGGCCCAGCTCCACCGCCGCGGTGTCCAGCAGCTTGGCGTTCTGGCTGGCTTCGCCGAGCCCGATGTTCACCGTGATTTTGGAAATTTTGGGCACGGCCATCATGTTCTTCCAGCCAAATCGCTTCATCAGCGCCGGGACCGTGTCCTTCCTGTATTGTTCCTGCAATCGACTCTTCATTGCCTTCCTCTGTTCCTTCTGGCGAATTCGTTCTCTGCGCGGCGCTTACTTATCGAGCGTCTCGTTGCACTTCTTGCAGCTGCGGACCTTGGTGCCGTCCGGCAAAATGGTGTGGCCGATGCGCGTATGCTTCCCGCAATTCGCGCACACCAGCATGACGTTCGAGGCGTTGATGCTGGCTTCTTTTTCCACGATGCCGCCCTTGATGTTTTTGGACGGGTTGGGACGCGTGTGCCGCTTGATGATGCTGACGTGTTCGACCACCACGCGATTCTTGCGCGCATCGATCGAGAGCACGCGGCCGCTTTTGCCGCGGTCCCGTCCCGCTACCACTTTTACCGTGTCGCCCTTGCGCACGCTGATAATGCTGCGCGCGGTGCGTTGGTGCCTATCGCCGATTGCCATGACTTACCAGACCTCCGGAGCCAGCGAGACGATTTTGGTGAATTTTTTCTCGCGCAGCTCGCGAGCCACGGGGCCGAACACGCGGGTCCCCACCGGCTCATTCGCATCGTTAATCAAAACCGCGGCATTGTCGTCAAAGCGGATGTACGTGCCATCCTTGCGGCGGCGTTCCTTGCGCATGCGCACGACCACGGCTTTCACCACCGTGCCCTGTTTCACTTGGCTTTCCGGCGTAGCTTCTTTCACGCTCGCGGTGATCACGTCTCCCAGGCCCGCTTGCAAGCCCACGTCGCCGCCCACCGGCAAAATGCACATCAGTTTGCGGGCTCCCGAATTGTCCGCTACCGTCAGCCACGTTCGCATCTGAATCATGGTTCGATACCCCGATTATTCCGCCGACGCGTTACGCGTCAGCACTTCTGCCAGCCGCCAGCGCTTCAGGCGGGATAGCGGCCGCGAGGACACGATACGGACCGTGTCGCCCTGCTTGGCTTTGCGCTCTTCATCGTGCGCATAAAATTTCTTCGAGATGCGCACCACGCGGCGGTACTTGGGGTGCTGCACCAGGCGCTGCACTTCCACCACGATGGTTTTCTCCATCTTGGCGCTGGTAACTTTTCCGGTGAGCGCGGTGCGCTCGCCGCGCTGGGCGGGTTCCGCCGCTGGAGCTTTGACTGGTTCAGTGGACATTACGCCTTTCCTTTACTGTGCGACCGCAATTTCGTGGACGCGGATTTCTTCGCGGCGCCGGCTACGTGCGAGCTGGCCACCGCGCGCGAATGGACCGAACCTTTCGCGTCGCGCGGCGCGGCTTGTAGTTCCTGCACGCGAATCAAGGTCTTGACGCGCGCCAGATCTTTCTTCGAGTCGCGCAAACGCTTCAGCGCTTCCGCTTGTCCGGTGGTCAACTGAAAACGTAGCCGGAAGATTTGCTCGGAAAGCTCTTTCTGCTGCGCGTGCAATTCATCGCTGCCGGCTTCGCGAATTTTGTCGATACGCTTAATGGCCATTAGAAGCTCCCCGCGCGGGTAACGAATTTCGTGGGAATGGGCAGCTTGTGGCCGGCCAGCGTCATGGCTTCCTTCGCCGTGGCTTCATCCACACCCGCCATTTCAAACATGATGCGGCCCGGCTTGACTACCGAAACCCAGCGCTCCGGAGCCCCTTTGCCCTTGCCCATGCGGGTTTCCGCGGGCTTTTTGGTGAACGGCTTGTCCGGGAAAATGCGGATCCACAGTTTGCCGCCGCGCTTGATGGAGCGCGAAATGGCCACGCGGCACGCTTCGATTTGCCGGTCGGTAATCCAGGCGCACTCCATGGCTTTCAGGCCATATTCGCCGAATGCCAGATCCCCGCCGCGCCAGGCTTTGCCGTTGCGCCGGCCGCGCATCTGTTTCCGGTATTTCACTTTCTTGGGCATCAACATCGCGATTAGTCTCTTTTCCTAAACTTTCCCAAACCGCTGTTCTTCTTAAGCCTTACGCCGCTGCGCCCTAGGCTGCTACGACAGGCGCCTCTTTTTCCTTCTGAATTTTCGAGGCGCGCTTCGGAACATTTTCGCCCTGATAAACCCAGCACTTCACGCCGATGACGCCGTAGGTGGTGTTCGCTTCCGCGGTGCCGAAATCGATGTCCGCGCGGAGCGTTTGCAGCGGCAATCGCCCTTGCAGATACCACTCTTTGCGCGCGATTTCCGCGCCGTTCAAGCGGCCGGCCACGCGGACCTTGATACCCTTGCAACCGAAACGCAGCGCCGAATCCACCGCTTTGCGCATGGCGCGGCGGAAGGCCACGCGCTTTTCAAGCTGCAACGCGATGGATTCCGCCACCAGCGTGGCGTCTAGCTCCGGGCGATGCACTTCCTGAATGTCGATGTGCACTTCGCGCTTGGTGCGCTTCTGCACATCTTGCTTGAGCTTGTCGATTTCCGCGCCTTTGCGTCCGATGATGATGCCCGGACGCGCGGTGTAAATGCGCACCACCAGCTTGTTGGCGGCGCGTTCGATGTCGATCGAGCTGATGCCCGCGCTCTTGAGCTTTTCCTTCAGCTCCTTGCGCAGCTTCACGTCTTCATGGAGCAAGTCGGCATAGTCGCGATCCGCATACCAGCGCGACTTCCACGGCTTGTTGTAGCCGAGGCGAAATCCGTACGGGTGTGTTTTCTGTCCCATCCTGGTCNNTTCTTTTTGCCCTTTTTCGCGGGAGCTTGATTCTTCCCGGTCAATGCCTTGCGCACCCGGCGCGCCGTGCCGCGCACACCCTTTTGCGATTCCGCTTCCGCGATGTTCGCGGCGTGACGTTCCGCCGCGGCCACATGATGTTCTTTCACCACGATCCACAAATGCGCGGTGCGCTTCTGGTAACGAAATGCGCGGCCCATCGGCGCCGGGCGAATACGTTTCCAGCGCGGGCCTTCGTTGACGAAGCATTGCGAAACGAAGAGTTCATCGACATCCAGCGGCGCGCCGGCATCGTCGGCTTTGCGTTCGGCATTGGCGATGGCGCTGTGCAGCAGCTTCTCAATGGGCCCGGAAGCGCGCTTGTTGGTGAACCGCAGCGTCTGTAGCGCGTCGTTCACTTTTTGCCCGCGGATTAAATCGATCACCAGGCGCGCCTTTTGCGGCGACATGCGCACATGCCGCGCGCCGGCTTGCGCTTCGATCAACGGTGTTTGCTGCAATTGAGCTTCAGCCATAAATTTATGCCTTTGGCGCCGGTGGTGCAGCGCCCCCTGCCGGTGCCGCGCCCGCCGACCGCTCAAGCGCCGCTTTCACGGCATGTCCTTTAAATGTGCGTGTCGGCGCAAATTCGCCGAGCTTGTGACCCACCATCTGCTCGGTCACATACACGGGAATAAACTTCCGCCCGTTGTGCACCGCAATGGTGTGGCCGATAAATTCCGGCACGATGGTCGAACGGCGCGACCAGGTCTTGACCACTTTTTTCTCGCTGCGCGTATTCAGGCCTTCCATCTTTTCGCGCAGGTGCCCGTCCACAAACGGACCCTTCTTCAGTGAGCGTGCCATCGATCCTTTACTCCTCCACTCGCCGCAAACGGGACCATTGGGCCCGCCGCATCTTCTTGAATCCCCGCACCGGCCCGGGTACCCGGTGCGACCGCGGACAAAACGGACAAACAAACCGCGTGCCCTGCGCGTTCTGAATCTGCTCCACAATCACCGACCAGCCCGGCTTGCACAGCTTGTACAGCACCGGAACCGGCGGCGCGACAACCGCTTTCACCAGCCGTGCCGGCTTAGCCGCTACTTTGGCCACCGGCTTTACCGCTGTGGCCTTGCTTGCGGCAGACGCTGCCGTGCGCTTGGCCAAACGCTTCACCGGACGTTTCACTGCCCGCTTCACCGTCGTTTTCCTTCTATTGCGCCGTGTTGCGGACGTTCGTCCTGCCCGCCTGGTGCTTCGTGTCGCTCGCATCGCTTCAGCTCTCGGCCTGCGACTCTTGCCATCCGCCGCACGCTTCTCGCTTCTGCTACTCGACTGCTTGCTTGCTGCCTCCGCCGCCTACTCCCGGCGAATGCCGCTTCCGGCGCCGCTACTTCCGGCGCTGCACAATCGCCTTATCCGTCCGCTTGTTGTGCCGCGTCTTCTTGCCCAGCGTCGGGAAAGCCCACGGCGTCTGCGGATGATTGCCTTTCACTTTGCCTTCCCCGCCGCCGTGTGGGTGATCCACGGGGTTCATGGCCACGCCGCGTACCGTGGGTTTAATCCCGCGCCACCGCGTACGGCCGGCTTTGCCGAAGTTTTCATTCTCGTGGTCGAGGTTGCCCACTTGCCCAACCGTCGCCGTGCAATCCACGGAGAATTTTCGCACTTCGCCCGAGGGCAGCTTGATCAGCGCCAGATCGCCTTCTTTGCTGAGCAACTGCGCCGAAGCCCCTGCCGAACGCACCACCTGCCCGCCGCGCCCCGGATACAGTTCGAGGTTGTGCACCTGCGTGCCCGGCGGAATGTGCCGGAACTTCATGGCGTTGCCCGGCAGAATGTCCGCGCCTTCGCCGGTCGACACCGTGGCGCCCACCGCCAGTCCCACGGGATGCAAAATGTAGCGCTTCTCGCCATCCGCATAGTGCAGCAGCGCGAGGTTGGCGCTGCGGTTCGGGTCGTACTCGATTGCCGCCACCACCGCCGGCACGCCCGTCTTGTCGCGGCGAAAATCCACTTTGCGATACTGCTTCTTGTGGCCGCCGCCGCGGTGCCAGATCACGATCTCGCCCTGGTTGTTCCGCCCGCCAGTGCGCTTTTTCGGCTCCAGCAGCGACTTTTCCGGCGTCTGCTTGGTGATGTGGCTCTTGTCCAGGACGGTCATAAACCGCCGAGACGCTGTGTACGGATTAAAGCTCTTCAGTCCCATCGCTGCCTCGTACCTTCTTGCTGCCGTATCTTCTACTGCCGCTTTTACTGTGCCGCTCTGCAAACTTTTTTTGGCCCGTTGCCGGTTTACAGATTTTCCGCGTATTCGATCATCTTTTCGCCGGCCGCCAGCTTCACGTACGCTTTTTTCCAGTCGCGGCGAAAGCCTTCGTTCTGCCCGCGGCGCCGCATCTTGCCCACAAAATGCGAGGTGCGTACGGCGACCACTTTCACGCTGAAAATCTGTTGCACCGCTTCCTTGATCTGCGTCTTGGTGGCGCGTGAAGAAACTTCAAACACCACGGTGTGCTGCAATTCCTTTACGCCCAAACCTTTTTCCGTAATGATCGGGCGGCGAATGATCTGATAGTGGGGTGTCGACATCGCTTATTCCTTCCCCTTCCTCTTCGCGGGCTTGGCCGGTTTATGTGCCGGCTTGTGCGCCGCAGTTTTCTTGGCCGCCGCCGCTTTCGGCGCGGCCGCTTTCTTTTCCGTCTTCACCGCCGGCGCTGTGGCAATGGTCTCCACATCCGGTGTCTCGACCGGCTTTTTCTCCGGATCGAGCGTGTGGCTCAACCGCGCCACGGCATCTTTCGAGAGCACCACCAGGTCATGGCGCAACACATCGTAGGCATGCAATCCGCTGGGCGCCGCGAGCAACACGCCTTCCAGGTTGCGGCTCGCCAGTTCCAGGTTGCGATTCTCCCCATGCGTCACCAGCAAAGCCGACTTGTGGCCATTCAGTTTGCCGAGCGCCAGGCGCAAGCCCTTGCTCTTGTGCGAGTCCAGCGACCACGCATCCACCACCGCCAGCCGCGCGTCCGCCACTTTGCTGGACAGCGCCGAGCGCAGCGCGCCCAGCAGCATCTTCTTCGGCAACGCATAGCTGTAATCGCGCGGCTTCGGTCCATGCACCGTGCCGCCATGCCGCCACAAAGGCGAACGAATCGAGCCGACACGCGCCCGCCCCGTGCCCTTCTGCTTCCAGAGCTTGCGGCCCGCGCCGCTCACCTCGCTCTTATCCTTGGTCTTATGCGTGCCCGCGCGCGTTTCGCGGCGATACCAGCGCGACGCTTCGTGCAGCAGATGCGGATTAATCTTCACGCCAAAGACCGCGTCCGCCAGCTCCAGCGAGCCGACTTTCTTGCCTTCCAGATTTACGACATCCACAACCGGCATAATTTCTCGTCCTTCTCCGCAAACTCTAAAACTCTCGACCAACTCGAAAACCTTTGCTGCGTCATGCAAAAACTATTTCTTGACCCGCGCCTTGCGAATAAAAATGTACGTCCCGCGCGGACCCGGCACCGAACCGCGCACCAGCAGCAAATTCTCGTCGTTATCAACCTTGATGACCTTCAGATTCTTGGCCGTAACGCGCTGATTGCCCATGTGCCCCGGGAAATGCTGGTTCTTCCACACGCGCGACGGAAACGACGACCCGCCGATGCCGCCCGGCGCGCGATGGAACATCGAACCGTGCGTGGCGTCGCCGCCGGCATAGTGCCAGCGCTTCACGCCGCCCGCGAAACCTTTGCCCTTGCTGACGCCGCTTACATCCACCAGCTCGCCGGCCGCGAAATTCTCCACCAGCACCCGGTCGCCAACCTTGGTCTCATCTTTCGACTCTTCAATACGCACTTCCTGCAGCACCTTCATCGGCGCCACGTTGGCTTTTTTGAAGTGCCCGGTCATCGCTTTATTCACGCGCTGCGGTTTGACGAATTCCACCAAACCGAGTTGCGCGGCTTCGTAGCCATCCTTTTCTTTCGTGCGCCGCTGCACCACCACGCACGGCCCCGCTTGCAGCACCGTGCAACCCACCGCGGAGCCATCCTCGGTGAAGATCTGCGTCATGCCCAGCTTGATTCCGATAATCCCGTTTAGTGCCATCGCTTCGTCTCTCTCTTTTGCAGCGTGCCCGTTAAAAATCCCCTGCCGGGTATTGGCTGCTTACTGCTGCTTGCGAATACTTCCTTGCTGCTTTGCTGCGCTTACTTTCCCGCGTGTCCGAATGCCTTGATTTCCACATCTACTCCCGGTGGCAGATCGAGCTTCATCAACGCGTCCACCGTATCCGGTGTCGGCTCGAGAATATCGATCAGCCGTTTGTGCGTGCGCATTTCAAACTGCTCACGCGATTTCTTGTCCACGTGCGGCGAACGCAGCACCGTCCAGCGGTTGATGGTCGTGGGCAGAGGAATCGGCCCAGCTACATCGGCGCCGGTGCGCTTCGCGGTGTCCACGATTTCCTTGGTGGACTGGTCGAGAATTTTGTGATCGTACGCCTTGAGGCGTATGCGGATCTTGTCGCCTTGTCTCATTTAATCCTTCACTGCCCTTTCATTTCGCGAACCTCATGGCCTTGGTTAGTGCAACCCCAACTACTCAATAATTTCGGTTACCGCACCAGCGCCCACCGTATGGCCGCCTTCACGAATCGCGAAGCGCAAACCCTTTTCGAGCGCCACCGGAGTGATCAGCGTCACTTCGCAGCTCACGTTATCGCCGGGCATCACCATCTCGACGCCCGCGGGCAGTTTCATGTCCCCGGTAACGTCCGTGGTGCGGAAATAAAATTGCGGACGGTAGCCCGAGAAAAACGGCGTGTGCCGCCCGCCTTCTTCCTTGGTCAACACATACGCTTCCGCCTTAAACTTCGTGTGTGGCGTGATCGAGCCCGGCTTGCAAACCACCTGCCCGCGCTCCACGTCTTCTTTTTCCGTGCCGCGCAGCAGCAAACCAACGTTGTCGCCCGCGAGCCCTTCGTCCAAAAGCTTCTTGAACATTTCGATGCCCGTCACAACCTTCTTCTGTGTCGGCCGGAAGCCCACGATTTCGATTTCTTCGCCCACCTTCACTTTGCCGCGTTCCACACGGCCGGTGACCACCGTGCCGCGTCCGGAAATCGAGAAAATATCCTCGATGGGCATGGCGAACGGTTTATCCACGTCGCGCACCGGCAGCGGAACGTTCTTGTCCACCGCGTCCATCAACTCATCGATGGTCTTCTCGTACTTTTCGTCGCCGTTCAGCGCCTGCAAGGCGGAGCCTTTGACCACGGCGATGGTGTCGCCGGGGAACTGATAGCTCTTCAGCAACTCGCGAACTTCGAGTTCCACGAGCTCCAGCAGTTCCGCATCCTCGACCATGTCGCACTTGTTCAGGAACACCACGATGGCAGGCACACCAACCTGACGGGCGAGCAGAATGTGCTCGCGCGTTTGCGGCATCGGTCCATCCGTCGCCGCCACCACCAGAATCGCGCCGTCCATCTGCGCCGCTCCGGTGATCATGTTCTTAATGTAGTCCGCGTGACCCGGGCAGTCCATGTGCGCGTAGTGGCGATTCGCCGTCTCATACTCCACGTGCGAAACCGCAATGGTAATACCGCGTTCGCGCTCTTCCGGCGCGTTGTCAATGGTGTCGAACGCGCGGAATGCCACCTTGGGATTGTGCTTCGAGAGCACCTTGGTAATCGCCGCCGTCAGCGTCGTTTTGCCATGATCGATGTGACCAATGGTCCCAATGTTCACGTGCGGCTTATTTCGCTCGAACTTCTCTTTGGACATCGCTCGCTCTCCCGTTCAATTTCGTGCTGCTGCTAACTCGTTACTGCTGAAAGTCTCTAAACACCAACTACCGCATGTCCCGCCCTTTGTTCTTTTCAATCACTTCCTGCGCCAGGGCGTTGGGCATTTCCGCGTAGTGTGAAAAGTGCATGGTGAAATTCGCGCGCCCTTGCGTGCGGCTGCGCAAATCCGTGGCGTAGCCGAACATCTGCGACAGTGGCACTTCCGCGCGGATCACGTTCACGCCGCTGCGGTTCTCGGAACCCTGAATCGCCGAACGCCGGCCATTCAAGTCGCCGTACACCGCGGCCATGGATTCTTCCGGCACCGTAACTTCCACCTTCATGATCGGCTCGAGCAACACCGGCTTGGCTCGCGCGCACGCTTCTTTGTAGGCCATCGAACCGGCAATTTTGAACGCCATTTCGTTCGAGTCCACATCGTGGTAGCTGCCGTCAATCAGCACGGCGGCGATGTCCACCGTCGGGAACCCCGCCAGCACGCCGTTATCCAGCGCTTCGCGAATGCCCGCTTCCACCGGAGCGATAAACTCGCGCGGAATCGCGCCACCCTGGATTTTGTCGATAAACAGGAAGCGATGTTCCTTGTCGAATTTCCATTTGCTGGCCGAACCGCTGCCCACCACTTCCTTGGCCAGCGCGTCCAGATCGTCGGTGGACAGTTCCTTGCCGGCTTCCGCGCCGGCAGAGTTCGGCAAAGGGTGCAATTCGATTTTGCAGTGGCCGTACTGACCTTTACCACCGGTCTGCTTGATGTATTTCCCTTCGGCGGTGGCATTTTTGCGCACCGTTTCGCGATACGCCACTTGCGGCTTGCCGACGTTGGCTTCCACCCCGTACTCGCGCTTCATGCGGTCCACGAGAATTTCGAGATGCAATTCGCCCATGCCGGAAATTAGTGTTTGTCCGGTATCTGGCTCTGTTGACACGCGGAACGTCGGATCTTCTTGTGCCAGACGCTGCATGGCCACGCCCAGTTTGTCCTGGTCCGCCTTGGTCTTCGGCTCGATGGCCACCGAAATCACCGGCGCGGGGAAGTCGATCGATTCCAGCACCACTTGCTTGTTTTCGTCGCACAGCGTGTCGCCGGTGTTGACGCTCTTCAGCCCCACCACCGCGCAAATATCGCCGGCGTAAATATCTTCGATTTCCTCGCGCTTGTTGGCATGCATTTGCAGCATGCGGCTGATGCGCTCGCGGGTGCGCTTGCCGGAGTTGTACACATAACTTCCCGCCTTCAGCACGCCGGAATACACGCGGATATACGTCACGTGGCCGACAAACGGGTCGGTCATGATTTTGAATGCCAACGCGGAAAACGGCGCGTCGTCCGAAGCGCGGCGCAGTTCCACTTCATCGGTATCCGGGTTCACGCCTTCCAGTGGCGGCACGTCCGTCGGTGCCGGCAGATAATCGATCACTGCGTCGAGTAGCGGCTGAATGCCCTTATTCTTGAACGCCGAACCCGCCAGCACCGGCACAATCTTCAGCGCTAACGTGGACTTGCGAATCGACGCGCGCATTTCGTCTACCGTCAGCGGGACGCCGCTCAAATATTTTTCAATCAGTTCATCGTCGTGTTCCGCGATGTAGTCGACCATCTTGGCGCGGTGTTCGTCGTAGAACGCTTTGTCGATTGCCGAACCCTTCAGCGCCGCCGCAACGTCGGGGCGGGAATCCACGAACGCCTTATCCCACAGCTGCGACACCGGAAACTCTTCAAACTTCGCGCCCAAAGTTTCTTCCAGCCACACCACCACTTTTTCTTCCAGAAAATTAATGATGCCGATGTAGTTGTCTTCGCGGCCGAGGGGGAATTGCAGTGGTACGGGGTGCGCGCCAAGCCGTTGCCGAATGGTGCGAATCACGTGATCAAAGTCCGCGCCCATGCGGTCCATCTTGTTCACAAAGCAGATACGCGGCACGCGATACTTGTCCGCCTGGCGCCACACGGTTTCCGATTGCGGCTGCACGCCCGCCACGGAGTCAAATACGCACACCGCGCCGTCCAGCACGCGCAGCGAACGCTCCACTTCCACGGTGAAATCCACGTGGCCCGGCGTATCGATAATATTTACCCGGTATTTCTTGCCGAAACGTGTCCACGCCGCGGTCGTCGCCGCGCTCGTGATGGTGATGCCGCGCTCGCGCTCCTGCTCCATCCAGTCCATGGTGGCCGTGCCTTCGTCCACCGAACCGATCTTGTAGGTCACACCGGTGTANNAGAAACCAAAACTACCAGCGATAGTGCGCAAACGCCTTGTTGGCTTCCGCCATGCGGTGCACATCGTCCTTCTTCTTGATGGCCCCGCCGCGCAGATTCGACGCGTCGATCAACTCATCCGCCAGCTTGTCCACCATGGTCTTGCCCGCGCGTTCCCGCGAATACTGCAACAGCCAGCGGATGGCCAGCGATTGCCGCCGGAACGGATTTACTTCCACCGGCACCTGATAGTTCGCGCCGCCCACGCGCCGCGTCTTCACCTCGAGCAGCGGCTTCACGTTCTCCAGCGCCTTCTTGAAAACCTTCAGCGCGTCGTCGTTGGTCTTCTTGGCGATCTGATCCATCGCGCCGTAGAACACCCGCTGCGCCGTGGACTTCTTGCCTTCCCACATCATCGAGCAGATGAACTTCTCCGCCAGGTCGCTGCCGTAAACCGGATCCGTCGCCACCGACCGCTTGAACGTGACACCTTTGCGTGACATGCGCTATCTCGCTCCTGAACTTGCTTTACCGCTTAACCGCTTACTTCGGAATCTGTGTTACTTCGCCGCCGCGGCCTTCGGCCGCTTCGCGCCATACTTCGAGCGCCCTTGCTTGCGATTCTCCACGCCCGCCGCGTCCAGCGTCCCGCGCACCACGTGGTAACGCACGCCCGGCAAGTCCTTCACACGGCCCCCGCGCACCAGCACGATCGAGTGCTCCTGCAAGTTGTGCCCGACGCCGGGAATGTACGTCGTCACTTCAATCGAATTCGTCAGCCGCACGCGCGCCACCTTGCGCAACGCCGAGTTCGGCTTCTTCGGCGTCTGTGTGTACACGCGAATACACACCCCGCGCTTTTCCGGGCAGCCGGCCAGCGCCGGACTCTTGGTCTTTACCACCACCGCTTCACGGCCCATTCTTACCAGTTGCGAAAACGTCGGCACAGTTCGTTCCTCGTTTTAACGTTTCTCGCGGCGTACTGAAACTCGCCGCCCATCCCGTGAAAAAATCCCCCGTCAAAATGCGCCGCGGAGGCACAACCTCCCGCTGGCTCCCGCTCCTTGCACACACAAAAATGCGCAAGCGCGTACGCCACTGCTGAAAGGTTCACTGCGTATCCGGAGACACTGCAAGCAAGAACTCCGCGCCCGCCAAGAGGCAGAAAACACCCAATTCCTGGCTTCGTTTCGGAGAGGCTTACTCGGCTTTGCGGGGCTGGCGCCCCATTCCGGCCGCTCTTCTATCCCATTCCACTAATGTTCTGGGACCGAAGATTCTTCCCTTCCAACTAAGTCAGCCGCGCCAACAGTGCTACCCGCACTTCACGGCTGCCCCATGACAGGACAAAACAGCCCTGACAAACATCAGAGTATAAGGAACAATACGTGCTCTGTCAAATCATCTTCAGAAATAAGCCGTGGAAATCTCTGTGGAAATCACCGAGCGGCAAACAAGAAGAAGACGTCCTTAAATCTCGTGGTTCTCCCAGAGTATACCACAAGTCTTCTAATCTTTGCGCTCCCGCCGGCACCCGCCTTTGACTTGTAGCGGCCGCCTTCTGAGGCGGTCACCTTTGGACTTTGGTCGAAATCAATGTCCGATCAGCAACTGACGTATCCTGCTGAAAATAAACCTTCTCCAGGCCGTTTCCAATCGACCATCCACCTAATTTGTCGCCACCCACAGTGAACCTAACCCTAACAGAATGAACACTTACAAAAAATCGCCAAATAACCCAATTAGAATCAACACTTACAAAATCAAAACGACATATCCTGTATTAAGCCTACTATAATGAATAACTTACAGAGCGTACCCCACCCCCCCTACACGTGTCTCGCGTTATTCAACGCCCTTGTCCCCGAAGTGCCACAATCCAGACGCTTTAAGAAACTCATACTGGTCCTTTTCCCGCAACATTTTCGCCGTCTTCTCCGCAGACCACGGTTTCGCCAACCGCTCCGGACGGTCCGCGACCCAAAATGCCGTCAGGGCCATCAGCGTCGCATCCTGCGCCAGCACTTCCGGCTTCACCGCCTCAAGCGCATCCGCCGCCGAATGGTGGGTGTACTTATAATCCGGCGAATCCTGCTGCATGTTGATCCCCGGCAGTCCCGCCGCGATAAACGGCCCGGTGTCCGACCCAAATTCCACCTTGTCGTTTACCGTAAACGGCCGAATATAAGCCATTTGCCGCACAAAGGGCTGAAACACCGCCACCAAGTCGCTGCGTCCACCGAGTTGCAGCTCCTTCACCGGCCCCTGACCCTCATCCAAAATCAAGTCGCCCAGGTGGTGCCCCATCTCCGCATCATGCTGCTGGACGTAGGCGTACGACCCCAGCAAGCCCTGTTCCTCGCCCATGAACAGTACAAAGCGGATCGTCCTCCGCGGCTTAACCCCTGCCCGCACAATAGCTTCCGCCGCTCCAAGCACGCTCGCTGTTCCCATGCCATTGTCCGTCGCGCCTTCGGATAAATCCCACGAATCCAGGTGTGCCCCCACCACAAATACCTCGTCCGGCTTCTCGCGTCCGCGAATCTCCCCCACCACGTTGGCGGTCTCCACCGGTCCGCTCGAAAACATGTTCTGCACCTTGATCCACATGCGCACCGGTTTTCCGCTGAGGACGTCGCGCTCCACCTGGCCTTGGTCCTCCGCGGTCATAGACACCACCGGCAACGCAAACTCGGCCGAGAATCCCAAAATGCCCGTGTGCGTCAGATTCATACCCTCCGAACCGAAGCCCGCCTGGCCGCCGATAATCGCCACCGCTCCGGCTTTTTCCGCCGCACGCACGAAATCGCCGAACTGCGCGAAGATCATATCGCCGCTCCTTCTCGGCGCGCCTTCGCTGACGATCAAAATAATCTTTCCGGAGAAGCGCTTCATGTCTTTCAGTTCATGATCGAAGTCAAAATTGTTGGCGGCCACCACGTCCGCCTCGCGTCCCTCCGGCGCCGTCGAGCCCGTCCATCCCATCGCATCGATGTGCAACGGACGGTCGATCGGCGATTTCAGCTCCGCCTGCGCCAAGCCGCGCGTCCAACCGCGCCAGATGGAGAATTTCTCCGCATGGACATTTTCGAGGCCGATGGCGCGCATTTTCGCCAAGCCCCAGTCGACGGCGCGCTGCCCAGAGGGCGAACCCGTGACGCGCGGCCCCACGTCGTCGCTCAACTGCGCCAAATATTCGTAGGCGTGCGATTCGACCAGCCCCTCGCCGGCAATTTTTACCAGGGCATCTGCGGTGCCATCTTCGTTCGGCCCCTTCTCCTGCGGCCGTGCCTGCAGCAGCGGCGCGCCGCCCAATCCACTGAGCAAGATGGCCACAACTAGTATCCCTAATAGAATCGCACTCCTGATTTTCGTCAAAGCGTTTCCCTCTCCAGGCAAAAAATGTTGGCGATCACAAAGGCGCACAGGCAGGAATGCTGTGCTGCCAAAAGCGCATTGCGCGACCATCCCCGCGCCGGCGACAAATGTCCCCGAACATCAAATGATACGCAAGCCGCAAATACCGCCAAGACACAAACAGGTGTATTCGCAGCGCCCTGCAATCACTCTATCATTCGGTCCAGTTAGACGCGCACCCGTCACGTCTGCGCAACGCGCGTCGCAATTCATCTTTACGGCCTTCCGAGCCGCACCTACACTTCCTGCGAGGCCCCTCTTGGACGCTCGCCGGATAATTTTCCTTCCCGTGTTTCTCTGCGCCGTGGCAGCGCTTATTTGCAAGCCGGACAGTGCAAGTCCACAAACACCGCAGGCGTCGCTACCAGCCGCGCAATCGTCCGGCGCCGGCGGCAAATCCCCGGAAAAGCCTGCCGAGCCCGCCGAGCCGCAAACGCCCGCGCAAATCACCTTGCTTGAAACGCATTATCGCTTTGAGTCCGACGGCTCGAGTCGCAAGGAAGTGCACACCATCGTCAAAATCAATTCGGAACTGGGCGTCCGCCAGTTCGCGCACCTCAATTTCGACTACAACCGGGCGTGGCAAAGCATCGAGATCCCCATGGTCCGCGTGACGCACTCGAGCGGCGGCACCGCCGACGTACTCCCCAGCGCCATTACCGACGCGCCCAGCGAAGCCGTGAAAGACGCCCCGGCCTATCAAGACGTGCGCGTCAAATCCGTGCGCATTTTGGGCCTCGAGCCGAGCGACACCCTCGAATACCGCGTCATTACCACTTCCGGTAAAGGCCCGCTGGCACCGAATTTCTGGCTGGACCACTCGTTTGACCGCACTGGCGTCGTGTCGCAGGAACTTTTTGAAATTAATGCACCGGAACCGCACCTGCGGATTCGCATCAATCCCGCTACGCCGGCGGCGGCGATAGAAAGGTCCGGAGGAGGACATTCTGCGCGAGTGTTGTACCGCTGGACGATGACGCCGGACTCTCCGAAGCGAGACGCACTGCAACCGTCGACCACCGCCGATGTGGCGCTGACCACTTTCTCTTCCTGGTCCAGATTTTCCAATACTATCTATAAAACGAATTTTGTCATCGGTTTCGGCGAGAATCTTTGGTCTGACGCAACGAAGAAAATGGGGACGGCGAAGGAGCCGGTGCCGCCGCGCGCGCTCTATGAATTTGTGGCCGGTAAAATCGCGACGGTTGACGTGCCACTCGATTTGGCAATGTCGGTTCACCGATCCCCGGCGGACATTCTGGCATCCGGGTATGGGTCGTCTGCGGAAAAGGTCGCGCTGCTCGCGGCGCTCATAGCTCAGAACCACGTCCGCTTCGGATTGCTGATGTACGGAGGCGGAGCGCCTCTGGAACAAGAATTGCCTCGGCCTTCGGTGATTTCGGGCACGCTCCTCGCCCTAAAGGAGGGCGGGAATCGCTATTTCCTCGATCCCGGCCTGGAAGTGGCGCCGTTCGGCATGCTGCCCGCGGATGTGCGGGGCAAGAGAGGCCTGCGTATCGCCGCTATCGATGAGGATACCAACGACGTTTTCATGGCTATTCCCGAGGATCTGCCATTTCCGGCGTGGCAACGCGTGACGGTCGACGCCGCTCTCGATGGCAACGGAACGCTTACGGCGAAAGTGAAGTACGTGATGCGCGGGGACAATGAACTGCTGCTGCGCATCGCGTTCCACCAGAGCCCGCGAGAGAAATGGGCCAGCCTCGCGCAACTGCTCTCGCTCTCGGACGGATTCCGCGGGAAAATTGTCAGCGTCTCGGCGTCCGATCCGCTGGCCAGCAAAGAACCGTTCACCGTGGAATACGAAATCGCGCAGCCTAAATTTGTGGATTGGAGCAAGAAGCCAGTGCGCA
Source organism: Acidobacteriota bacterium (assembly GCA_003161195.1). Taxonomy (GTDB): domain Bacteria; phylum Acidobacteriota; class Terriglobia; order Acidiferrales; family UBA7541; genus Acidiferrum. Next base: position 1,002 of record PMOV01000105.1, on the reverse strand, counting down.
TTCCGGCGCTGCTGCCGCTGTTTGCGCTGCCCGATCCGCCGGCGCAGCCTAACTCGCCGATCGAGCTGGGCACGCCGCTGGACGTCGAGGCCACCGCCACGTTGACGCTGCCGCCTGGTTTTAGCGTGCAGCCCCCCTCCGGCACGTCGGTGAACCGCGACTACGCCAGCTTTACCTCTAAATATTCCGCGCCGGCGGCTGGCGGGAACACGCTCACGGCCTCGCGCCACATCCATTTTCTGGCGCGACAGCTTCCCGCGCTAAGCAACGCCGACTATCGCGCGTTTCTGCGGGCCGTGCAGAATGACGAAGCGCAGACCTTCAGCATCACGCCTCGGTAGGCGCAAAGGCGCCCGCCTCAGAAGGCGGACGCTACACAAAAAACCCAATCGCTTCATGACCATAGTTGATGGCGAGAATTCGGCCGAGGCGGTCGCCTTTGCGTAACCATACCCATACGTCTATGATGCGTTATATAACCGCCCGGTGATGACGACGGATATCCACTTTCATCGTGACATCCGCTTGGCGCCCAGGAACTATCGTGGCCGCCAATCCTACTTCGTGACCATCTGTTGCAACGAACGTCGGAGCATCTTTGCCGACCACCGGCGGTGCCTGTGGCTCGTGGATCTTTTTCGGAGCGAATGCGCGGCCAAAGATTTTGCCCTCCATGCCTACTGCGTCATGCCGGACCATTTTCATTTTTTGGCGGAGGGGACAACGCCTGCCAGCGACCTACTGGCATTGATAAAGGGTTTCAAGATTAAGTCGAGCCGCGCCCACCTGCGCGAGACGCAACAGATTCTCTGGCAGAGGAGGTTTTACGATCACATTCTGCGGCCGCGAGAGGCGCCGGAGGCAGTGGCTTGGTATATCTGGATGAATCCTGTACGGCAAGGATTATCAACAGTCCCTGGCGAGTATGCCTTCGCAGGATCGTTTACTCGACTAGCCGAGCGGTTAAAACCGAGCGCGGGGATTTGGACGCCGCCCTGGAAG
>PMOV01000119.1:9892-12139 GCA_003161195.1 Acidobacteriota bacterium | reverse complement strand
CCGGCAACTACAGCACCTTCCTCCAAGCCAAGGAGCAATATCTCCACGCCCAGCAGCAGCGTCAGGATGCGCTCGAGAATCGCGTCCACACCGAGATCGACTGGCTGCGCCGCGGCCCCAAAGCCCGCACCACCAAGTCCAAAGCCCGCATCGATACCGCGCATGCCATGATCGGCGAACTAGCCGGCATGCGCTCGCGCAGCAGCGTCAGCAACGCGCGCATCGACTTCACCGCCAGCAACCGCAAATCCAAGCAGCTCATCAATGTCCAGCACCTCTCCTACTCCATCGCGGGTCGCCAGCTCTTCCACAACATCCACTTCGAGATCACCAACGGCATGCGCGTCGGCTTGGTCGGCCCGAACGGCAGCGGCAAGACCACGCTGTTACGCCTGTTGCTGGGAGAAATTGCNNGTCCACGTCGCCAGTTGGGCCGCGCGTTTCCTCTTCACCGGCGAAGACCTCAATCGCCCGGTAGGCAAAATGTCCGGCGGCGAACGCGCCCGCGTCCTGATCGCTCAACTCATGCTCCAACCCGCCGACGTCCTGCTGCTCGACGAGCCCACCAACGACCTGGACATTCCCACGCTGGAAATTCTTGAGGAGTCGTTACTTGAATATCCCGGCGCGCTAGTCCTGGTCACCCATGACCGCTACATGCTCGACCGCGTCTCCACGGTAGTACTGGGCCTCGACGGTCGTGGCGGCGCCGAACGCTTCGCCGACTATTCGCAGTGGGAAGAGTGGCAACAATCCACGAAACCGCAACACGCGCCGCTGCCCCGCGCGGCAACTCTGCAGCCCGCCAAGGCCGCTGCAGCGCAGCGCGCAACGCCAGCAAAAAAGAAGCTTTCTTACACAGAGACCCGCGAACTAGCCAGCATCGAGGAAAATATCGCCGCCGCCGAGGAAGATCTGGAGCGCAAGCGCCTAGCCATGGAAGATCCCGCCATCATGAGTGACGGCCCGCGTCTCCACGCCGCCTCGCTGGACCTCGAGCAAGCCCAGCGAGAAGTAGAACGCCTCTACACCCGCTGGGCCGAGTTGGAGCAGAAGCAAGGCGTCACGTCCGATTCCCTAGGCTAGTGTCAGTGGCACTTTTAGTTGGCGAGTTGTAAGGCAAAGTTTGGTGGCGGGTTTTGGTGGCACAGGCTTCAGCCTGTGCGGGGGTGTAATCCAATCCTGGATGCCTCCGTAAAGCACGATGCCGTTTTTCTACAGGGTTCTCTGCGTTCCTCTGTGTACTCTGCGCCTCTGCGTTAGACTTTCTCTTTCTTTCTCGTGCTTTTTTCTCTCTTGGATTTTTTTCTATCGCTTCGATGCGCGCTGCATCGCCAAATCGATCGCCAGCTTTTCCGTCGGCGCCAAACTGCGGCATTGCCCCTTCACCAAATCCGCAAGCGCCAAGGGCCCAATCGCCACGCGGATCAGCCGCAGCACTTCGATCCCGCGCGCCGCAAACATCCGCCGAATCTGCCGATTCTTGCCTTCTTCCAGCACAATCTCCAACCAACTATTCTTCTCTCCCGCACGCAGAATCTCCGCCGAAGCAACGCGCAGCACTTCGCCGCCCTCTCCAGCAAATCCGCGCCCCAACTCGCTCACCAGCTCGCCATCCGCCACCACGGAAATCTGCACATGGTAAATCTTCCGCAGATGCGTCTCCGGCGCGGCCACGCGCGCCGCCCACTCCGTATCATTGGTCAGCAACAAAAGCCCTTCGCTCGCCATGTCGAGCCGCCCCACCGGTCCGACCCATGCCGTGTCCGCCGGCAGCAGGGAATACACCGTTTCGCGTCCGCGTTCATCCGAGGCCGTGGTCACGACGCCGCGCGGTTTGTTCAGTACCAGGTAGATCTTCGTCTCTGCTGCAACGGCCCGGCCTTCCACCGCGATGCGGTCCTTGCCCATACGCACCGGCGCTTCAGGATTCCGCGTTAGCGAGCCGTTCAGCTGCGTCTTGCCCGCGCGAATCAGCTCCACCGCCTCTGACCGCGAGCAATACCCCAGCTTGGAGAGAGCTCGCGCCAGCCCGACACGTGCGGCGCCGCTCTTCGCATCGACGGTCTTCTGGGACTTTCGTTTCTTCAAGCGTCAACTCTTGGGAGTAGCGTCCTTCGGAGTAACCGTCTTGGGATCCGTCTTGGGATAGGACGGAGCTGTGGGAGCGGCGTTGGCCGGCTGCGAATTGCCACTGGCAGGCGCCGCCGTAATGGATCCGCTGTCGGCCGGCTTGGCTTCCGCGGG
>PMOV01000119.1:0-9860 GCA_003161195.1 Acidobacteriota bacterium | reverse complement strand
TTGCTCATATCGTCGATGCCAAAGGGCACCGGATATTTGTAGCGCGTGATGAAATCGTTGGCAATGGCCACGCGCTGCTGCAGATTCTTCGGCTGCGCATAACACACATCGTCTTTCACGTTGGACTTCATCTGCCACTCGTCAGTCGGATGCGCTTCGCGCACGTAAATGGTCAAAAAGTCCGCGTGTTCGGAATAGTCTTTGTAGAGTAGCGCGATATCGCCGACCTGGCGACGGAAGGGAGGTCAGGTAAAGCTGCCGAAGACCAGAACGAGCGGCTTGCCGCTAGTGCGCTCGCGAATATGGAAATGGTCGCTGCCGTTGAGCGCGACGAGCCGCGCATCGGGCGCATCATCGCCCACCTTTAGCTTCCCCGTGCGCATGTGCGGCAACGCATAGCGCACCATGCCGTAAGCATCTTTGGGACTCCCCGCCATGAGCGAGAGGCCCACAAAGACCAGCACCAGAAGCCCGAGGACGATACCAATCGTCAATTTCCAGAAAAGTGTCATAGAAAACAGTGCGGCTCCAGACAGACTATGCCGCGCGAAAAATAACACTCGCAACGACGCGGCGGAATAATACAAATCTACTATCGTGAAAAGAATCGTTGCTGAAGAACGGGGCGGCCTACTTGCCGATATTCATCAGCTGCTCGCGATGCTGCTGATAGCTCGCCAACGACTTCTCAATCACCGCCAGCGCCGCATACGCCGGACGAATCTCTTCCACCTGCACTTGCTTGCCTTCGAGCTGCTTGTAGTCCTGGAAGAAGCGGCGCAGCACGAGCAAGCGGTGCGGCGGCAGGTCGCGCGCTTCGAGGTAATCGCTGAACTCTGGGTCGTTGGTGGCCACGGCAATCACTTTATCGTCGCTGGCGCCGGAATCGATCATGGTCATCAAGCCAATGGCGCGGGCTTTGATGAGGGCGAGCGGTTGCACCGGTTCCTGGCACAGCACCAGCACATCGAGAGGATCGTTGTCTTCGGCATACGTCTGCGGAATGAAGCCATAGTTCGCGGGATAAAACACCGCCGAATGGATAATGCGGTCCACTTTCAGCAAGCCCGTGGCTTTATCAAGCTCGTACTTCACGTTCGAGCCCAGCGGAATCTCGATCACCGCCTGAAAATCCCGCGGCAACTCATTGCCGGGCGATACGTCGTGCCATGCGTGCACCATCGTCGCGGTTCCTCACTCTCAGCCCAACAATCCATTATCACCCGGGGAGGGAATTGCCGCCACGCTGCAACTTATACACCGCGAGAGGTAGTAACTGCGTGGGTCCGAATTTTCGCAGAAATTTTCCTCCGTACCTGCTCCCAAGGGATGGTTTGTGCTGTTCCGGCGTCCAATTCGGCGATGCGACGGGCAATCTCGCCGTCCCACGCGGACTCCGCGTCTTGATCCATCGTGGTGTCCAGACTATCCATAAGCAAAGAAGCTAATTCGGCGCGCTCGCGGTCCGAGAGCGCCAACGCCTGTTGTAGCAGAGCGGTAGTTTTCTCTGCCATAGCGGTAGTATAGCCGCCCGGCGAGGCGTGGAAAGCAACCTCGTATGGTTATGCGCGCGCTTTGTCGATCATCTCTTCCCAGATACCTTGCGAGCGCAGAATCAGCTCTACGAGTTCGCGCAGAGCGCCTTTGCCACCCACGGCCGTGGTCGTATAATGCGCCGCTTTCTTCACCTCGGCCACGGCATCGCCCACGGCGACGGCCAAGCCCACGCGGCGCATAATCGGCAAATCGGGCAGATCGTCGCCCAGGTAGGCAACGGCGGAATCGGGTACGCCGGCTTTGACCAGAATCTCTTCCAGCGCCGGTATCTTCTGCGGCTGCTTTTCGTACACGAACTCGATGCCCATCTCTTTGCAGCGGCGGCGCAAGGCCGCGCTTTCGCGTCCGGTGATAACGCCGGTACGAATGCCTGCGGTGCGCGCCAGCGTCATGCCTTGACCGTCGTGGGCGTCGAAGGTTTTGATTTCCATCGCGGAGCCGTCCGGCATGGAGAGCAGCGTCACGCCGCCCGAGGTGATGGTGCCATCGACGTCCATGAGCAGCACTTTGATCTGTTTGGCGCGCTTCTGGAGCGCTGCGGGAATCTTCGGCGAACGCGTCGGCACAGGTCCCCCTATCGGAACAACTCAGAACATCCCTGGGACAGCGGAGTGGATTCGGGAACGAAAGTGTAACATGCGTTCGGTATAACTCGAATTATCGGAAGCGCTTGCGCGTGGCAACGCCGCATTTTTGGGAGGACTCAAAAAAAGTGCTTGACCCTGACGTAACGTCAGACCGGACGCTGCATACGAGGAGGTTGCCGTGACCCAGGAACCAAAGGAACTCTTCAAGGCGCAGGAGTTTGCGCGGCTGGCAGGCGTCACCGTACGCGCGTTGCATCATTACGACAAGCTCGGCTTGCTGAAACCGAAGCAGCGTTCGCGCAGCGGTTATCGTCTGTACAGCCCGCGCGATTTCGGGCGCCTGGAACAGATCGTGGTTCTGAAATATCTCGGCATGCCCCTCAAACAGATTCGACGGCTGCTCGAACCGGACGCCAACCTCTCGCAAGCACTGCAACGCCAGCAGGCGGTGTTGCTGGAGAAGCGGCGGCAACTGGATCGCGCAGTAGCGGCGATTCAGGGCGCGCAGTACAGCTTTGCCGGACGCGGCGAACCGGACTGGAATCTGCTCAAATACATCGTTCAGGAGATGGAAATGCAAAACAACACGGATTGGACGAAGAAGTACTACAGCGCGGAAGCACAGGCAAAGGTAGAAACGCGTAAACCGCTATGGTCGCCGGAGTTGCAGGAACGGGTGAGCCGGGAATGGGCGACGCTCTTCGCGGACGTGGAATCCGCGCTGGGCGAAGATCCGGCCAGCCCGAAGGCGCAGGAACTCGCCGCCAGGTGGAAGAAACTGCTCGGCGAATTCACCGGCGGCGACCCGCAAATCCAGCAGGGGTTGAATGCCATGTACGCGGATCAATCTAACTGGCCGCCGGCCACGCAGAAAGCCCACGCTATTAAGCCGGAAATCATCGACTTCATCACGAAGGCCATGCGTGCCGCCAGATAAGCGGGGGATAAGCCTGGCGATCCAGACCTGAAAAGCGANNACGCTTGCACCTGACGTTACGTCAGGTCGCAGGATGCATTTGGAGGCCGGCGTGAAGAAAGCGAACAACGAACTGTATCGCGTGCAGGAATTTGCGAAGTTGGCCGGAGGACGCGAAGCGCGGCTCCTTCGTGAAATCGGAAGTGCAGGAGTTTGCGCAAAGGGCGGTGGCTGCGCGGAAGAAGAATCTGGTTACCGCCGAGGTGTGAGCGGCGGAAACTGAAGGAAGGTCCAAGAACAGCCTGGTCCCAAAGGCTTCCGCCAGGTCGCTTGCGGAAGCCTTTTCTCACGGCCTCGAACCCCAGTGCGACGTTCCGCTTAGATCAGTTGCAGAGTCCAGAGATCGTGTAAGTGTACAACGCCTCGCACTACGCCGCCTTCGTCGGCGACGACCACGCTGGTGATGCGGCGTTTTTCCATTAGATTGAGCGCTTCGCTGGCCAGTGTGTGCGGGGCGATGGTTTGCGGATTGCGCGTCATGGCTTGGCCGGCGCTGAGTTCGAGCGCCGCGCCGCGATACTTTTCCATGAGGCGGCGGAGGTCGCCGTCGGTGAGGATGCCGGCGAGTTGGCCTTCGGGCGTGACCACGGTGGTCATGCCCAATTTCTTGGCGCTCATTTCGTGAAACACGTCGGCCATCGCGGCGGATTCTTTCACACTGGGCAGCGCCGGACCTTTGTGCATGAGGTGCTCGACGCGGAGAAGTTTTTTTCCGAGGCGGCCGCCGGGATGCAGTGCGGCGAAATCGTCTGGCTGGAAGTTGCGGCGCTCGAGCAAGGCGACGGCTAGCGCGTCGCCGACGGCCATCGCGGCGGTGGTGCTGGCGGTGGGAGCCAGATTTAGCGTGCAGGCTTCTTCGCTGACGCGGACATCGATCACCACGGCGCTGGCTTCACCGAGCGTGGATTTCGGTTTTCCGGTCAGCGTGAGGAGCGGCACTTCCAGGCGTTTAAAAGCTTCGAGCAGCGCAACGATTTCGTCAGTTTCGCCGCCGTAAGAAACGGCCAGTACGGCGTCGCCCGGCGCGAGCATTCCCAAATCGCCGTGCACGGCATCGGCGGGGTGCAAGAAAAACGATGGCGTGCCGGTGCTGGAGAGCGTGGCGGAGATTTTTCTGGCCACCAGGCCGGATTTGCCCATGCCGGTGACCACGACGCGGCCTTTGCAGGCAAGGAGCAGTTCGACGGCGCGCGCGAAGGAATCGTCGAGACGCGCCATGACTTCTTCGAGGGCGCGAGCTTCGATGCGCAGGACGCGTTTCGCCGTCTCTAGACTCATGCCTGCCACTTTCTAATAAGTTCGCCAAGCTCTTTCAGACGCGCAAGCAATCCGGGAAGTTCCTTAAGGGGCAGGGCATTGGCGCCGTCGGAGAGAGCTTCCTTGGGATTCTCGTGCGTCTCGAGGAACACGCCGTCGACGCCGGCGGCTACGGCGGCGCGGGCTAATGTCTCGATAAACTGTGGCTGGCCGCCGCTTGCCGTGCCTTGACCACCAGGCAACTGGACGGAGTGCGTCGCGTCAAAGACCACCGGATAGCCAAACGCTTTCAGGATGGGGATGCTGCGCATATCCACGACGAGATTGTTGTAGCCGAAGGAGGCGCCGCGTTCCGTGAGGATTATTTTCTCGGTGCCGGTGGAGATGAGCTTCTCGACGACGTTCGCCATATCGCCGGGGGCGGCGAACTGCGGCTTTTTGACGTTGACGATGCGACCGGTTTTTCCAGCGGCGACGAGGAGGTCGGTTTGTCGCGCAAGAAAGGCGGGAATTTGCAGGATGTCGCAGACTTCTCCGGCGGGCGCGGCTTGCGACACATCGTGAATATCGGTGAGGACCGGGACGCTGAGGTCGGCTTTGATCCTTTGCAGGATGCGCAGGCCTTCGCGCATGCCGGGGCCCCGGAACGCTTTGACCGAGGTGCGATTGGCTTTGTCGAAGGAAGATTTGAAGATATACGGGACGCCGGCATCGGCGGCGATTTTGGCCACAGATTCCGCGATTTTGCGGGCGTGGTTTTCCGATTCGATAACGCACGGTCCGGCGATGAGAAAGAGCGGCTTGCTGCCGCCGAGCCGTACGTAACCTAGGGTGAGTTCGCGCGTGGGATTCATTTTCGTTTTATCGAAGATAGCATATCGACAGTGGCGCGAGGTTCGCGTGGAGAGTTTTGGACAGTTTCCGGCCAGCAACCGATAACGCAGAACGCTCAGGAAACCAAGCGCAGCACAAAGCGGTGCAGTAGACACTGGGCAAGGCTAAACTTACTTGGCAAAGTCAATTTCTCTCGAATGGAGAAGCGCATGGCCGCGTTGCTTCCGTTGCTGTTGCTCGCAGGAATGGCTGGCGTTTGGGGCGCCGAGACTCTCTATCGCCCGCTCGACGGCGGAGCGATTTACATTGGCAGCGCGGTACTGTTTTTTCTTCCGTTCTTTGTATTGGTAGTTGGGCGGCGGCGACCCGGCATGGTGTGGTTTTCGCGCATTTTTGCCGGCGCGGCAGGCGGTGCGCTGATACTTCTAGCGGGCGCGATTTATGCCAACGGAGCGTGGGACGCGAAGCCGCCGACAACGATCAATACCGTAATCTCCGGCAAAGTAACCTCTTCCGTCAGGAGCAAGCGCAGAAGTAACCCAAGCCATGTGCTACGCGTGAAATCGTGGAGAAGCGGGCGCGATGAAGAACGGCTGTACGTGGATGAAGCAACGTATTCCTACGCACAAATTGGATCGCCGGTCAGCGTCGAGGTACACGCTGGCTTGATGGGATTGACGTGGTACGACCGAGTGTTGCCAGGTAACTGATGCTTGCAATCGGGCGCCGGCGGATCGCCGATCAGGCGCTGGCGTGAGGCGCGGCGCGACGTGCGGTGTGCTCTGTGTCGGCGCCGGACGCGAGCTGTGGCTCGGACACGGAACTGCGATGCGTCTCGTGGGCGACCGTTGCCCCGCGTGCGCGCAACTTTTTGTGTTCGAGGGCGGCGCCGATGAAGGCGCGGAAGAGCGGGTGCGGCTCGAGCGGCTTGGACTTGAACTCCGGGTGAAACTGGCAGCCGAGAAACCACGGGTGTTCGGGGGCTTCCACGATTTCCACGTAATTTTCGTCCGGAGTGCGGCCGGTAATTCTTAGGCCAGCGGCGATTAATTGTTTTTCGTATTCGCGATTGAATTCGTAGCGATGGCGGTGGCGTTCGCTGATTTCGAGTTTGCCGTAGGCTTTTTGTGCGAAGGAGCCGGGAGTGAGCTTGCAGGGCCACGCGCCGAGGCGCATGGTGCCGCCCATTTCGTCGACGCCGAGGAGTTCGCGCAGTTTGTAGATGACGCGGTGCGGCGTTTGCGGATCGAACTCGGTGCTGTCGGCATCGGGCAGCCGCGCGACGTCGCGAGCGTATTCAATGGTGGCGCACTGCATGCCCAGGCAAATGCCGAAGAAGGGCACGCGATGTTCGCGCGCGTACTGAATGGTGTGCACCATGCCTTGAATCCCGCGTTTGCCGAATCCGCCGGGCACCAAAATTCCGTCGTAGCCGCGCAGCCGCTCCGCAGCTTGTTCGGTGGACGTTAGTTCTTCGGCTTCGATCCATTCGAGGACGGTTTTTTGGTTGTGCGCCAGGCCGCCGTGCAGCAACGCCTCGCGCAAGCTTTTGTAGGCGTCTTCCAATTGCACATATTTTCCCACCACCGCGATGCGCACTTCGCCCTGCGGATTGTGCAGGCGATCGACCAAATCCAGCCACGGAGCGAAATTCTGCGGGCGGCCTTCGAGATGCAACAGGCGCAGGATCTGCAGATCCAGTCCTTCGCGATTCAGCTCCACCGGCACGGCNNTTTTGTTCGCCGGCGGCGGCGATATACGGCACCAGCGTCACGTGGACGAAAAGCGTGTTTTCCGCGCCGAGTTCCAGGCGCATCTGGCGAATGGCTTCGAGGAACGGCAGCGACTCAATATCGCCCACTGTGCCGCCGATTTCCACGATCACCACATCCACGCCATCCGAAACTTTCTTGATGGTGGCTTTGATTTCGTCGGTAACGTGCGGAATCACCTGCACGGTTTTGCCGAGGTAATCGCCACGGCGTTCCTTGGTAAGGATGGTTTCGTAGATGCGGCCGGTGGTCCAGTTGTTGGCGCGCGTAAGGTTGGCGTGCGTAAAGCGCTCGTAGTGGCCGAGGTCGAGGTCCGTCTCGGCGCCGTCTTCGGTGACAAACACCTCGCCGTGCTGAAAGGGACTCATGGTGCCCGGGTCCACGTTCAGGTAGGGATCGCACTTTTGTAGGGTGACTTTGAAACCGCGACTTTCGAGGAGACAGCCGATGGAGGAGGCAGCTACGCCTTTACCCAGAGAGGAAACTACACCGCCGGTAACAAATATATATTTTGGCGCCATCCGTGAAGCCCGGGCACGCTCGTCGTACCGTGCCGCGGACGGTTAGACCTCCGCAGGATTGACGTACATACAAGTATGGGCATGGTCGGCGAAACTGTCAAATGCAAGAGATGATTTTGCGGGAACTAAAAATCAAATCGAGCGAAACATTTCGTGTGCGGCGGGGTTTGTACACGCGGGCAGCCAGGTAAGGATTTGCAACGGTCGGGCGCTTGGTGCAACGCGGTTCGCGTTGGCCCGGTGTTTCTGAATTGCGCACAGCGTTTGCGCTGGTCGGGAAACTCTGTGGCAATTCCTGGCGTCCTAGGTAACGGTGATGAGAGTTGTCCGCGCACGCGGGTGGCCCTTCATCGCCCCCGCGCAAGCCGGTGAGGCCCGCTCGATGGGGCCGCCCGGCGATGTTTGGTCTCGCAAAGATTCGTTCAAAGGGGAAATAAACCAACCATGTTCATAAGACTCGGAATTGCGACAACGGTGGCAGCCGTGTGTCTCGCGACGGCGGCCTTGGCACAAGAACCACAGACAAAGGTGCTCCCGGCGAATGTGTATTCGGTGGCCCGGGAGAGCCTGCTGCAAGGCAAGGTGGTGGCGTACAGCGCCACCTCAACGAGCGGTCCGGCCGGGGCGCATGTCCAACTCCAGACCTCGTCAGGCGTGGTCGACGTGCACCTTGGCAACGCGCGCCTACTTGCTTCGCGCCACGTCACCCTAAACACCGGCGATTCCGTGACGATCACCGGCGAGAACCTGCCGTTTGGTAACAGCACGGTGTTCGCCGCGCGCGTACTACAGACCGGCGGCACCACGATCACCTTGCGTAGCAAAAACGGAACCACACTGATCGTGACGCCGCGCTCCGAAGGCGGTGTGCAGGCCCCGGCAGGTGCGCGATGAAAAACGCAAACGGGAATTCCCGCGACGGGCAGAGATTTTCCATTGTCCAGGGTTTCTTTTGCGCCGCGCTGCTGCTCGCAGGCCTAACCGCAGCATGCGGTGGAGGAGGCGGAACGGTCGCGCCTCCGCCACCAACGGGCATGTATTCCCTGTCCAGCCTGAGCGGCAGCTATGCATTTACCATGACCGGCGAAGACGGCAGCGGAGATCCCATTATCCGCATTGGCAGCTTCCAGGCGGACGGCGCGGGCAACATCACCGCGGCCATCGAAGACGTAAACGATTCAGGAACAATCGACCAGTTCCTGTTCACGCCCGCGCCCACATCGGTGTACACCATGAACGGCGACGGTAAAGGCGTGCTGACGCTCGTACATCCGGATGCGGTGGTGGCAGGCACCAATGACGTGTTCACCTTCACCATTACGCTAACCTCCACCTCAGGTGGATTGATGATCGAGACAGACGGCTCCTCCACCATGAGCGGGACGTTCACGAAGCAGAGCATCACGGCGAATTTTGCGCCATCGTACGCGTTCGATACATCCGGCGTGGACTTGAACTTGGGAGCCTCGGAATCGATCGTGGGTGCGTTTACGACCAACGGTACCAGCGCCGTCACCGGTGGCACGCTGGACGATAATGACGCGGCGACGCCGTCCGGACCGTCGCCGATTGGTGCGGGGACGCTTGCCCTGGACCCCACCTACGGCTCCCAGTACGGTCGTGGCTCCTTCCAGATCAACACCACCATCGGCGGTCAGATATTTTCCCTAACATTCGAGTTCTACGTGGTGGATGGCAACCACTTGTATTTCGTGGAAGAGGATGTTAGTGGAAAAGCCACGGCGGGCACGGCGACGGCGCAGTCCGCGGTTCCGACCAGCGTCGCCCAACTGAATGGCAACTTCGTGCTGGCTGTGGGCGGAGGAACCTTTAACCAAGGCCTCTTCGGTCCGCTGACGCGTGCCGCGGTAGTGGCGCCTAATGGCAACGGTGCCCTGACCAGCGCGGTGTTGGACCAGAACTTCAGCAACGGGCCCAGCGTCTTTCCCGCCTCGGGTAGTTCCATTTCCGCTGCGGCTTACACCATCGACGCCAGCGGCGATGGACGCGGCACGCTAAGCTTCACGGACGTCAAGTCGGGTTTCCAATTCGTCTATGTGTTCTACCTGGCGACTGCGTCGCAAGGCTACATTCAGGACGACAGCGGCGCAACCACCGCGGACGGCTCCTTAACCGCGCAGACGGCCAATCTTTCCTCCTCCAGCATCGCCGGAAACTACGCGTTCAACTGGAGCGGCATTAATGCCGACAGCGGCAACGAGGAAGATTTCGTGGGCGTCTTTACCATCCCGAGCGGCGGCGGCGCTATCACCAATGGCGTCGTCGACTTTGTGCAGCTACCGATCAAGAACCCGCACGCGGATCAGGTGCTTACCGGAACGTTCACGCTAAATGG
>PMOV01000078.1:4896-49666 GCA_003161195.1 Acidobacteriota bacterium | reverse complement strand
ATTCATAGGAGTCCGCTGAAAGAAACTTCATGATGTACCGGGTGTGATACAGCTTCCCGGCAAAAATGCTCTCCCCAAGCCAGGTCCACACGTCGCCGTTCACCGTACCAGTCTTACTTTCTATTGCTCCTGAACTGTCCACTGCGTGGTATTGGTATGTCTGGGAAGTCGGATCGTAGCAGATGAAGGAAGTCTCCGAGTATTTCCTCGTGCCCGGTCTATACAGTGCTGCCTCGCAGATCACGGCGAAGCCGCCTGCCGTCCATCTGCAATCGTCCGTGCCACGGAATTTCATCGCTGGCGAGTTCGGCCCCATGGCCCCGGCCTTCACTTCGTCTTCGACTGTGAACCTGCCGACCATTACCGCCAGCTTCAGCACTTCCGGGCCCGGCATTGTCTGAGACTGAGCGCCGGCCATGATTACGCTCGAAGCGCACATCAACACAAATGAGACCAACTTTTGGGGGCCACTCACTGGAATCTCCTTTCCGAGTGGCACGGATGCTAACACAGTGACGGCGGGGACGATGTATTCGGCGCTACGATCTGCATCATCGGCCAGTTCAAAACGAAGGTGTTATTCCCCCGTGTTGCGTTCGGCGAACGAATCCTTTCGCCCCACGCAACTTGCACGCGCCGGACGGGGAATTCCAAGGTGAAACCGAGGCAATACTGGACACGACCCTGCGTAGTGGACGGCTAAATGCCATTATTAAAGGGATTTTAGTGGGCCCGGAGGGGCTCGAACCCCCAACCCTTTGCTTCGAAGGCAAATGCTCTATCCAGTTGAGCTACGGGCCCGCAGCGAGTTTAGCACGCTCCGCGAGCTGCATAAGAGACCACGGAGTACTCCTGCGGCACGATTCGTTGGAACCGGCGGTTTCGCCGATTCTCGGAGCCGATTTTTAGGCCGGGTGTCGGCATGGAAAAAGCAAACGGCGCGGGGGTCGTCCGCGCCGTGTTCGTTCCGAACAATCTTGCTGTAAGTAACGTTAAATGGTCTTGGTGGTGGCGGCGGCCGGCGTGGCATTGCTGCGCGCGAAGGCGTTGGAGGTTTCCTTCTCAGCGCTCTTGTCGATCTCGATGGAACCCTTGAAGTAGGCGCCGTCTTCGATCATGATGCGCGCGGTGGTCAGGTCGCCGTTCACCGAACCATCCTTCTTGATCTCGATCCGGTCCTTGGCGCGCAGATTGCCCTTCACCGTCCCGAACACCACGACTTCGCGGGCGATGATATCGGCAGTGACTTTCGCAGTGGCCCCGATGGTGAGCTTGCGGTCGTCGAGCTGGATCAGTCCTTCGACCGAGCCATCGACCAGCAAATCTTCATTGCCGGAGATTTCGCCTTTCACGTGCAGGCTGGCGCCGAGTCGCGCGGTCTGGCCGCTCGTCGCTGCCCCTAATGGTCGCATTGCATCTGTACTCATGGCGTTCGTTTCCTCCCAAGACGCCGGAGCGGACTTCGGCGGCTGATTCATCGGTAAATTTTTTGGCTCCGGCTGCGCAACTGGCGGCGTATCCGGCTTTTTCGTGTTACCCCACATCGGACCTCCAAGGGACAGCAGCACCCCACGCAAGTTTCCGGGCCGGGGTAAAAGAGACTGTATGCCCGCGGCGTGGCGCACCGCAAATGGAGTATGCACGGTCTGTGGCGGGAAAGTAACTGCACTGTTGGACAGCGCCGGTACTGTCCTGCCGCCAGCATCGCGGCTGCTGAGGACTCCGGGACGCCGAGCGTTTACACTCATTGCGCCGAGGCTCAGTTTGTAACGACGCTGCCAAACGCCAAGGGGCGTCAGGAAGGTGTCTACCGCCATGCCAAATACCAGCAGAAACGGCCCAATCCCTCACTGGAGGAAGCATGCCGTGCGTCGCGCGGGCTATCTCTTGTGTTTCCTGGTTTCGTTCGCCGGACCAAATTTCGCGTGGGCGCAGGAACACGCCGCCAGCGAAAACGAAGCGCCGAGCAGCGAGCGGGACGACGCGAATTTGCAGCAGCGGGTGGAAAAACTGGAGGCGGAGGTTGCGGAGTTGAAACGGCTATTGCGCGAGAATGTCCTGGGCGCCAAGGCGGCAAAACCCGCGGAGCCGTATTCCGGGGTGGTGCCGATGGCCGGCCCGGTCACTTCATTGGAGGCACCTGCGGCGCCCGCCACAGCGACGGTCGCGGCCACCGAATTAGTCCCCGAGGATCGCAAAAATCTCGACTTTTTGCGCGACGCGACCATCAACGTGGGGCTTGATGGTTATTATTCGTACAATTTTAATTCCCCGGTGGGCCGCGTGAATTTGCTGCGTGCGTATGACGTCCTGAGCAACAACTTCAGCCTGAACCAGGCGAGTATAGTCCTAGAAGACGCACCTAATTTGTCGGAAGGCCGGCGCTTCGGCGCGCGCGTGGACCTGCAATTCGGCCAGGCGACCGATACTCTGCAGGGCAATCCCACCAACGAGCCGCGGCCAGACATTTACCGCAACATTTTTCAGGCGTACGGCACGTACGTCGCGGCCCTGGGCAAAGGCTTGACCATCGACTTCGGAAAATGGAGCAGTTCCATCGGCATCGAGGGCAACTATACGAAGGATCAGATGAATTATTCGCGCTCCTACTATTTCAATTTTCTGCCGTTCTATCACATGGGCATCCGCGCCAACTATCCGGTGAACGACCGGTTTACACTCACTTATTGGGTTGTGAACGGCACGAACCAGGTTGAAGCCACCAACGGTTTTAAAGACGAACTTTTCGGATTCACCGCCAAACCCGCAAAATCGGTGACCTGGGTGGTTAACTACTATCTTGGTCAAGAGCATCCGGACCGCACAGAAGTTGCGCCATACAGCCCGATTCCGGTGCAGCCCGGGCTGAGTTTCGTGGCCATCAGGCCGGCCCCGAATGGCCGGCTGCACATTTTCGACAGCTACGCGAGTTGGCAGGCCGCGCCGAAGTTGAGTTTTGCGCTGGAAGGCGACTATGTGATTGAGCGCCTGTGGCGCGACCAGGCTCCGGGGGAATCCGACTCCCCGTCGCATGTCATAGGCGGAGCAACCTACGCGCGTTATGAATTTTCTTCGCGCTTCGCGGCGGCCGCGCGGGCCGAATATCTTTCTGACCGCGGCGGGCTCTTCAGCGGACTGAATCAGGCGCTCAAGGAAACCACCGCTACGTTTGATTACAAACTGGCGGACGGGTTCCTGATGCGCTATGAGTGGCGCCGCGATTTTTCCAATAGGCCATCGTTCTTGACGGACACGCAGGGCCTGCTCAGCAGAGAACAGACTACCGCCAGCGTGGGGCTGATCTGGTGGTGGGGGCGCAAAGAAGGCGCGTGGTAGACGGGGCCAGGCAGCGACTGAAACTAAGAGCTAGGCCGGTCCGGCACGGGCGCCGTGGCGAGAAAATCGTTCGCAAAGCGGGGTGCGTATGCGGCCAGCAATTCTTCCACGCGCTGCGCATTCGACGACTTCAGCAGCAGTCCCGCGTGATGATATTTCTTTACGCGATAGATAATCTCCGGATCGTTGTAACTCGAAGTGTCCGGCTGCTCCTGCCGCGCCAGCGACAGAATGATGCCCGCATAGTCGCGCCGAACCGCAGGCAACTGGTAGGCGCTCTTCCCCGCGCCAACTTCCAGCCGCGCCCACTCGCGCCACAAATTAATGCCGGAAGCCGCTTCCACAATATCCGAAATGTACGCCCCGCCTACGCGCGCGGCTACCTCAATAAAGAAACACCTTCCGTCGGAGTGCGACTTCAGAAACTCAGCGTGGGTCACGCCACGCAGAAAGCCCAAACCCTCCAGCAACTGACGATTCATCACTACCAGCGCGCGGCTGTCAGCGCTATCCCGCGGCAAGGTGCGCGTGGTGAAAACGCCACCCTGGTGCGAGGTATCGAGCGGCGGCGTGCCATAGGCATGCGCCTCGCAGAGCAGGACATTTTTCTCCGAGACCACGCTGTCCACGTGGAACACCGCGCCCGGCACAAACTGCTCCAGCAAATAAAACGATTGCTGATCGCCCAGTTGTTCGAGCAGCGGCCACAGCTCCGCCTGGTCGTGCAGCTTACGCATGCCGATACCGCTGGCCTGCGAACGCGGCTTCAGCAGCCACGGCGGCGGGACGCGCGCCATGAACTCGCTAAGATCGCGATGATTCAGCACGTGCACAAATTCCGGTACCGGTATGCCCGCTTCCTTGGCCCGCGCGCGCATAGCCAGCTTGTCCCGGAAATAGCGCACCGTGGTCAACCCCATGCCCGGAATGCGCAGATGCTCGCGCAGGGCGGAAACATTCTCCATGTCAAACTCATCCAGCGCCACAATGCGATCGATCTGGTGATAGCGCGCGAGATAGCTGACGGAATAGAGGATGGCCTCCAGCGGCAAATTCTCCGGCATGGTAAAAACTTCCGCGATACAGTCAAACGGCCAATCCGCGTGGCGCAACTTCTCCACGGTCAGCAGCAGCACCGTGCAGCCGAGCGCTTTGCACGTGCGCATGAACTCTTGACCTTTTTCGTAGGAAGTGACGCAGAGAATTGTGATCGGTCGCGTATCCGGCATCCGATTTCCCCTGTGAACGTGGAGCGGGCGAATTATACTGCGCCCTAGGTGGCTGGGAACAAAAATCGCAGGAAGGGGCCGACGCGCGCGGCCCAGGCCGCCTCGTTGTGCTCCGCGCCCTCGACCCGCTCGTAGTGCAGGTCCCGTCCGTGCTGCCAGCCCTTCGCCAGCAATACATCGCGGAATTTCTCGACATCGTCCACGATGCGCGGTCCCTCGCGCGTGCCGATATCCAGCCAGATGCGCGGACGCGGCTCCGGCGACGCGGCTTCCGCGAAGCGCACGATGACGCGCTGGTTCCACCACACGGAGGGCGACAATGCGGCAATTTTCCCGAAGATCCGCGAATCCTTCAATCCGAGATACAGCGACACCAACCCGCCGAGCGATGAGCCGCCGATTCCGGTATTCCATGGGTCGGAAAGCACGCGGTACTCGCGCTCGATAAACGGCTTCACTTCTCCGACGAGAAATTTCTCGTAACGATCCGCGCGGCCACCACCGAGCCGCGGCACATGCGTGGGAGTGTACTCGCGAATGCGCGCTTTGGTGTTGTACATGCCGACGATGATCAGCGGCGCCACGAGGCCGCTGCTGATGGCGTAATCCGCGGTCTGCCCCACGTGCCAGTCCTGCCCGGGAATGAAGGAGGTAGCACCATCGAAAAGGTTTTGGCCATCGTGCAAGTACAGCACCGGGAAGCGCCGCTCAGGTTGCTCGTCGTAGCCCGGCGGGGTGTATACGATAAGATCGCGTTGATTGCGGAGGAATCGCGAACGGAACTTTTCGTGTTTGCGGAGTTGTCCGGGATTCACGTGGCGATGGTCACCAATAAATCTTTGGCTTCCACGTGCTGGCCGGGCGCGACCAGCAGCTTGCCGATGCGCCCCGCAACCGGCGCGTAAATGTTCGACTGCATCTTCATGGCCTCGAGGGTGAGAAGTTTTGCTCCGCGTTCCACGATTTGATTCAGCTGCACGGCAATACCGCCAATGACGCCCGCCGTGGGTGCGCCAACCTGCGCCGGGTCCGCCGGATCGGCTTTCGGGTGCGCGCGCTCCGTCACACGCAATGCCTTGTCGCGTACCGTCACCTCGCGCGGCTGGCCGTTCAGTTCAAAAAACAGCGTCCGCGTCCCGTCGGGATGTGGTTCGCTGATGGTCAGAAACTTAATGATCAACGATTTGCCGGAGGCGATCTCCACGGTAATTTCTTCGCCGGACTTGAGCCCGTAGAAAAATGCCGGCGTGGGCAGCACACTCACGTCGGCATATGTCTGGCGAAACTTATCGTATTTCAAGAATACTTCAGGATAGAGCAGATAGCTGAGCAGGTCGTCCGCCGGGATGACGTGACCGGTGGTCTTCTCCAGCATCTTTTGCTCCGCAGCAAAATCCACCGCGGGAAGATTCGCGCTGGGACGACCTTGCAGCGGCGCCGCACCGCGCAGCAGGATTTGTTGCACCTTCGGCGGCCAGCCGCCGGGAGGAACCCCGAGCACACCCGAAAACATTTCCACCACGGAATTAGGAAACGAAATGTCGTGCGACGCGTCCAGTTTCAGGATGTCCGCGGGCTGCATCTCTTTGGACATTAAAAACAACGTCATGTCGCCGACCACTTTGCTGCTGGGCGTCACTTTTACGATGTCGCCGAAGAGTTGGTTCACTTCCGCGTACATTCGTTCGGCTTCGCGCCAGCGGTGACCTAACCCCATCGCGGAAGCCTGCTCGCGCAGATTGGTGTACTGCCCGCCGGGAATTTCATGCTGATAGAGCCGCGCCGAGCCAGACTTTGGCCCGGAATCAAACGCGGCATAATACCCGCGCACTGTCTCCCAATAATCCGAACACTCGTTCAAAAGCTCGACGTCCAGTTGCGTGTCGCGCGGCGTATTGCGCAAGGCTTCCACGATGGCATTCAAATTCGGCTGGCTCGTTCCCCCGCTCATGGAGGCCACCGCCGCGTCCGCCACGTCCACGCCCGCATCGGAAGCCTTCAAAATGCTCGCGGCATTCAGCCCGCTGGTATCGTGCGTGTGGAAATGCACCGGCAAGCCAATCTCTTCGCGCAGCCGTTTCACCAGTTCGTAGGCCGCGTATGGCTTGCACAAACCCGCCATATCTTTGATGCACAGAAAATGCGCGCCGAGCTTTTCCAGTTGCTGGGCCAACGACAGGTAGTATTTCAGCGAATACTTCGGTCGCCCGCGATCCAGAATATCGCCGGTGTAGCAAATCGCCGCCTCGCACACCCCGCCGCTTTCCAGCGCCGCGTCCATCGCCACGCGCATATTGTCGATGGAGTTCAGAGAATCAAATATGCGAAAGATATCGATGCCCTGCGCAAACGCTTCCCGCACAAACGCGGTAATCACGTTGTCCGGATACGACGCGTACCCGACCGCGTTGGCCCCGCGCAACAACATCTGAAAACAGATGTTTGGCACGCGTTTGCGCAGCGCCCGCAACCGCGCCCAGGGATCCTCGTGCAAAAAGCGCAGAGAGGCATCGAAGGTCGCTCCCCCCCACATCTCCAAACTAAAAAGGTTGGGCGCGCGCTGCGCAATCGCGCTGGCCGTGGCCAAGAGATCGTACGTGCGCACCCGCGTGGCCATCAGCGATTGGTGCGCGTCGCGCAAGGTGGTGTCGGTAAGGAGTAACCGCTTTTCCTGGCGCACCCACGCCGCGAATTTCTTCGGCCCCAGCTTCTGCAGAAGTTGGCGCGTCCCAGCCGGCGGCGTAATTCCGAGAGTCGCAGGAAGCGGTGCCGCCTCATACGGCGGTGGGAGCGGCTTCCCTTTCACCTCCGGATTTCCGTTCAGAATCACGTCACCCAAGTACGACAGAACCTTCGTGGCGCGATCGCCGCGGCTCGGGAACTTAAACAGTTCGGGATAGTCCTCCAGAAAGGACGTAGTGACCTCGCCAGCACGAAACTTTGGGTGGTTCACCACGTTTTCCACGAACGGAATATTCGTCTTCACGCCGCGGATGCGAAATTCCCGCAATGCACGATCCATCCGCTGGCAAGCTTCCGGCAAATTGGAACCCCAGGCCGTCACCTTCACCAGCAGCGAATCGTAATACGCCGCCAGTTGCGCACCGGCATACGCCGTGCCGCCATCGAGCCGGATGCCAAATCCCGCCGGCGAACGATAGGTCGAAAGCTTTCCGTAGTCTGGCGCAAAATTCTTGTCCGGATCCTCGGTCGTCACGCGGCATTGCAATGCGGCACCATGCAGAGGGATGTCCGCCTGCGCCGGCAAGTTCAGCGGCACTTTGTGCAGCTCGTACCCCTGCGCCACCAGAATCTGCGAGCGCACCAGGTCGATGCCAGTAATCATCTCCGTGACGGTGTGCTCCACCTGTATGCGTGGATTCACTTCGATGAAGTACCACTTGCGGGCATCCACGTCGTACAAAAATTCCACAGTTCCAGCGTTGCTGTACCCGGCCTTGCGCGACAGTTGCAGCGCAGCCGCGCAAAGCTCGTCGCGAATTTGCGGCGGCAAGTTCGCGGCGGGCGCCACCTCCACCACCTTCTGGTGCCGGCGCTGCACGGAGCAATCGCGCTCGTACAGATGCAGCAAATGTCCGTGCTGATCGCCCAGAATCTGCACTTCTATATGCCGCGCGCGGGGAAGAAATTTCTCCAGAAACACAGTGGCATCGCCAAACGCCGACCGCGCCTCTCCCTGCGCCTCTTCGAGCAGCGCATCGAGCTGTGATGCGTCGCGCACCACGCGCATTCCGCGCCCGCCGCCGCCCATCGCCGCTTTCACAATGACTGGGTAGCCGATCTCTTTGGCAACCTTCTGCGCCTCGGCCGCCGACTTAACGGATTCCTCCGTACCCGGAAGCACCCGAACCCCCGCGCTCGCAGCCAATTGCCGTGCCGCAGTCTTATCGCCCAGCAACTCCAGCAACTCCGGCGCCGGCCCGATAAAAATAATCCCCGCCTTTTCGCAGGCGCGCGCAAACGCCGCATTCTCCGCCAAAAATCCGTACCCCGGNNGCGATCTTCCTGCGAGTAAATCGCCACCGTGCGCAGTCCCAGCTCGTTCGCCGCGCGGAAAATCCGTATAGCGATCTCGCTGCGGTTCGCCGCGAGCACTTTCTTAATCGGGCGCAATTTGTTTGTCGGACGTGGGCTCATGCCAGCGGCGCTGCTTTCCCTTTCATACCGCCATTGCGGCGATCGGAAGTTACAAAAGCGTTGCGCGAATCTTACATTGTTTCACGCGCCGCGCGCGACGTAATGGACAATTTTTCGATGGATAAACGCAGCTTTTTACTTGGAAGGTTTAACAAAGGAGCGCTTCACAATACCCGATTTATTCAAGGGTTCTTTGGCGAAACACCAGAACCGCCGATGGTCGGCACTGCGAAGGAGTCGCCAGCCGTGGTCGCATTTGCCGGCGGGGGCGCCTGTTTAAGCTGGGCCAGTTCCGCCTGTACCTGCGCCCACTCTGTTGGCTTGGCCTTCGTCGCATACGGCGCATCCGGCTGGCTGTAAAAATCCAGCAACTCCGCGCGCGTATCCGCCGGCGCCGTCGCAAAGTTCTGCTTAGCCAGCAGCTCGAGCAATTTCGCGTGTGTTTCGTCATTCAGAAAATACACCCCGGGCCCACTCGTCTCCCCGGTGTCAAAATTATCGTTCACCAATTTCAAGTGGTCCGTGCCTTGTTCCGCCAACAGCTTCCGGTAACGGTCCATCGTGGCGTTGAAGCTGGCTTCAAACATCTTCTCCGTCTCCGGCGTCGGCGTGCGAAACGCCAGCACTTTCAGCGGCCCGATCTTTGGCACCAACCGCCACAGAAACGCCAGAATCCTGTCGCCCAATGTCGGCTGTTGGTAATCGTGCCCCCATTCCTTTTCGTATTTCGCGCGCGAAAGATTGTACAAAAACTGCTTTTTCGTTGTTCCCGGCGCGTCCCTCATGATTTCCTTGCTCTTCAACGCCCAGGCAATGCGCGTGGCTCTCGGCAGCAAGTTGCTTACGTCGCGGCGATACGAATTGATGGCGTGATCCTCGTTGTCCAGCAAGCTCTTCAACTCCAGCCCATAGGTTTCGCGAAACGCCTGCTCCAACAGCGGAATATCCACGTAAAATCCGATGAAGTCGTGATATTCCGCGGGCACGTAGCGATTTTGTGCCACTTCGATCACGTCAAATCCAAACTCCGTCTTCACGTGCGCCAGCGGATCCTGTTCATACGTCACGCTGTCGCCATATTTCTTCTTCAGCTTCGGGTACAGCACCGGCACGGCGCGGTTTGTCCCAATGCGGTGTCCATCGTTATCCGCCGCATAGTGCGCCAGTGCTCCGAGCGCAAAGGCATAGCCGTTCAGATCGTTATTCGCGCGCGCATCCCGCAGCAGCGCCAGCACAAAATCCCCGCTCCGCACATAGTGCGTCAAATCGCTGACCAGTTTGCTGCCGTGCGGATAGTAACCCATGTCTTGAATAATCGCTCCGCCATACGCATAGCCTTGCGCGACCTTCAATTGCTCCGGTGTCGCTTTCGGGAAGCTCTGCAAGAGTAGCGGCGCGATATTGTCCTTCCACGCCGAATCGATGATCGCCTCGTGCGCCAGCACGGCATAACCCACCGCCTGCGGTGCGCCGGCGCACACCAGCGACGCACAACACAAGAGCGCGATTATCCGTTTGATAGGAATACTCATGCTTCGCAACGAGCGAATGGGGAAAGCTTCGCGTCAGCTCACGACTGTCAGATGAATTTCAAAAGGGAAAGGAGTGCCGCGCCGCTTCCGTAGGCGCCGGACTTCAGGCCAGCCTTCTATCCAAATAGCAACGCTTCGTGCCCGCCGCGCCGCGGCTTCCGCCATTTAGTAAGCCACCGGAAAACTAATACTTCCGCAGCACCCCAATCACCCGCCCCTGAATCTTTAAATCAGCGGCCGCCACCAGAATGGGGTCCATCTCTGAATTCGCCGGCTGCAACCGGATCTTTCCCGCCGGTTCACGATAAAAACGTTTGAGCGTCGCTTCTTCTCCGCCGATCAGCGCCACCACGATGTCCCCGGCGTTCGCCACCTGCGTCTGCTCGCACACCACATAATCCCCGTCCATAATGTGGTCTTCGATCATCGAGCTGCCCTTCACCTGCAGGACAAACGAATTGCCCCCGCGTGCAAAATCCCCGAGCGACAGCGTCTCGCGCTCTTCGACCGCTTCCAGCGGACGCCCCGCGGCAATTCGCCCCAGCAGCGGCAACTCTTGAATGCGGCGCTCGATCACTTGTTCCTTCACCGACCGCGGCAACTGCAAAATCTCGATCGACCGGCTCTGGTTATACCCGCGCCGAATGAAGCCCTTCTTCTCCAGCGTCGAAATATGCTTGTGCACCGTCGCCAGCGACGTCAGCTTCAGCCCCTTGCCAATCTCTTCAAAGCTCGGCGCATACCCATGCTTCGTCTCAAACGAAACCAAATAATCCAACACTTCTTTTTGCCGTTTGGTAAGAGCCATAAGCACGCCTCCCGACGCGAACAGCGAGCGAAACTCCACAACCCACTTTAGGCGAACAACAGGCGAACGTCAAGCGTGAGTTTGCAAGGACGTCGCAATCCGTGAGCTTCCCTGCTAGTCCAAAGGTGATATATATCCAGTCCCATGGCTCTTGAACGAAAACCCTCGCCCTCGGCATCTATCATCCCCGCCGCTATCGTGGCCATCGCCGGCAGTGTTCTGACGATATTGATATGCAGTGCTTTTGGTTCGCGAGTGGCTTAACGAGCGCGCTAAATCCGGACGCTTCGAGCGGCGCTGATGGCCTCTGTTCGGGAAATCAATAGCTCTATTCAGCCCCCCGCATCGGTTACCCAGCCGGATATCACCGGGTTCATGTCTATCGGCATGTTGATTGGGATTGCCTTTGTGGCGGGAGTTTTGGTCCTGTTGCTCTTTTACCGCAAACATTTCCTCGGCGCCGCTGCGCAATCCGCAAGCTAGCGATTGCTTCCCGCTCCTTCCTACAACAGTGCCGGATAGCGCGGCTCCGGACCCGAACGGCCAGCGAAACTCCTCAACTCCTTTAGGCGAACACAAGGCGAAGTTCAAGGCAAATTCTTTAGTCGTTTCCGCCGCGCAGCACGGCTAGTACGCCTATTGGTTTTGCGTACGGCCCTCTCCGCATCTCTGAAAAGTACCCAATTCCGCTTGACAAAGCGCTTTGATTGGCAAGAATGGCCCCAGCATCTCGGTTACTTGGGACCGAAAAGCGCTGGAGGTATAGCTATGGAAACCGCCATTGGCATTTTCGATTCGCGCGAACGCGCGGAACAGGCCGTAAAAACACTCGTCGAGCAGCACGTCCCGCAGGAATCCATCATTTTCCTCACCCGCTCGGAAAGCGAAGCCATGAGCTTCGGAAAAGATCTCGGCCAATACGTCGGCGGTTTTATGGGCGGAGCGGTAGGTGTGACCGCAGGCTGCGTCGGTGCGGCCCTGGCGCTCATCCCAGGTTTCGGGCAGGTCTTCGCTCTGGGCGTAGGCGGCGCCGCGCTGTTGGGCTTTCTCGGCTCCCGAGCGGGCAGCGCACTCGGCGAGCAGATTTCCCACGACCCCGCCAAGCCGAGCCCCACCAGCACCGATAAAGCCGCGGGGGAGGCGGAACACCTGCTGGAGGTACTGAAGAGCGGCCGCTCCGTCGTTCTGGTGCAGAGCGAGTTTCACGAAGTGCTCGGCTCCGCCTCCGCAGTGCTCGACCGCTTGGGACTGGGCATTCAGCCTGCCACAGCCTCCAAGCCGCAAGTAAGCTCTCGCGACGTTGGCGGCGTCACGGTGCTCAACCTGCGCGGAAAAATCGCCTTTGGCGCTGGCAATACCTTGTTGCGCGAAGCCATCTCCGCATTGCTCGCCGAGGGCGGCACAAAGGTGGTCTTGAATCTCAAAGAGGTGAATTTCATCGACAGTTCCGGAATCGGCGAACTGGTGCGCAGTCACATGGCCATCCGCAAACACGGCGGCGAACTAAGGCTCGCGGAACTCAGTCCCATGGTGAATGACCTGCTGATCGCTACCTCGCTCAATAAGGTATTTACCATCGACCGCGACGAAGCCACCGCCGTCCGCTCTTTCACCTTCACCGGTGCCAGCGCTTCTGGAAGCTAACCCACGCAATTGTCGCGACGCTTGGCAGGTGAATGCCTAGCGAGCGTTTTCAGGTGGCACCGTTGCCCGCAGAATCATCTAAAGAAGCGTGATGCGTCCATCCGCCGAATCGGCGGTATGGTATTCTTTAGATTAGGTTTTGTGCGGTACGCTCCTGCATTGTCCTGTATGGCCGCCGCACTGCACAGTTTCCAAACACGATGGTCGCGCCCAGTTGCCACCGCGGGAGGTTTTCCCGCCGTACCCTTGCGCGGCCTGAACGAGGACTTGGGTAAATATGTCGACTGTAACCGATATACCGCTGCCAAAAACCCGCCGCGAGGTCATCGACCGCGCGGTCATCCGCTTCGCCGGCGATTCCGGCGACGGCATGCAGATCACCGGCAGCCAATTCACCAATACCGTCGCTCTCTACGGCAACGACATCGCCACCTTCCCAGACTATCCCGCCGAAATCCGCGCCCCCGCAGGCACGCTCCCCGGCGTCAGTGGCTTCCAGCTCCATTTCTCTTCCGACGACATCAACACACCCGGCGACGCCATCGACGTCCTGATCGCCATGAATCCCGCCGCCCTGCGCGTCAATCTCCCGGACCTCAAAGCCAACGGCATTCTCATCGTCAATTCCGACAGCTTCACCGAAAACGACCTCCGCAAAGCGCAAATGACGGTTAACCCGCTCGAAGATCATTCCCTCGACAAGTTCCGCCTCTTCCCGGTCGAACTCGAACGCCTCACCCGCCGCGCCCTTGAACACCTCGGCCTCGACGCCAAGTCCATGGACCGCTGCAAGAATTTCTTCGCCCTCGGCATGTGCTACTGGCTCTACAACCGCTCCATGGACTCCACGGAGCGCTGGATCCACGACAAGTTCAGCAAAAAGCCGTTGCTCGTCGAAGCCAATCAACTCGCCATGAAGGCCGGCTATTCCTACTGCGAAGCCACCGAAGCTTTCCAGATCAGCTACGAAATCCCTCCAGCGCACCTGACGCCCGGCCTCTACCGTAATCTCAGCGGCAATCAGGCCCTGGCCCTCGGTTTCGTCACCGCCTCGCAAAAATCGGGCCTCAAGCTCTTCCAAGGCAGCTATCCCATCACGCCGGCCAGCGACATTCTCCACGAACTCAGCCAATACAAAGACTTCGGCGTCATGACCTTCCAGGCCGAAGACGAAATCGCCGCCATCACCAGTTCCATCGGAGCCGCCTACGCCGGCGCGTTGGCGCTAACCACTACCTCCGGCCCCGGCATGGCCCTGAAATCGGAGGCGCTCGGTCTAGCCGTCGCCATCGAAATCCCATTGGTCATCGTAAACGTCCAGCGCGGCGGGCCTTCCACCGGCCTCCCCACCAAAACCGAACAAGCCGACCTCCTCCAAGCCATGTTCGGTCGCAACTCCGAAGCTCCCATCCCCATCATCGCCGCCGCCACGCCCGGCGACTGCTTCTGGGCCGCCCTCGAAGCCTGCCGCATCGCGGTGAAATACATGGTCCCGGTCATTCTTCTTTCCGATGGCTACCTGGCGAATGGCGCCGAACCGTGGCGCGTCCCCGACGTCAACGACATCCCGGAAATCCCGGTGCGCTTCGCAACAAATCCTGAAGGGTTTAAACCGTACAAGCGAAACCCCGACACGCTGGCTCGTCCGTGGGCCATCCCGGGCACCCCCGGCCTCGAACATCGCATCGGCGGCCTCGAAAAACAGGACGTCACCGGCAACATCAACTACGAGCCTCTGAATCACGAAAACATGGTGCGCATCCGCGCGGCCAAAGTAGCCGGCATCGTGCAAGACATTCCTGACGCCGTCTCCGCAGGCGATCAAGAAGGCGATCTGCTCATTGTAGCTTGGGGCTCCACGCACGGTTCTATCACCGCCGCAGTAAAAGCGCAGCGCGCCCAAGGCCGCCGCATCGGCCACGTCCACCTGCGCCACCTCAATCCGCTGCCCGCGAATCTCGCGCAAATTTTCAAGCGCTATAAAAAGGTGTTAGTCCCCGAATTAAACATGGGCCAGCTCCTCTGGCTCTTACGCGCCAAATATCTAATCGATGCCGAAGGTTTAAACAAAATCCAAGGCCGTCCCTTCAAGCAATCCGAACTAGAACAAAAGATCGAAGAGGTTCTAGGCCTTTAAGTAGCACAGGCACTCCTGCCTGTGCAGCGTCAAGCGGCAGCAAGATATATCGAGTAAAAGGAAGCAAAAGACACGAGAGCAAAGCCGCCGCATAACGTAAGTAGTCAAAGAGGACTAGCAAAAAAAAATGACCACCACCGCACTCCCCGTCCTGACAAAAAAAGACTTCCAAACCGATCAAGAAGTCCGCTGGTGCCCCGGTTGCGGTGACTACGCCATCCTCTCCGCCGTGCAGTCCGTCTTCCCCGAACTTGGCATCAAGCGCGAAAATTTCGTAGTCGTGAGCGGCATCGGCTGCTCCAGCCGCTTCCCCTATTACATGAACACCTTCGGCTTCCACACCATCCACGGACGCGCCCCCGCCGTAGCCACCGGCATCAAAGCCATCCGCCCGGACCTCGAAGTGTGGGTCGCCACAGGCGACGGCGACGCCCTCAGCATCGGCGGCAATCACACCATCCACATGCTCCGCCGCAACGTCGGGCTGAAAGTTTTGCTCTTTAACAATAAAATTTACGGCCTGACCAAAGGCCAGTATTCCCCCACATCCGAAGTAAACAAGAAAACCAAATCCACGCCCTTCGGCTCGGTGGATCGCCCCTTCAATCCCTTAGCCCTGGCCATCGGCGCGGAAGCCACCTTCGTAGCCCGCAGCGTCGACGTCTTCCAACAGCACCTCAAGGACACGCTCAAAGCCGCCGCCTCGCATCGCGGCTCCGCCTTCATCGAAATCCTGCAAAACTGCAATATCTTCAATGACGGCGCGTGGTTTTCCCTCACCGAACGCGAGGCGCGCAGCGAACACGTCATTCACCTCGAGCACGGCAAGCCCATGGTCTTCGGCAAAAATCGCGACAAAGGCATTCGCATGATCGGCATGGAACTGGAAGTCGTGCAGCTCGGCAATGGCACCACGGAAAACGACCTGCTCGTTCACGACATGCACCATTCCAACCCCGCCTACGCTTTCGCGCTCGCGCAAATGGAAAAGCGCGAAGGCTTCCCGACTCCCATCGGCGTGCTCCGCAACTGGAATGACCAACCGCGCTGGGAAGAAGTCTTAAACGCGCAAGTGCAAGAAGTAATCGCCAAACGCGGCCCCGGCGACCTAACCAAACTCCTCCGCGCTGGCGACACCTGGCAAGTGCAATAGGCACCTTTGGTCCCTGCGCAAACTCGAGTCTTTTGTAGCACAGGCTTCAGCCTGTGAGCTTTTCTCTTGTAGCGGCCGCCTTCTGAGGCGGTCGCCTTTTGTAAGTTTTCCCGCAACCTGTTCAGCCTGTGAGCTTTGTCCTGCCCAGGCTCCACTGCAACCTACTCAGCAACGCCTAATAAATAATCGGCAGCCGTGTGTAATCCGCCGCCGGCTCGTCATTCACTCGCAACACCACCAGCGTCCGGTCGTCATGCGGCGCCCATCCTGGCCCGCTGTGCGCATCCGTCGCCGCGATAATCCGCGCGGTAATCTCGCGCGCCGTTTCCTCCGCCCGTGCCGCTGCGAGCACTTCCGCCAGCCGCTCCGCACCAAACTCTTCTCCACGCGCGTTGTCAGACTCCAGAATCCCGTCCGAGGCGAACACCACCACGTCTCCCTGCTGCAGTTCGTAAGTCTCCTGGTCGTACTCCGTGCCGGCAAAAAGTCCCAACGGAATCCCCTCCAGATGCAGCTCCCGCACCTCGCCCCCGCGCAACACCAGCGGATACGGGCACCCCGCGTTGGCCATCGTCAGCTTCCGTGTTGGCGCGTCGTACACCGCGAACAGCATCGCGATAAATCGTGCCTCCAGCCGCCCGCCCTGCAATCGATCGTTCAACGTCGCCAGCATCTCCGCCGGGGGACACAGGTGCGTTACCACATGCTCGCGCAGCATCCCAATCGCCAGCGAACCATACAGCGCCGCGGCCGTACCTTTGCCGGACACATCCCCGAGTCCCACCGCCAGCTTTCCCTCTCCATAGGGCAGAAAATCGTAAAAATCTCCGCCCAAGTCGCGCGCCGGCAGATACGCCGCCGCCAGGTCCAGCCCCGGAATTTCCCGCGCCCCGGTCGGCAGCAACTGCAGTTGAATCTCCCGCGCGGTATCCAAGTCGTTTTGCAGCCGCAACTGGCTCGTGCGCGCCTCTTCGTAGAGCCGCGTATTCTCCAGCGCCACCGCCAGAAACGGCGCCAGCGTCGCCAGCATGCGTTCATGCTCCGCGGAAAAAGCGTGCGTTGCGGCGCTCTCGAAATCCAGCACGCCAATCAGCCGGTCCTGCCGCAGCAGCGGCACCACCAGCTCCGAGCGCACCTCCACTCCCGCGGCCGAGCGGATATATCGCGAATCACTCAGTACGTCGTTCACCCGCAACGGTGTGCGCAAGGCCGCCGCCGAACCCGTAAGCCCCTCGTGCAATCCCAAACTAAGCCGCGCCGGGATCGACTCCTCATAGCGCATCGCAAAAATCGTCTGCAGCAATTGCCGCTCCTCGCTCCACAACATCACGCTGAACACGTCGTAGTTCACCGCGCGCTTGATGCGCTCCGCGATGGCGCGCAGCAAATCGTCCAGGCTGGTCAGCGGCGAAAAATCCCGGCTGATGTCCTGCAGCAGCGCCAGTGTTTTGACATGTTCGTGTGACGGAGTCTTGGCGAGCAAACTGGGCGGAAGAGGATCCACATCCCCAAGAGGACCAAATAGTTCGCGTTTGCGGGAATCATCCATGGGCCGGGGGCGCTAGACGCAGTGTTAGCGATTGGATGCGGTAAAAACCAAGAAGTAACAGACTACATTCCAGAGACTTTCAGTCTGGCAAAGCTTGTGAGCCGGTTCTGCAGTCCTTACCTCGAGTGTTATGATTTCGCCTGTTGTTCACATCGCGAAAGGCCGCCCCTTCTTTTTCACCAAACGATGAAAACTCCCGGTCCAATGCTTCTACCGAGCTTGCTTAGCCTGTTCGTTTTGCCGTTCTCCTCGCCCATGGTCGCGCAAACCGCTGCAGCGCCGTCGAGCAGCGCTACTTCGGCTATAACGGTACCAAGCTATCCCGATAACACCGGCGGCCTGGAGCACCTCGGGAAAGACATCGAGAGCGCTCTGCGAAAAGGCGAACCGGAAAAAGCGCTGGCCTTAGCCAAGTCGATAGTCCTCGACGATCCGGCCGCCTGGTATCACACAACATTCGGGAATTATTCCGGGGCGGAGGAAATCGCCGCCTATCAAGCCGAAAGAGCGCAAATGCCGCAAGGCTTACTGAATTTCGTCAAAAAAACTATGCAGGCCGGCAACAGCAGCGTCGCCGCCAGGCGCTTTGAGACTGCAAATTGCAGCGACAATGACGGCGAAGATACCTTCGGACTCTTACAGGCACGCAAGACCTCAACGCCCTTTTACGATTTGCGCTTTTCCAACGGCACCCGCTATTTCCGGCTTTGGCCTATTGTCTACGAGAGCGGAGCATTTCGCCTTGTGGGCAAACCGAAACCGTGGAACTACTTTCAAACCCACGGAGGCGTCACAAAATATGCCGATGTCCCGAATAACGACGAGAACGCCGGTTCACGGGTCCTGTTGGGCGGAAATGTGGCGGCCGCAAGACTGCTGAACCGCGTGCAGCCCGACTATCCCGACACTGCCAGGGGTGAAAGACTAGAGGGTAAGGTGCATCTGCACGCGCTTATCGGAAAAGACGGAAGTGTCGAGGAGTTGCTCGTAGAAACGGGCTACTGCTCCTTGGCCCAGGCTTCACTAATGGCGGTAAAAAAGTGGCGCTACTCCCCGACGATAATCAATGGCCAAGCTGCCGAAGTGACCACCACGATTGATGTGATTTTCCAGCTGCGAAAGTAGAATGGAACCTATTGGCTGATGGCGGCTCCGACCGTTGTAGCGAGCATGGGTGCAGCCTTCGAAAAATAATTCTCTTCGCGCAGCCGCCGATAAATCCGCCCGGCCACTTCCGCCGCCGTCGGACCCTTCACCCGGCGCGTATTGCCGCGCAGCAAAACGGCCAGCGCAATCTTCGGATGAATCTCATCCGCATACGTCACGAACCAGCCCAGCCGNNCTCGAGCGCGCCGTACCATATAGCACCGCCGCCAGCATGCCTTCACGAATCTCCGGCAGAATCGGCCCGATGTTCAAGTCGCGCTTCACGCGCGGCTGAAAACTCTCCACCTCTTCCGCCGTGCGCGGATACTGCAGGTAATACAACGTCCCGCCGTTGGCAAATGCCGCCGCCAGCGAAACCAGTTGCAGCGGCGTCATCTGAATGCCTTCGCCGAAACTCGACATGCGCGCAATCCCGCCAAACGCCGGCGGCGCCGAAGGAAACGCTCCCGGATGCTCTTCCGGCAGGTTGTACCCGGCCAACTCGCCCAAACCCACCAACCGCGCATACTTCGCCACGGTGTCGTACCCCATGCGCCGGCCAAGTTCCTCGAAAAATTCGTTATTCGAGTGCGCCATCGCTTCCGTCAGGTTCATGTATTTCCGGCGGCTCACGCGCAGCATGGTGTCGCGGTTAATCACATTCTCTTCCAGCGCCGCCAGCGCAATCGTCGGCTTGATCGTCGAGCACGGAATGTAGCCTTCGCCAAACGCAATNNATGGGATCGTCAAACGCGCTCATGTCGTCGCCGCCGGATTTTGCAAACGTCGGAACACCCGCATAACGCGCGTGCGTGGTGTGGTGGGTAGCCGTTGCGGGCGTTGCAGGCGCGGCCGGTAGTGGCATGGCGCAAACCGTCGCTAGAGTAGCTGCTAGAATCGTTTTCGCTATTTGACGGCTCGCCATTCCCACCTCTAATTGGTCTTTCGCCGCAAACTTTTTCATCCGGCCGAAAGTATTGCCTTTTCTAATGTCTCGCGTCAACGGTCATTCGTATAGAACGTGTAGAAGCGTCATCAGCGACAACGCCTGCAACTTGAGGAAGATGCTCTCCCGTGACCAATCCGAACAAAAATGCCCGCTAGTCATTGGATGCAACTCAGCGGCACAGTGGCGGCCTGCCTCTATTTGAAACTGAAACGACACGCCGCCTTGAGACGTAATCCTAAGTCCTAGCACCCCTTAAACGCAATAGCCGACTCGCTCCAGTACGCCGCTATGTGCTTTGTTTTGAAATACCTGCCCAGCCGGACAGGGCCTTCGGTGGCAAATCAGGCTTTCGGACGTGGAACGATCGCAACCGTGGGGAGGACAAAAGAGGACGAGGTCGTGGCACAGCCAAGCCTCGCTGTGCGCTTCGCTGTTGGCAATTTAGCGGCTGCGCGATGGTCCCGTCTCGATCGATTGTTGTAGACGCAGCGCAATCACACGCCTTTGAGAATCGCATTCCAAAATCGCCGGCGTCATCCCGCGAGCCTGGGCTCTTTTCCCGGCTTCATCCATTAGTTCTTCCAACGGACGGAATCGATGCCGCTTGTTCGCGAAGCCAATTCTGAAGTGAGGCCTGCAATTTACGCTTCTCCTCTGGTCCCGCAGCCTCGTAAGCGCGCAGCAGATCGAGGTCCAGCGAAGTTGACATGTCAGACTTGGCCATCTTCAATACTTTCACTCTAGGAAAATCTCGAAAACCGAACTGCGCAATCCGCAACCACAGCGACCACAGGCAGATTCAGCGACTGCGGGCTACCGAGGCTGGGGCGGCGCCGGGCGCGGTTCCGGTACCGTAGACGGCGCGGTAGACTTCGGCGTTGCGCAAAACTACCTGCACGTATTCGCGCGTTTCGGTAAACGGTATGGATTCGACTAGCTCGGGGATTTCTTCGTAGTTGCGTTCGGACTTCCAGAGGGCGATGCGGTCCTCGCCGGCGTTATAGGCAGCGGCGGCGTATTCCGGTGCGCCGGTGGCGCGCAGCAGTTCCGCAATGTAGATCATGCCAAGCTCCAAATTATAATCGGGCTGGAACAGCATGTTTTTGGCGTATTTCACCTTGAGCTGCTTGGCCAGGATTTTTCCCGTTTTCGGCAGCACCTGCATCAACCCAATCGCATTCGCGTGCGAAACCGCATCCGCCTGAAACGTGGATTCCTGCCGAATCAACCCCGCCGCCAACATCGGGTCAAAATTGTTTCGCGCCGCTTCCCGCCGCAACGCCGCTTCATACGGCAGCGGATACAAGGTCTTCCACGCCGCCACGGGAATATCCTCAATCTTCCGCGCATCAAAATTGGGCACCATCAACCGCCCATACGCCATCCCCGTCCCAAAATGTCCCTGATCAAACGCCGCCTGCGCGGCCTCCAGTAAAAATCGCGGCGAACCGGTCGCCGCAAACGCGGCCTTCAGCTCGAGTTCCGCCGAACTATCAAACGCGATGCTCCGCAGCGCCTGCGCCCGGCTCCAATGCCCCGCCATGGGAGGTCCGATCGGCTCATCAAACGCCCGCAAGACGGGCGCCGCGGGAATCTTCGCCAGCACCTCCGCAGCTTCTGCTTCCCCCGCGGGCAATTTCGCCAGCCGCGCTGCGGCTGCGTGCGCGAAATAAGTCTGCGGAAAACGATCCATCGCTTTTTCGTAGTAAGCGCGCGCATGGCCCGGATTGCCCCCACGTTCCGCGCTTCGCCCCAGCCAATACACCGCATCCACGGCATTTCCCGACGTCGGATACTTCAGCAAAAACGCTGTCAGCCGCGCATCCGCGTCCACCTGCTTATCCAGGAACGCCATCCACGCCACGCGCCATTCCGCATTCAGCGCATTCTTGCCATCGGCAAATCCATCCACCACCTGTTGGTAGTACCCCACCGCCTTCTCTCGCTGCAGCGCCACCCAATAAAAATTTCCCGACGCCATCAGCGATTCTTCTGTCCATTTGCTCTTCGGATACGTCTTCTGCGCCAGCTCCACTTGCGCCAGCATCTCTCCTTCGTTCTTCTCCGAACGATACGCTTGCGACAGCGCATAAATCCGCTCCGCATCCACCTCCGCATCCGTCGCCGAAACCTTCGCCAACTCCGACGGCGCCGCCTTCGGATACTGCCTGCACTCCGCCATCCGCAACTGCGCCAGCTGTCGCGTCGGATTCGCCGGATCCTTCAGCATCCCCAGCAATTTCTGGTACTCCGCCCGCGCTTCCTTCCACTTGTGCGCGTCAAAGAAAAGCTGTGCCCGCTGCGCCTGCAATTCCACGCCGGGATACGAATATTCCTTACCCAGAATCTTGGCGATCGCCGCCAATGACGTCCCCGCAGCCTTAGCCTCATCGCTCAGCGGAAATCCATAGAACAATGTCTGATAATCCTTCGCCGCCTTCGCATACTGATGGATCGCTTGATAGGCCTGCGCCCGCTCGAGCAGCAGTGCCGGCCGCGAACCAGTCGCGCCATAGGCATTCAGCGCCGCCAGCGCCTCTTGCGGCTTACCCAGCGCATCCGCTTCCGGCACGTACGCCTCCAGAAACTGCTCCTTAATCGCCGTGTTCGGATAATCCTTCGCCATCGCCGTCAAATCCGCAAAACTCTCCGCATCGCGCTTCAGCGCCCGCTTCGCCTGCGCGTCCCAATACAGCGCGTACTCCCGCAGCAGCGTATCGTTCTGCGCCTTCCCGAGCCACGCCACCGCCTGCGCCGCGCGATTCCGCGAATAGTCGTCGTACCCCAGCGCCAGCGCCGCCCGCGCGCCCCACACATTCGCGCTGTTCTTCGTAGCAAACGCCGAAAGTTTCTCGTACGCTCCCGCCGCACCGGAGTGCACCTCGTGGGCCAGCTCAGACATTTCCTTCTGCAACGCCATCTCTTCAGGCGTGGTTGCGCCGCTATCCGGCACACTGGTGGTCGTCTTACACCCAATCCGACAAGGTACGATCGGACGCTTGGCAGTTTTTCTTTTCCTAGGGGTTGTCTTGGCGGCAGGCGCCGCACTCTGCCCCGCGCTCGTTTGCCCCTTGGAATTTTGCCCAGCGGAATTCGGCCACGCGAAAATCATTCCCGCATTCGCAGGCAGCCCGGCGAACAGCATCGCGTAACTCAGCGTCACCGCGGCGCAACCACGCCCAATGCGCCCCGAAAACCGCACACACCTCAACCATCGCTCGCGCCCCTCACTCCAGCGTCGGGCGTTTAGTTTTTCTTTAGCGTCGAGTCGCGGACGTTGCGTAGGGATATTCGCCAAGCGCG
Organism: Acidobacteriota bacterium; assembly: GCA_003161195.1. Classification (GTDB taxonomy): domain Bacteria; phylum Acidobacteriota; class Terriglobia; order Acidiferrales; family UBA7541; genus Acidiferrum. The sequence goes on along the minus strand of PMOV01000078.1, from coordinate 26,722 downwards.
TGTGCGTCGCCCTCGGCAAGAATCTCCACCATCCAGCGGTAAAAATAATCCACCGGGTGATCCATGATGGGCCGGAATCGTCGGTCGTATTCGCGATGTGCTTTTTCAATGTCGTCTTTCAATCGGATGCACAGATCGCCATGCTCGCGGCCTTGCTTCACCTGCTCCGGCCGGAGCATCTTGATATCCTGCATCGAAACCTTGGCCACGCGATTCGCCCGCCGGTGCAACTCCTGCTCTTCCGGCGTCAGGCGATTGATGTCGAAATCGCCATTCAGTGCCGCATCTTGTGCCAGCGCCGCCGCCGGCTCCTCATGCGCCGCATCATACGGTACCTCTAGCGGTGCCTCAAAATTCGCGCCTTCATGCTCCAATTCCTCAATGTGCGTTTCCGGAAGCGCGTGCGTCTCTTCAACCTCTGGCTCCGCGCGTTGCGCCGCCATCGATGCCGGGTGCCCCGGCAACACCCGCGCAGGAGCCACCCGCGCTTGCGCCGTCGCAGCGCGGCTGGGCGCAAAGTCCATAGCCTGCGTTTCGCGCACTGCCCCTTCCGCGGGAGAGCGTTCCGCAACGGGCCGCTCCACCGATGATCGTGTCCCCGTCTGCAACGACGCCGTCACAAATCTCGTCAGCACTTCCAGCGCCGCCGCGATCGACGCCGCCGCCGTCTGTGCCCGCAACATCGGTGGCAACGCATTCGTCGGCTTATTGCTCCCGCATGCCGACACCACGTCGTTTACTGCGTGGTGCAACTCTTCGGTAGTCCTCTGGATGCGCTCCAGATTGTCCCGCAACGCGCGGGCCACGGCCGTTTCCACAATGTTCGGTTCTTGTGCCATAAACGGTTTCGCTATGCCATAACTGCAACGGTTTCGCGGTACCACAACCGCGCCAACCCAGGGTTAGCCAGCGTCTAGGCCAATATCCTCAACTCGTGACAGCCCCAACAACGCCGCCAGTAACCCGCCAAGTCATTCTGGAAGCCCGCCAAGCCGGAGTCAACGTCCCGCCCGTACCCCTGTCGCCTACAGGTGACTAGCACCCTTCGCCGCAGGACTTTTGGACGGCCGGCCTTTCTTGCGTGCAAAAGGCTGGAAGCTAGAGATGGTAAGGGACAATGGCCAGGACGCTTCGTTAGGGATTGTTTGGAGGGGTTTGCGGTGTACGGTAGGGGAATTTGTATNNAGCAATTTGTATCGTTATGAAAACAAAGGGGCAAAAATTGGGGGTTTTTGGCGAGATGGAGGCGGGGGCGGGGCTGCTTTACGAGTATCACAACCAATTTTAGCGTGTGAACAAGCTGTTGTCAAGTTAATTTATTGATGCGTTACCATTCGAACGAAATGAGGCGTGTGGTGTGAGACGGGTGCTAGAGTGGGCCGCACGGATCGCATAGCCGGGAGGAAAGGAAGATGACACAGCGCTCTGAAAAGCAATCTGCGGATCCCTACGCCGGTCGGCGACCAACCAGCCATGAACGCATGGCCGGGCGCCCCTGGGACGCCTCCTACCACGACGGCCCCGCCCCTTGGGACGTCGGCGAGCCGCAGCCAGCCATCGTGCGCGTAGCCTCCGCAGGCGGATTCACCGGCACCGTCCTGGATGCCGGCTGCGGCACCGGCGAAAACGCTCTCCACCTAGCCAAGCTAGGACTCTCGGTCCTCGGCGTGGACGTTGCCGGAACCGCGCTGGCCATGGCGCGGGCGAAAGCCCAAGACAGCGGCCTGGCAATCTCTTTTGAAGTAGCCGACGCCCTCCACCTCGAACGTTTGGGCCGCACGTTTCACACTGTTCTGGACAGCGGCCTCTTCCACACCTTCGACAGCGACGAGCGAGCCGCCTACGTGGCGAGTCTGGCCTCGGTTACCGCGCAGAATGGCACATTATATGTGTTGTGTTTCAGCGACCAAGGCCCCGACGCCGGCCCCCACCCCGTTCGGCACGAAGACCTAACTTCCGCCTTCCACCCCACCACTGGCTGGAGTATCTCCTTCATCGCCGCAGACCGCGTCCACACCAGATTCCACGGCCCCCAGGGCACCCCAGCATGGTTCGCCACAATCAAACGCCTCTAGCCCCTGCCGTTTGTACCAAGCGGACTGCTCCAGTGTGCGCTTACCGAGGAATAGTCAGGATGTCAGCGCTACAAGATTGACGTCTTCAATATCTCGAGATGAGGTGAGAGCCGATCTCGTCCGCGATGCTTCGCGCGTTTTGCACGGTCATCAGCTCGCGGTGGTGTCCATCCACGTACGTGGCATGGAGACCGTGGGGGATAACCGCCTGCCATCCAGGAAGGAAGTTCATATGAGAAGTTGCTTCAGAAGGTATCAGCAGAAGAACTTCTCCGTGGTAGCTTTCGGGCTGATACGCAAAGGCCGCTGTTTCGATGAGCCCCTGAGCTTTGCTGAGCTCCGTCCATGCGACTCTCGCTTTCTCCGAAGTCGCTAAATACTTGGTCAAGCGTTTGCGAAGATTAAATAAGGTCTCCCGCAAACCTAATCGCACATTTCTCCCCAGGAGATAGCGCGCCCGGCGCAACCTGCCGGTCGGCGAGTTATACGACTTCAAGTAAGGTGGACTGGGCGCGTCCAGGAGCACAAGAAGAGCTACCTCGTGCCCAGCCGCGCGCAACTGGCAGGCAATCTCGTAGGCGAGGACGCTACCAATGCACAGACCCCCGATGTTAAACGGCCCTTTCGATTGCGTGGCCACGATCTTGCCGACCAGGCAGGAGGCGATGCTCCGGAGGGCAGGTCGTTCGCCCAGCGATGCCAAGTCATTTGCGGTAAGCGTGACCAAGAAGATCGGTTGATCGTCGCTGAATTCCTTGGCCAGGTTTATGTTCAAGTAGTGGACCCAGAACAAACTCGGGCGAGTTCCATGGGGCTGATACGAGAGAACGCCGGGCGGTAACGCTGGCTCAACCATCGACATTTCTAGTGTGAGCTCCGCCTGCCGACGAACTGTAGAATTCTGAATTAGTCGAGAAATGGGTATGAGTTGGCCGAACTCTTCGGCAATACGTTCCTGTAGAGCGAAAACCAGTGAAAGGTGGCCGCCCAAGTCGAAGACGTTCTCATCCAGCCCGCAGTGATTTCGTCCTAACAGTTCCGCCCAAATCCTGGCTATGCGCTGTCCTCGCTGTTCCGTCTGGATCGCCAAAGCGAGACGCTCCACCGTGGGCGCTTCCAAAAGCTCTTGCAAGGTAAATTCGATGCCGAAGGCATTTTGGATGCTCGTCACCACCTGCATGCCTAAGAGGTGGTCTCCGCTGGCGAGGAAGAAGTTGTCTTCCGCCGCGAGCCCATCGTTCTTGAGAAGGCTTCGCACCATGGTCAGCAACTTCTCCTCCATGGGAGTAAGCGGAGCCTTCGCAGGCCTGCCGGGCAGCATGTTCGCGGCGGTTGGCTGCGGCAGCAGCGCCAGATCAAGTTTCCCATTCGGCGACAACGGGAGCGCACACAATCGAACGAAGACGCCCGGGATCATCTGCTCCGGCAGGCTGTGCAGCAGATGTTTCTGCAGTTCGCGCACCGTGGGAGCCGCTGCATCCTCTTTAGGAAGAACATACGCCACAAGCCGGTACTCTCCCTCCTGCCAGACGCCGGAGATCGCCGTCGCAAAATCGAGGCCCGGATGGGTAGCGAGAGCGCTGCCGATCTGATGCAATTCGACGCGTTGTCCGCGGATCGAGGTATCCCGAATCTCGGAATGCTCCTCAGAAACAGCACGAAGACCCGTGCGTGCAGTGCTCATGAAAGCAGTCTCCTTCGCGAATTTGCCGGCGTGGCAAACAAAAGCGCAAACGCCCGCTTAACTGCTGGCGGCTGACTTAGCTTTTTGGGGTACGTAAGGCACCGGTTGTGTAGAGGAAACGGCGGGCTCGAACTGCAGCAGTAGTTCCTCGTACGCGGTCAAGATCTTATCCTGGGTGAATGATTCGCGATATCTCGTGCGGCTGGCCTCTCGCATGGCGACCAATTGTTTCGGATCGGCGTTCAGCGAATTTAGTAACGCATCGACGTCCTCGCAGGAGCGGAAGTACCGCGCACCTTCCCCCGCAACCCAGCGCGTAAAGCGATTGTCGTGGGCAATCACGGCGTTGCCGGCGGCGAGCGACTCGACCAAAGATGGATTCGTTCCACCGACGCGGTGTCCGTGAAAATATCCGCGAGCGTAGAAGCGCAAAGCCTTGACGATGTCGCGGTCGAAGATGGCTCCCAGGAACAGTATCTCGGGTCCCGCGGCCTCCAGCACCATTTTTTGATAACGAGTGCCGTTGGGCTGGTAATTCCCCAATACCACCAGCGGCATGCCACGCCGGCGCAGCGAATAGGCACGCACGATTTCCAGGATGGAATTCTCCGGCTCGGGCCTGGCAATCAAAAGGTAGTAGGCATCGGAGCGCAGATCGTATTTTTGGATCAGGCCCAACGGGGCGGCAGTTACCGGGTCCGCGCCATACGGGATGACCGTGATTTTGTCGGAGGCCGTATGCCGGGAAAGGTGCCGGGCGATCTCCGGATGATCCGCGACCAGGTGATGCGCGACGCGCGCCCCGGCCCACTCATTGAACCAAAACCACATGCGCGCAGGCCGCGACCACTTCTCCCGCACCCACTCGATACCATCCATGTTCATGATATTCGGCTTGCCTACTACACGGTACAGCAGATTGAATATTCCAGTGTTGTAACCCAGCGTGAGGACTACGCCGTTCTCGCGCAGCGAGTGTCTAATCGACTTCCAGTCGAATACCATCGTTCCGACGGAACCATCACCCGCCGGGAGGATTACCCGGCGAATGCCATTCCAGGTGTCCTCGCGCGCCATTTCCTCCTTCGAACCCTGGCAATAGACCGTAACTTCATGGTCGCGCGAGCGCAGGAACAGAGCAAAGTCTTGCGCGAAGGTTTCAAATCCGCTGTGCTTCGACGGCACACCACGAGTCCCCAGGATTAATACGTGCATATCACTCTTTCCCCCAAAATTGGAACGAACCTGCTCTTACGGGCGGGTAACCAACTCTTCAACGACCTGGCGCATTTGCTCCGCGTGCCCAGGCAGGCCGAAGTGCTCCTGCGCATAGATGGCCGCTGCTTGGCCCATTCGTTCGCGGAGCGCCGGATCGGCGAGCAATACTTCAATCGCTGCGCCGAGTGCTTGGGCATCCGCGGGAGGCACCAGCATCCCCGTTACTCCATTTTCGATAAGCTCCACCGTGCCTCCGTGGTTGGTGGCGATCACCGCCCGTCCTTGCGTCATAGCTTCCACGGTAACTCGGCCAAAGGGTTCAGGCTTGATCGACGGTAGTACGAAGATATCCAGGGCGCGGTACACGTCGGTCACATTGGAGCGGTAGTCCGCTATATGAAATCTGCCATCGAGCTTTAGCGTGGTTATCAGTGACTTCAGCTTATCGAGATAGTGCGACTCGTCCGCGAAATAACTACCCACCGCGACGAAATGCGCGTGAGGGTAGTTTTGCAGCACCAAGGCTGCAGCCTCCGCCAGGATTTCCTGGCCCTTCCAGTGGCTGATGCGGCCAACCATGCCAACCAGCGGAGCGTCCTGCGGCACTCCCAACTCCTCGCGCAGACCGACCGCTGCGCCGGCGATATTCGGGGCGGCTACGGTTACCGCGTTGTAGACCACCACTGCCTTGCTCGCAAGACGGGGCGCTTCTTTCAGGATATTTTCACGCACCGCTTGGGAGATACAGACCACGCGATCGGCGCACCATCCCAGCGTCTTATACAGCAGCCAGCGCACCGCACGCGGCATGGCCACAATCTCGCGTATGTGCCAGAGCACCGGCACACCGGCGAACGTCCCCCCGATGGCGCCAGAGACGGTAACAAACGTGTTGGTATAGACGAGCGCCACGCGGCGCTCGCGGGCCGTGGCACGCACATAGGCGATACCCTTGATCAGGTCGAGGCCCAGCGATGCGATAGCCCGCGGTTTAAGATACTTTCTGCGTAGTATGCCCAGAGGCGCGAAATGGTATTCCACCCCCAGGCGTTCGAGTTCTGGAGATAACATGCCCGTGGGCATGTCCGCGGGCAGAATAACGATCGGAAAATATTTTTGCCGGTCCAGGGATTGGATGGCATGGAGCAACCCGATGTCCGCGCCATACATATCATTGGCGTGATGAATGAACAGAACAGGCCGTGGCGGCATCACTCGTTTCGCGACCCGTATTCCAGGTTTGCTCGCGCAAGCCAGGCGGTCCGCCGCGGGGGCGCGTCGTCGATTTTCAGGTTGTGAAGCAATGGTCATGGATTACCCTTACGCACTCAGTTGACCTGCCGAAGTTTACCCATCCGGCCGATAACTCCATCGGCCAAGCCGCGAACAAACAGCTTGATCTTCTGCCACGATGCTTCCTCCATCAGCGCAATCTTCACCGGGATGGTTACAAACTCGCGCAGCGTGGGAACAATCAGCCGCGGGAACGTCTTGCCGTAGAAACGCAGTATCCACACTTTGTTCCGCGCGTAGTAATACCGCACTTCCGGACGATAGTTTTTGGTGGTTAGCGTCATGCCCAGCAGTTTGCGGGATGTCGGGTGTCCGGACTGGTGCAGCAGAATCGCATTTTTGCTTACGCCGATAAAATATCCGTTTTTGCGAATGCGCAGGCTGTAGTCGTCATCGACGCAATAAATGAACAGATTTTCCTGAAACAGACCACACTTCTCAAACGCTTCCATGGAAAATAAGCTACCCGAAGTGATGGTAAGAAAAACTCCGCCATCGCCATAGGCGGAAACCGTGCGCTCCAGGCCCGTCTCCGGATCCACATAGCGCGGAATGATCTGCAGGATCTTTCTTTCTTTGCTGTACTCTTCAAATTCGGCGATCATCGTGGCGACGAATCCGTTGGTTACCGCGCTGTCCTGATCGAATAGCGCCACCCACCTGCAGCCCGCTTTCTGCGCCTCCCGGATGCCCCGGTTTAACGCGGTCGCGATACCCAGATTGTCGCCGTTTTCGATCAGCTTAAATCCGGGGTCCACACTGGCGAGCCGCAGTTGCGCAAGTTCCTCCTCGCTCGAACCGTTGTCCACCACAATCAGCAGGTCTACTTGCGCGCGAATTTTCTCGAGGTTCGCGGAGTACTCCGGGCGCGGATGGAAGGTTACGACAACGGCGCTGACGCGTTCGTTTGTAGCCATATTTCTCACGTTTTCGCGACTACCCTGGCCGACCTGCGGAAATTTGTTTGGAAACTTCTCGTGTCAGGTCCCCCATCACGGTAATCGGAGAATGTAGATCCTTTGGTGGTGCGGGGCCAACCAGGTACCGTACTCAACCGGAGAAAATTCCGATTCCGGAAAGCACGACGGGCTGTACGACAGTTGGTAACGTCCATGGATGGCCGGGGTATATTTATCCCACCACGAGACGCACTCGGCAGGTGTATGCCACGGCTGCTTCGGCAGCAGATACCCCGTTTGCTCGATTTGCGTCCAAGCGTCGTACTGAAATCCTGCGCGGATCTCGGTCCGCGGAATGCCCGCCGTGCGCAGTTCGTCGGCGGCCTCGAGCGCCGCCCGGCTGGCGGCCAATACGTCGTGCAACGCCATAACGCCGTACACGCCAAATACCGCTACGAATGCGCAGGTTAACGCCGGGAGCCTGAGCGCGATCCTGCTTTGATAAAACCGCAGCAGGAAGACCAGCAGCACAAATAACAAGGGCAGAAAATAACGTTCGAAAACAGCGGCCCGCGTGACCATGAGCAGCAAATACGCTGCTGTGAATGGCCCCAGCACAGTAAGCAGTGTCTGACTCGAGATTTCTTCACCCGGCCCGGCCTTTGGAAGCTGGGCAGCCGGAAGTTTCTGCAGGCGCGACGCATTCGCAAGAGAGAGCAAAAGTGCCAGGAATGCCGAGTAGGTGAGTACGCTTAGGGCCCATCGGACCGATATCGATAGCACATCGGGTCGATCGCCAGGAAAGCCGCCGAGTTCGAACCCTTTCGCGGTTACCTCTCCATCGGCGAAAGGAGCCAGCAAAAACTGCGAGCCGATGTGGAATTCCCTCGGCCAGATCGCCACCCACAGCCCGGCAACGACGCCGATCGCTACGATGACGCCGCCCGCCTGGATGCGCGCCCACCGTTCCCGGATGGGGTAACGCGCGATAAAGGCGATTAGCATCGGCAACAGGAAGAGCAAAATGGCCTGATACTTGTGCGACCGAAAATGGATTCCGGCAAATAACGGTTCGCTGACGGAATAAGGTTGTCGTTTGAACCAATACATGCAGGCTCCGATGAATATTGCGGAGAGGGCGCAAAGCACCGTGCCGGCCAGCAACGCTCCCCGGCGTCGCCGAATAGCCCATACGGTGCAAGGCACCATGACCAGTACGCCGAGCCACGCTATTTGCCGTACCGTGCCGCCTACGGCATTCGAAAGCGCCGCGAATATGAGCCAGCGCACCGCCGCCTGATCGGATGGCGCTTGCACTGCGCGGACGCAGCCGTAGAAACAAGCGAGAATTACCAAAAAACCGGGAACGTCCGTCATGAAACTAACCGTAAGCGGAAGAACCAACGGTGATAGCGAAAGGGTTAGCGTCGCCCACGTGGCATTCCACTCCGTCAGGCCGACCCGCACAAACAGGCGTTGCAGCAACGCCGCGGTGGCCATCCCCACGAGCACAATCGAGGCGCGCGCCGCGGTAAACGAGAAGCCAAAAAGTTTGATAAATAACGCGCCCAGATAAACTTGCCAGCCAAGCATGGCGGTGGCCCAGCCGTTGTAGACCACGTGCCCGGTATCCGCCAGGGCCTTGGCTGTCCAGATGTAAGAGAAATCATCGTCGAGCCCCATTTCGAGAGCGGGCCTGGAGGCCAGCGCGCACAACAGGACGAGGAGGGCGCACCAAAGCGCCGGGTGCATGGCAATTTGACGAATTCTGGAAAATGCAAAATCCACGCGATGCAGTTCCCTCTTCGTGCGTTGACCAGCAGCGTTCGAGAGCCGACGTTTGCCCCGCAGGCGCTCCTCGACGCCCGTGACCGATACTCGAAAGTCGATGCCGAGCATCAGGAAACCGCCAGTTCCGCAACAGATGGCTGACTGCGGTCGGCGCTTGGCGATGCTACGCCGAGGGCATTCGCCATGGACGAGCCCAGACGCACGCTTTCTGCAATACCGCGATCCTCTGGATAGTAGAAACACGTATCGGCAATCTGCAGCCCGGCAATGGGCGTCTGCACCGCTGGGATTTTGGCGGCAAATCCCGGCTCGCAGATGGGTTGCCCATAACGCAGGCGCGCGACCTTGGTTCCCCGGATATCACTCTCTTCTAGCGCCGGATTTACGCGTTGCGCGCAGGCGAACGCCTCCTTCAGCAATACATCGTCGGGCCACGAAAATTTTTCGTGCGTCACCGGCATGTAGTACGGCACATAGACGATGGTGTCCTCGCCGAGGGGACGTAGATTGGTGAACTCAATGATTCCCGGAATTTCCAGGTCCGGTTCCGAGATGTTGACCCAGAAGTGTGGACTAACCGAACGACGCAACTTGAAGATCACGCAAATCACGCCGATGTTGTGGATGGCCTCGTAGCGCGCCTTCCAGTCTGCCGGCAAGTCAGGTACGAGCGAAGGGACCAGTGGGGTGGGGACCGTCGAGATCACCGCATCCGCGGCCGCCATTCTCTTGGCNNGCGTCAATTAAAGTGAGCGAACCGCCTTCGATATACCCCAACTCCTCCTGGAATAGGCTGCGTCGCGAGCGGCCGGTTCGCCGGATGCGCATCCAAATCCACGCGGCCGATATATGCTCGGCATACTCATAGAACTTGTATTGAAACAGCGGCTTCCACAGGCGGTCGTAAACCTCCTGCCCGCACCAGCGCTGGATCCATCTCTGCGCCGACTCATTTTCAATGCTGGGCCAATGGTCGCGGCGCGTACACACGAACGCAAACANNAAGAGCTTCTTCTGGTTTACAAACCCCATGGAGGTTTTGCGCCAGCGCATTTTGTCGCCGATCCCCAGTTCTGCCAGCAGTTCGAAGGTCGGCGTATCGGTTTTGCAAACGAAGTGATAGAACCGCTCGAGCGAGATGCCCTCGAAGTCAAAGTGGCCCGCCATCCCGCCGGGTTCCCGTGCAGCTTCGAAGACATCCACGCTGTGGCCGTTTACCGCGGCGCGATATGCCGCAGCCAAACCCATGGGCCCGGCTCCGATCACGGCCACTTTACTCACGGCGAATCCTCCTGAAATGATTCGACTGCCTATCGCGGTACGCGTGCTGATTTCTTGGAGATAGCGGCTACGTCCATTACACCTGTTCGTGGGCGAACACCTTCCTGAAGTCCGCTACTTAGCCCCACACTTTTTCATAGCTTCTCTGCGCGACAAGCGACAGGTTGGCAACGTGCCCTCGTACATCCGACAATCGCGGCAGCAGATCAATGCCCCGTCCATAAAGCGTCGTTCCCATGGCGATGGTTATCACCGCCTGCGTAAGCAGCGCGGAAACCGCTGCACCCGGCGCCTTAAACCAAAAGCACAGCGGAACCAGGATGACATTATTGAATAGCGCCGAGAGGACGATGATGCGGCTGAACTGCGCCTTCAGCCCAAAGTTCAGCATTGCTTGCGTACCATAGATATTATTCAGGGAAAATACGAAAGGAATCATCGCCAGTAGTTGCAAAACGGCTACTGACGCCCCGTACTTGGGACCCATGGCGATATGTACAATAATTTTGGCCAAGGCAATCACCAGCAGCCCGCCGACAAAGGTGAGCCCTCCGATGACAATCATCGCCTTCCGCAGATACGCCACCGCGAGTTCGCGCGAGCGATCCGCGAGCGCGCACACATGCGGGTACATCGCCTGGCCCATCGGCGTCACCAGCATCTGCGCGGCGACAAATACTTTATAAGCGGCGCTGAAATAACCCACCTGCGTCATGCCAGCAACCAATCCCAGCACCACGGCGTTCGAGCTGGTGTAGAACGTCGAGGCGGCATACGAAATGAACACGTGCCAGCCATCCGCTAAGCGGTGGCGGATTTGTCCCCAGGTGGGCACCGAGAGTTTCACGTGCTCGGTGGAAAAGAGAATGATCAGGCCCACGATACCGGCGAGCAGCGTTCCTCCCGCCTGCAGAATCGCCGCCAGCAGATAATCCGATGCATGCCGCACAAAGATATAGATTCCCGCGGTAAACACCGCGTTCATCACCAGATTTTCCAGGGAGATTAAATACATCTTCTCGATGCCCTGAAAAAACCATCGCGGAAAGAGCATGGTGCCCACCACGGTTCCGAAACTGGCAAAGAAGATGGCCGCGTCGCGATGAAAGCGCGGCACAAAATGCACCAGGGTGCACAAGATCGCGAAGCTGAGCAGGCACATGCCGCTCTTGATGGCCATCACCGAGGAATACAGCTCGGAGCGCAGCACCGGATCGTCGCGATGGACGGAAAGCTCACGCGTGGCGCTCAGATTGAATCCATAGTCGTTCAAGGTAACGAAATAGGCCATCATCGCCTGCGAGAACGCGATTAGTCCGAAATGCTCCGGGCCAATCACTCGGAGCAGATACGGAATATTGATCAGCGGCAGAAGATAGCTTCCGGCCTGCACTGCCATTACCGATGCCGCGTTGCCCACCACTCGTCGGCTCATGTGTGGTTTTTCATCCCNNCGCTGCTGCCGTTGCGCGCCCAGCAATCTGCGAGCATCGTCGTCGATGCTGGCAAGCCGTTGGGACCCGTCAACCGCCTCGTCTTTGGCCAGAACCTGGAGGCTGGGGACAATGCGCACTTGTGGTCCAGCGATACCACGGACCCCAACTTGATCCAGGCGGCGGACGGCTTTTGGGATCCCGCCAAGGGCGCTCCGGTGCCGCAAGTGGTCGAGCAAAGCAAAGCCGTGGGTATGAGCATGCTGCGTTATCCCGGCGGATGCCTGGCGCACAACTTTGACTGGCGCAAGACCGTCGGTCCGGAAGCCAAGCAGAATGGCTGGCTGTTTGGTCTGGACGAGTACTTGTCGCTGTGCCGTACCATCGGCAGTATTCCGCTGATCACCGTCAGCGACTACGTTCTCCCCGCCGAACAGATGCCCGAAAACGCCGCGGCACTTGTCGAGTATCTGAACTCTCCGGCGGATGCCGCGCATCCGTGGGCGTTGAAGCGCAAGGAGTTTGGTCACGCCGCGCCTTACAACGTGGTGTGGTTCGAGCTGGGCAACGAGAGCATTCACGGGAATCACCGCGTATTGCCGCGCCGGCAATATTCCGCCGAGCAGTACGCCGGCTACGCCAACGCCACGGCGGCGGCGATGCGCAAGGTGGATCCGCGAATCAAGCTGGGCATCGTGCTGGTGCCTGGACCGGGCACCGACGCGAACTCCGACTGGAATCGCACCGTGGTGCGGCTCGCGGGAGGCAGCGCGGATTTTGTGGTCATTCATATCTATGCGCCGGAAGAGCCCAAGACTGGCGTTTCCGCCGATCTGCAGATGCAGGCCATGATGGTTGCGGGACAGCACGTCGAAGAGCACTTGCGCGATTACCACCACATGATCGCGGAGCAACTGGGTCACGATCTGCCTTTGGCGGTCACCGAATTCAATGGCGGCCTGGATAGCTTTGGCAGCGCTTACCGTTTCAGCCTGGGCGATGCGCTGGAGTGCGCGGACTTACTGCGCGTGTTTCTGAAACCGGAATCGCATGTGGCGTTCGCCAACTATTTTAATTTTTTAAACGGCTATTTTGGAATGGTGTGGAGCGCGTTGCCTGGCACGAAGAACCAGCCGGCGGAAGAGCCGGTGTTTCCGCTGTACGAACTTTGGGCGCAGCATTTTGGCGCGCAACTGGTGCAGGTGGATGTGCAATCGCCGCGCGCGGAGTTTCCCGGAGCGGGCAGCGAGATCGCCGCGCGAGGCGACGGCGCCGAACCGCGACGGCTGTTGCAGCAATTCGATCTGGAGCAATACAGTTCACTGGTTGGCGCGCTGTGGCCCAAACTGCTCAACGTGCAGATTCAGCGGCAAAACTCCAATTTTACAATTCATCTGCAGAACCTGAGCCACAGCATCTACCCGCTGCTGGCCAAACTGCCGCGGCCGGAGGCGGCTGCCGGAGCGCCCGTGGAATTCGCGGTCAGCTTTGATGCTAAGTTCACGCCCGATAATGGGAGCGATGTAGCGCCGTTGGGCATTGGGCTGATCGACTCGCGCGGCTGGAGCCAGACGCACTCGGGTATCGGCCTGGATACCATTGGCACGGAGTGGAAACATATCGACGGTACCTACCAGCTTACGGCGCAGACCGCTTCCGTGGACCTGGCGGCGCGGCTCATCGCCGATGGCAAGCGCGTCTCCGGAACGCTGGAGGTGCATAACCTGCAAGTGGCGGCATTTGTTTCGGCGCATGATGCGGCGTATCCCTTGATCACCAGTTCGGCGAGCGCTTCCGCGGACGGCCAGAAGCTGTATCTGATGGTCTTCAACAAGAGCGCGAATGACTTGATCCCGATGGACATTCATCTGATGGGCTTCGCGGCGGCTAGAGCGCAGTACTGGGAGGTGAACGGTCCCAGCCTGGAGGCCACAAGCGGGGTGGGCATCACCCAGAATGGCGCGGCGCTTTCGCTCAGCAGCACGGGTACTGGGACTCACGTGTTTCCGCCGCATTCCATGACAGCCATCGAGTTCAGCCGGTAGTGGCCCCCCTACCCCCCACCCCGTTTTCTTGTAAGTGTTCATTCCAAGGCAGTTAAAGTCCTTTGTTTTGTTACACTTTTGTAAGTGTTCATTCTGCACGGGTTAGACCGGCAGAAGGATTATAACTTGGTTACTAGAACTGCCCTCTCATTCTCCTTATAGCGCATGTATACGTCCACCTGAGTTGACGGTATCATCTCTCTACGTCCCTTGTCGAGTACCATCTGGGACAGGTTTGGCAGCCAAGGGGGTCAGGCCATTACCTGGAGAGGTTTGCGATACCCTCGGAGGTAGCCTTTGAGCCAGGCGGTCATGGGAAGCTCAATTAGCTGGTGGAGGACGCAACCGGCAGCCACACCGAGCACCACGCTGAGGCTTACCGAAAGCCACGGGTGAATGAAATGCAAGCGGCTGAGTATGGCCGGCGGAAGCGGGCATACGAAGGGGTGAATCAAGTAAATCGAATAGGAGGCGTCGCCGAGATAGAGGAGGAAGCGCGGAATGGCGTCTTGCGCTTTCCCGAGCGAGGCGGTGGACCAGACGATGAGAACCGCAGGCAGGCCGTTGATCAAGACTTTTGGCAACGTCCAATCGTTGTCCGGGGCGAGAAGCAGGAGCGCAAATCCGCCAGCGATGAGCACATAGGCCCGCCTGCTGGAGAGATATTCCCCGGCGATACAGGCCTTGGCGATCAGCATACCCAGGAAAAACTCCAGCACAATGGAATTGAGATAAAAGGCGGCGGGCGACCACCCGGGCTGGCGAAACGCCGCGCCGATCGCGAGCAGCGTCAGAATGACGCCAACGAACTTGAAAACATTGGCGCGCAGGAACAAGGCCGCGGCAAAGAGAAGATAGAAGAGCATCTCAAAGTTCAGCGTCCAGCCCACCCCAACCAGCGGTTCGAGTCTGCCGTCCAAATCCCTTGCCGGAAGAAAGAGATACGAGCATAGCGCAGTGGCAGGGCTCAGCATGGTGTGCAGGGCGAATCCGGCGGTAAAGAGCATGATGAGCACTTTCAACGTGGTCACGAGCCAATACAGGGGAACGATTCTGAGGATGCGGTGTTCCGCGAAGGTCTTCCATCCCCCGGGTGACGTAAACAGCTTTTGCGAGGCATAGATCATCACAAATCCGCTGATGACGAAGAAAACGTCCACGCCTCTGGTGCCGCGCTGCCAAATGAAAAAGTGCCGGTCCAGACGCTCGAAAGCATAAAACGTGGAGTGGGTGAACACGACAAGACATGCCGCGATCGCGCGCAAGGCTTGTATGCCGAGAAATCGTTGAGGGTGAGCATCTCTCATCTGGAGCCTTCACCAGCGCCGAATAGCGGTGCGCTTGCAACGTTTACTGGTTTTGTTGAAGTGCGGAATGCTAGCGCGATCGTTAGCGGCCTCTCCACCAGCGCATAGGTGACCGAGGAGATGGCGATCGTCGCCGCGCCAGCCAGCACGATGGCGGCGTCAGGCGCAAGCCTGTTAAAAATCGGCAGGTGCTTGAGCGCGGAAGCATAGGCTTGCGCGAGGAAGAAGTGCGCCAAGTAAATCGAATACGAGGCGTCGCCCAGGTATACGAGGAATTTCGGGGCGGCCGCCGACCCGAGCATGGCGGCACCCAGAACGACAAAGAAAGCGGGGATCCCGTAGAGCGCGAAACGCATGGAATCGGCATCTGGTATCTTCACAGTGCATAGCAAAGCTAGCGCGCCAACACTCATTAGAGCCGCAGGCAAAACCCGCGACAGCAGATTTCTGCGGATCGCGGGGAGCCTGGTAATAAGCTCCGCGAGCAATACGCCAAACAGAAATTCAATGATAATAGGATTCGTAAGCAGGTATCTCATTCCGCTTTCCGGAGGCAAAAGCCTGGCGAATACGGCCATCGAAGAGAAAGCAGCCGCGAGGAAGAGTATTTTCCCCGACCGCAGCTTCAGCAGAACACCGCAGGAAAAAGCCACATAGAACAGCATTTCAAAGGATAGCGTCCAACCCGGCTGCAAAAGCGGTTCAAAGTACGTTCCGTTAAAGGCCGGAATGAGCAGATAGGAGCGGACAAGGTATCCGGTGGAATAGTGGCGCAGCTGCTCGACGGCCCCACTAAGCCACAGCGCCAAGAGTACGGACGTCCAAATCCAATAGAGGGGATAGATTCGGAGAATCCTCCTCTTTATAAAAATCAACGCATCGTCCGCACCGGACTTTTCTACCGTCGTGTAGACCATGATGAATCCCGATATTACGAAGAATATGTCTACGCCACACTTCCCGAGATCTCCTAAACCGCTGCTGTAGATCCACGAATGACCGGGGCTGCCATCCTTATAGACTCTTGCAAAATGGTGGAATACCACGAGGCTTGCGGCAATTCCCCGCAGAACCTGTAAACCGGGCAACTGTCGCTCCCAAGAGCGACAGGCGCACAAATCCAAAGGTTGTTAGCCTGGTGGTTCGCCAGCGCCGAGAGGCTGGGCGATGGCGATTTTTCCGGGAATTCTGAAAATCTCTTCGAGATGCAGTCGCGTCCACAGGGAGAACGGCATCTCGACCAGTTTGTAGAAGACCACGCTGGAGGCCAGGGCTACGGCGGCCGCGGCAACCATAAATAACGGCCGCACGCCGCGGTGGTCAAAGACCGGCCAGAGGTAGCGATACGCAAAATGAATGACGAGGAGATGAACCAGATAGATGGAGTAGGACATGTCTCCGCAACGAATCACCCAGCGAGGGATGTGCAGGCCCGCTGGCTGTTCTTCCCACGCAAGAAGACCGTATACCAGAAGTGCAGCGGGAGGTCCGAAGAGCACTACGCGGGCGATTAGTCCTTCCGCTCCCTCGTAATTGATGGCCTGGAATATTATGGCTTCCGTGATAAACAGCACGGTCGCGACGACCGCACTTATCCTTCCAGCAACCAGTTTGACTTTCAGAAAGGCGAGCCCTATAAAGCACCCAGCCACAAATTCCAACACGAACGGGCTGAACAGGAACGAGGCTCTCGGAAACACAGTGGGCAGCGCCCCCGAAGGATTTAGCGCGATTGCGACGCACCCCGCCAAAACGGCGAGCGACCATAGCAGCAAGGCGCGCGGAAACCATGCCTTTGTGACACAGATGATGATGAAGAAAAATACGAGATAAAACATCATCTCGTAGGAGAGGCTCCAGCCCACCTGGACCAGCGGCAGATGCCGCGAGGGCCACAGCGTATAGGAGGTGAACAGATCGACGCCGCCGGAGCTAGAGTTGATGATGGCGCTGGGCCGCGCGAGCCAGTACACGGTGAGGATGGCCGTGAGGAAAAGATAAGGAGGGTATATCCGGCTGATGCGGTGAATGATAAACCGCTTGCCTGTGCCCGCCCGCTCAAGTTTGCTGTAAGTGGTAACCACCATAACTACGCCACTGATCACAAAAAATACATCGACGCCGGCGCGAAGGGCCTGGATCCAGCCACCATAAAAGCACCCGTGCTGGTACTCGACGCTGAGCCCGGTAATGTGATAAACGAGCACACTAAGGACCGCAACGGCACGGCCGAACTGGAGGCTATCGAGCTTTGTCATATAAGAAACGTGGTCCAGGATTTATTTAGCTGTAGGCGAGTTTGGAGTAATCCTCCGCGGGACTCGAAGTGGCAGCCGCCTTCATAGGATTGTAAATCCTTAAAAATGCGACCATGAAGAGGCCGAAGAGCACCAACAATTGAACATCGCTTCCTCGCAACAGTAAAATCAGTAGAGCTTTGCTTTGCCGGACAGTCTGTAATAGGCCGTCTCGCAGCAGAAGTTCCTGCGCCAAGTGCTGGGTTGAAACCGTCGCAAGCGCGATGAGGGCGCACATGAAAGCGCCGATTAGTCGGCGCTTTGCAAAGATAATCATGGCGGACGGAATGCACAGGGCGAGAAACCGGCTGTCATACGTCCGGTGATAGATGGGCAAGAGCGTGATCACCGTTAACGCTCCGATGGCGAGCAAGTGGTTCTCGATGCTGGAATCCATCCGCAGGGTCACCAGGGCCCAGGCCAGGAAGAGAACCGCAAAAACCACGTAAGCAGCGACATTGAACTGTCTTTCCTCTCTAAAGAAAACGCTGGTGACGGTCTGCAGGTTGAGAGCCGCAACGGCCTGCTCGCTGGCTGGGCGGGGATCGTCGGTACCTCCCGGCGCCACGGCTCGCGATATGTTTGCTCGGACATCCGAAACCCAGTTGGTACTTTCCGGATGCATCTTCAGGATCAATCCCGCGCAAAGAAGAATTGACAAGGCGCCGGCCATGGCGAGTGCGGCGTAGCGCCGATGGACGCCTTTGAAGAAGAGGTAGAAAACAATTAGTCCGCCAATGAACGGCTTAACTGCGAGACTGAGCATCAGGAGGACGGCGCCGCCCAGAACACGACGCCCGCGCAGAAAGCAATAGACGCCGATAACCACGAGTGAGATGGCAAATGCAGAGGGTTGTGCCAGGATGAGCAGTCGCGAGCTTCCCGCGAGGAGGATCGCCGCCAGCGCGGTGGCCAACCAGCGGTGGGCATTGGGGCATAGGGATAAAATAAGAAACGTGGCGAAAATGAGCAACGCGCCATTCAGGAGGAACCAGATGAGCCAGGCTGCAGGATACTGGAATAGCGCAAGTGGAGATAGCACGAGCAGGGTCGACGGCGGATAGAGCAACTCGCCCCCGCCATAGGGGTTGCAACCGTGTAGCAGACATCGCGCTCCGTCGTACGGGAGAACGAAGTCGTTTCGAGCGTAGGAAGCTCTTAGCGCGCTGAGCGCGAGAAAGAGAAGCGCAGCGATGCACATCACCACCGTGTGCGGATTCCATTTTCGAAACTGGATCATCCTCTTTCTCCGTAAGTAGCTATGCTTCGCCTTGCTCCAAGAACCGAGGCACTTCCACGTAAGATGCAGATAAGCTAGTCAGCAGATTGAACTTGATGATGTACCAAAGAGCCGCGACCCCGTCGATGGTGCCGATTTTTTTCCCTTGTTCGTATGTGCGGCCGTAATAGCTGATCGGCACTTCGTAGACCACGCAGTTCAACTTTGCCACTTTGGCGGTAACCTCGATTTCAAAGCCAAAACCGCTGGACTTGATGGTCATACTGCGGATAATTTCGCCCCGAAACGCTTTGTAGCCGGTCTCCACATCGGTCATATTCAGGTTGGTGAACAGATTGGAGAGAAATGTCAGCCCTTTATTGGCTAGATAGTGAGAGAAGTACAAGACTCTTGCAGCGCGACGGACCATGAAGCGCGAGCCGTAGACCACGTCAGCCATGCCCCGCGCGATGGGACTTATGACGTGAGCGATTTCGTCGGGATCGTACTCAAGGTCAGCGTCCTGCACGATGACCACATTGCCAGTGCTCGCGGCAAAACCCGTCTTCAACGCTTCGGTCTTGCCGGCGTTCCTGAGATGCCGGAGTACTTGTATCTTCGAAGGGTTCTGTTCGGCGAGTTCCTGAGCGATCTCGCTGGTCCGATCCGTCGAGCAGTCATCAACAAGAATCACCTCGTGGAGTTGCGGAAGAACCAGAAGTTTACGGATTACCTCACCAAGGGTCGCCTCTTCGTTATACGCGGGAACCACTACGGATAAACGCGCTGACAACGGAGTGCTCATACGGCGTTCAGCTCCTTCGTAGCGTGGAAATGTAAAGGCTCTGGTTTTGTCGCTGGGGTCGCCAACCTGCTTCGCCAAGGCTCGATAAAACGAGTTTCCAGGGTCAACGCAATTACGGAGAGCGGCAAGGTCAGCGATAGCGCGATCCACGCCACGGAACTCCCCGAAGTGTGCAGCCAATGCGCCGCTATAAACCGTGCACAGCCAGCGAGAAAATAATGGAAAACATAGAAAGGGTAGGAAAGCTCGCCAATCCAGCGATCTGTTTTGAGGCTGGCGGTCACGCGAAACAGGAACGGTAAGGCGGCCGCCAGCACGAGGGGATACACCAAAGTGGGAAGAGGGACGGGCACGCGCAGGGCGGCAAAAACGATCACAAATGGGTATACAAAATATTGGGCGATATGTTTGGGCAGCAGGTTTGGCAATAGGTTCTCCAGCGTGTGGCGATACCGGAATGCCAAAGCCCCCAACAAAAAGTAGCCAAGCTCGAAGGGAAAAAAACGGTAGGTCCACGGGTCGCCGAGGTGCAAGGACTGGATGGCAACGACTTTAAGCGCTAAACCGAGGCAGGAAGCGAGCAGCAGCCAGTGGGAACGTAATTTCAGTAGATAGGGAGCCAGGAAGTAAAAACTAAGCTCGATGCCCAGCGACCATGCCGGAGGAACGGTCAGTCCGCGGTATAGCAGCACGTCGGAATTGCGGAAGTTGCCCGACCAGTGGATCGCGCTGCCATGCGCAGCGAAAAACATGGTGACATCCTGAAAGACCATGGTGGTATTGGTGAAGCAGAGAAATAGCTTGAACAGGAAATTGCCGGCCGTATTCGGCAGCTGCCAGACATAGGTCCATATCGCATACGGGGTGGAGGTGGGGAGGAGCAATCCGGCGACGGCAACGAGCACACTCCACGCGAGGTACGTGGGCAACAACCGGAAGTAGCGCGCTTTGTAGAACTGGGAAACCCAGGTCTTGCCCAGCTTGGCCTCGGTGTATTTGGTGCTGAGGATCAACTGCATGTAAAAGCCGGAGATGACGAAGAAGATCTCAACCGCCAAGTCCGCATCCAGCCAGAGAAAATGCGCGAAGGGGCGGCCGGCATGACCGAAGAGAACGCAAATCGCTAATAGGATTCGGAGAAGTCCCAAGGTTTAGTCCTGTACCGCGAGGCGGATCTCGGAAGAGAGGGGGCGCCCTCCATCCGAAAGAAAACCGCTGCGTAAGTGCGTCAATCCGCAGCAGGCGACAACAAAGATAAAGGTGGTGACGGTTCCAGGAAGAGGAAACGTGTCGCCGACGACGGCCTCGACCCAAGTGAGAAGAATAAAGCCCACATACCAGTAGGCCATGAACGGGACCGCAGGCCGGCGCAGGAGCCGCAGGAAGTCCCGCACGGAGACCAGGACGACGATCAGCAAGATGCTCATCCCAATCAAGCCGAACGACAACATNNCTGTCCACCGCGCCTTTGCCGAGGAGCGACAGGACCGTACCCCAAGCCAAGAAGGTGCCGACAATACCGGAGACTGCTATATAGAGGATGAAGGGAAGCTGCTCTCGGCGGCTGCGGGCGATGATGGGCCCGAGGACTCTGATTCCTACGAACAGAGCAGCCAATATTAAAGATTCCCGAGCGTGGGCGCGGACAATCAGAAAGACGGGCACGAGCGCCTGCAGGGCCAGCACCAAGAGCCGGCGCAGGTTGGGGATGCGGCGGAAGGGCAGAAGCGAAAAAAATGCCACCATGGCGATCCCTAAATCGTTCTTTTGGCCGAAGACGCCTTTCCATTCACCGGCAACCTCGCCGGTGCTGGCGATCCCGTAGGTGGGAAGCAGGACGACCCAGGCAAGGCTGGCGATGACCATGATGACGCCGGCGGCGAGCAATATGCGCCGCTGGTCCGCGGGCGAATAGTAGGTGGCAAAGAACCACGCGAACGCAAAGGTGAGGAAGAGCAATATGGCTTTGCGGAACGTCACCGAGGGATACGCGGACCACAGGGTGGAGACCACGGCGAAGGCGGCGACGGCCAGCAACGGTTTCTGTTTCCACATGGTGCGCAGCGTAGGAGCGAGGTGCCCGGCCATGAGCGCGGCGCAGATCACCCACGTAGTAATGGTGATGAGCAGAAATACGGGGTCGGATGAAAATTTTTCCGCCACCCTTTGGTGATAGTAGGTATTGTCCTGCTGCCCGAGAAAACCATTGCCATCGGCGATCAGGCAAATGGCCGCGAGCGTCCACCACGTGCGGGCGCGCCGGAAGAGNNGCTCATCGGGACGCTCCACGGCGAGCGAAATTTGGTGCACGCATCATGCGATCAAGCTCCTGGTGCGAGAGGTTGTTTGCGTCATGGGAAGGTTCATGGGAAACGGGCAGTTACATGTTGAGTTTTTTAAAGATCGCCTGCGGAATTGCGCGGATGACGAACATGATGGCGGCCCACACGGGAGGAAGATAGACCACATCCTTGCGGCG
>PMOV01000078.1:0-4870 GCA_003161195.1 Acidobacteriota bacterium | reverse complement strand
TCGAGAAAAATGTTGAGTGCGCCTTTGGAGGTGCCGTAGACGTAATTGCTCTGGCGCCCGCGGTCGCCGGCGACGGAGGAGATAACGGCCAGAACGCCGCTGCGCTGGGCGGCAAAGTAGTTGCCGAGCCAGGTGCACAACGAGATGGGAGAGAGCAGATTGGTTCGGAGAATGGGCGCGGTGGAGGAGTAATCCGCCTGCGCCTGCTGCTGATCGCCGAGGACGCCGTGCGCGATCAGGGCCAGGTCGATTTGGCCGAGCGCGNNAGATCCGCGGCCACGGCCTCGAGCTTGGACTCGCTGCGAGCCACAAGGTAAAAGCTGGCTTTGCGGGCGGCTAACCGGCGGCAGGTGGCGATAGCGATGGCGGAAGTGGCTCCCAAGATTAAGACCCTCGATGGAAAGGACGGCGCGCGTTCAGGCAAGCTGCGTTACTCTCTGCCAAAAAGCGGAGCTGAAGCGGGGATCGACATAGCGCGCAAATTCCCGCCACTGCGGGTAAAAAGCCTGGAATTGCGGCGCGGTCATGCGCGCGTCTTTGGCGGGATAGATTTTGCCGCCATGCTCGAGGGTGATGCGGGCCAGGCGGTCGAAGAGCGCGAAACTAACCTGTTGGCGAATGGGAAAATCGAGCGCCAGGGTGATGCCCGGCATAGGAAAAGAAAGCAGTCCCGGGGAGGGCTTATCGCCGAAGACCTTTAACACCGCGAGGAACGATGCAAGTCCGGATGCGGTGATGGCTTCGAGGATGCGCACGATGCCGGACTGCGTTCCGTGCTCCCAGGGAATCACGCACTGAAACTGCAAGAGGCCGCTCTTGCCATAAATGCGATTCCATTGCAGAACGCTATCCAGGGGATAAAAGAACGGCTCGTAATCCACGAAGCCGGTTTTTTGCTTGGCGAGTTGCTTGTTGTAATACAGGGCGTTGAACAGGCCGACGGAAAAAGGATTGAGGGCGAACTCCGGCAAATCGATGGGAAAGGTCAGCCGCGCAGGTTTGCTCGGGCGCAAGGGCCGCGGCTCGTCGGAATGCTGGCCCTGCATAAAGATGCCGCGGGCAAAGTTGCGCCCGCGGGCCACGCAGTCGAGCCAGGCGACGGTGTATTCGCTATGCGCAGCGGCGCGAGAGAGGGCGACAAACTCCTCCAGGCCGACGAATTTCGTTCCCTGATAGCGAATCTGGCGGCTGACAATCGGCCGCAAGCGAATTTCCGCCCAGCTAATGAGGCCGGTGAGTCCCATGCCGCCGATGGTAGCGCGGAACCATTCGGGATTCTGCGCGGGGCTGCAGAGCAAGCGGACGCCGTCCGAACGCAGCAATTCAAAGCGGAGCAGGTGACGGCCAAAGGTGCCGACCAGGTGATGATTCTTGCCGTGAACGTCGTTGGCGATGGCGCCGCCGACCGTTATGTACTTGGTGCCGGGAGTTACGGACAGGAAGAAGCCGCGCGGGATGGCAAACTCCAGGATTTCCGCCAAAGTGGCGCCCGCTTCGCAGCGGAGGATGCCGGCGGCGGGGTCGAAATGGCAGAATCTGTCGAGTGCCCGGGTAGCCAGCAACGTGCCTTGGTCCAGCAGACACACGTCGCCATAACTTCGTCCGGCGCCTACGGGAAGCATCGGCGTCGATGGAAGCGACTGGGGCGGAAAGTCGGAGGCCCAGTGCAAGGGAAGCACGTCCGCTTGTAAAGCCGGATATCTGCCCCAGGATTCAAATCTTGGCTGCTGGTTGGTCATAGATGGAGCTGCACATTTTGCGGATGTTGCGCCGCCGCGAAGAAAATTAAAGCGCCAGGAAGGCGACGAGGGCCACGCAAGATCCGATCAGCAGGCTCGTGCGGTCGGTGACGGCGAAAATGACGGGGTCTTCATCGAGCAGGCCGCGGCCGGCCAACAGCCACACTCGGCTGATCCATAAGATCATCAAAGGTACGATCAACCACATGCGCGCCGCATGACTATACAGGGTGATGATTTCATGGCTGTTGATATACAGGGCGAAAATGACCATACCCGCGTAGGCGCTGGCGCTGCCGAAGGTGCGCAACTGCTCGACATCCGCCATGGTGTACCCGCGACCGATGGAGGGAACCTGGCCCGAGGCGCGATTGTTCTGCAACTCGCTAAAGCGCTTGACCATGGCCAGGCTGAGAAAAAGGAAAACCGCGAAGCCCGCGAGCCACGGCGAGATGCGCACCTGTGCCGCCGCTGCGCCAGCCAGCAAGCGGAGAGTGTAGAGCCCGGAGAGGATGATAACGTCTAGCAAAACGACGCGTTTTAGATAGAGCGAATAGGCCAGCGTGGCGGCGGTATACAGCAGCAGCCAGCCGGTGAACGCCCGGGGAAGGAAATAAGCCACAGCGAATGCCCCAGCGAAGAAGATGCGCGCGAGCCACAGCCCGGTACTGGCAGCCAGGTCGCCCGCGGCGAAGGGGCGAAAGCGCTTCTTGGGATGGCGGCGGTCGGCCTCGATATCCAGCAAGTCGTTGATGACGTAACTTGCGGAGGCGCAAAGGCAGAGGCAGACAAAAGCCAGAAGCACCTGCGCAACGGCATGCAGCTTGAGGGAGTGCGAGAGGATCAGCGGGACCAGGACGAGAAGGTTTTTGGCCCATTGATGCGGACGCACCGCCTTGAGCATGGATTGGAGTAGCGGCCGGCGGTCCTCGAAGGTACGAGTGACGGCGATGTTGCGCTTCCGCAGCTGGGCGCTGGTTGCGTGGCTGGGATTGGCAAGCATGGGCGCGCCTGCGGCGGCGAGCAGCGGCAAGTCCGGGCGGGCATTGCCGACGTAGTCAAATCCGCGTGTAAAGCGGCGCTGCAGGCTGGCGAGTTTATGTTCACCCGTCAGGTTGGTGGCGCCGTCAGAGGCTAGTACATCCGTGAAAATCCCCAGATGACCGGCAACGCGCGTGGCGAGCTGGCGATCGGCGCCGGTCGTCAAATAGAGTTCCCGGCCCTCTTCGCGCTGCTCCTGCAGATACGCGAGGAGCGGGGTGTTGTAAGGCAGGTGCTCGACGTCCAAGGTGACCTGGGAAGTGACTTTGGCTTTCAGCACCGCCTTGCCCTCGAGCAACCAAAGCGGAGCTTGCAACGCTTGTAAAGGATTGGTGCGCACCAACAGCAGCAAGGACTCGGCCAGCGTGTCACTCTTGACGAGGGTGCCGTCCAGGTCCACGCACAGCGGACGAGCCGCTTCGAGCGGAATGATCTTTTCTGTGTAGGCTTGCCGTTGTGCGGAGATCATCGCGCCCCCAAGGTTGTAGGGATGAGCAGGCTCATGCGTGCTCGTGCGAACCGTTAATGGGACTGGGCCCCGGGTGGTGGCCGTTGCCATTCCCATTCCCATTGCCGTGGCCGTTGCCATTGAAATTGCCAAGACCGAGTCTGCCCCTGGTGCTTATGGGCAGCGCCGCTAGAACCGGGATGCCAATAATCTCGACCACCTGCGCGGGCGTGTGGAACGAGCGATCCAGGTAATCCGTCGTATAGGCGGCGCCCACGCCCAGGACCATCGCGGAACACAGTCCGAGAAGCCCGATCATCGGCCAACTGAAGACCGGGAGCACAGGGATGGACGGCGGTACGGCGATGGCCACGTTGGCGATTCTGGTGACGTCGAGGGCGTTCGAGGTGCGCTCTTGCTCGCGCTTGGCAAGATACAGCAGGTAGTTGCTTTCCGCCGCTTTGGCTTCGCGCTGAAGGTCCTGCTGGGTCAGCGAGAGTTGATCGAGATTGACCATTTCCCCGCGGATGCTGTGCACGCTGCGCTGGGTGGCGGCTACGGTGGCGCGCTGCGCGGCGAGATCGGATTGCGCCTTGGCCATATCCTCGCGCAGCAGCTCGTAGGTGGGATCGAAGTCCGTAGTCTCGGTAACATCCCGCTTTTGCTCCGCCTGCGTGACGGCAGCCTGGTCTTCGGCAATCTCCTGGTCCGCCTCGCGGACGAGCGGGTAATCGTCGTTGAATTTGATGGCCAGATGGGTGCGCTTATTCTGCGCCGCGAGCAGCGCGGTGCGCAGGCTGTCGATCAGTTTTTCGTTGGCTCCGGAGGCCTGCAGCGTGGTCATGCGCTGGGGCGTGGCGCTCAGTTGCTGGCGGTCGTTCTTGATGCGCTCTTCGTCGGCGGCCACGGCTTGCTCCGCCTGATGCAGCAGGCCCACGGAATCGGCGGCCTGGGTGGATAAGTCGATGCGCTGCTGGTCGGGGGCGGCCACGGCGTTGTGCAATCCGAAATTGCGCAGCTTGCTTTCCGCGTCCTGCAATTCATCGTGATACTTCTGCGTCTCGGTGGTAAAGAACTCCAGGGAGCCGGCGGGGCGATGCACGGCCACGTGCTTGGCCACGTACAGGTCGCCGAGAGACTTCAGCACGGCGTAGGCGCGCTGCGGGTCGGACGATTTGTACGTGATCTCGATGAGGTTGGAATTCTTGATGTTTTCTATTTGCAGTTTCTTGGCCAGGTGCTTGACCGCGCGGGCCGTACGGTCCTGCGGCGTCTGCCAGGGCATAAGCAGGTCTACCAGGGAGAATCCGTCCGGCTTATCGAGGCGGTTGGCCACCACCACCTGCTCGAGGACGTCGCGGCTCGAGAGCAACTCGACTTCCGAATTGATCTCTTCCGGCGTTACCGGGTTGTCCGCGGACAAGATCTGCGTGGTCGCTTCGGTGGACACCAGCGGGTCGAGCCGCTCGCGATTGACCAGGATCTCCATGCGCGAGGAGTACGCCGGGCCGAGCGCCACGGCCACGAGAAGTACCGCTGCCAGCACGGAGAAAAACGTTATCGCTACCAGCCGCTTGCGGCGGAACAGGGGCATCAAAAAGTCGCGCGCGGATAAATCTCCCGTTCGGTTAACGACGGAAAT
>PMOV01000297.1 GCA_003161195.1 Acidobacteriota bacterium | reverse complement strand
AAACGGAGGAGTGGGTGAGCGGTTGAAACCGGCGGTCTTGAAAACCGTTAGACCCGAAAGGGTCTCGGGGGTTCGAATCCCTCCTCCTCCGCCAGTTCGTCTAAATCGTTAAGATCCCCACACCATTCGCGTTCGTTTTAGCGATTTCTGCAGAACGTCCTCACTATTTGGCGCTTTCCCGGTTTATGCTTAGGCCATCCGCTTTGCAAAGCAATTCCGGGCCGACTCTGGCGCCAATTACACTAAAATTGCAACAATAATATGTCATCGACCGTCCGCAACGTCGTGTGGTTGGTTACCGCATGGGTGGCTTTCCTGGCGCTCTATGCGGTCATTTCGTTGACCCACGCGCACGATCGCGCCGCACTCTCCACCTTCGGCAACATTGTGCAATGCCTGGTGCCGTTGCTGGCCAACGCCGGCCTGCTCCTCAATGCCGGAACGCCGCACTGGCGCCGCAACGTTTTCTGGATGCTCCTGGCCATGGGCTGCACGCTCTGGATGATCGGCCAATTCGAGTGGACCTATTACGAAGTCTATCTCCACAAATCACTGCCGAATCCGTATCCCGGCGACATTCTTTTCTTCCTGCGCGGCATTCCCGTCATGGCCGCACTCTCCCTGCGGCCCCATCTCCGCAGCGGCGAATTGCGCATGCGTTTCGGGTACCTGGATTTTGCGCTGCTGCTTACCTGGTGGACCTATCTGTACGTATACATCGTCATGCCCTGGATCTATGCCTCGCCTTCTGCGGCACAATACGATTACAACTTCAACGTCGTCACCAATGTACAGAACATGGTGATCGTCATCAGCCTCGCCATCCTCTGGCTCCGCTCCAGCGGCGCTTGGCGCATCGTTTACGCCAACCTTTTCATCGCCACCACTCTTTACCTGCTGTCGGCGTTAACCATCGACGTGGCCAGCGATACCGGCGAATACTACACGGGCAGCCTTTTCGATCTTCCGCTGCTCAGCTCGTTTTTCTGGTACGCCCTCACCGGTTGGCTCGCCTACCAACAGCGTCAGGCGCTGGACGCTCCTAGCGAGAGCGCGTTCGGCTCCGAGGCGGATTCGAGTCACGGCGAAAGTATCTGGGCCTCCCGCCTGGCCATGGCTGCCGTGATTTCGTTGCCGCTCTTCGCGATCTACACGTTGCGCGTTGGACACGATAGCCCGCCGGTACGCGATTTTCGCCTGATGACCACCCTCGTCGCCGCAGTCCCCCTGGCCGTGCTCATATTTCTCCGCACGCACCTGGCGGACGCCGACCGTGTTCGCCTGCTCTCGCAATCCGAGCGCTCCATCGAAAATCTGCGCCGCCTGCAGGCGCAGATCGTGCAATCGGAGAAGCTCGTCTCTCTCGGACAGTTGGCGGCCGGCGCGGCGCACGAAATCAACAATCCCCTGACCGCCATCCTGGGCTTCTCCGATTTGCTCGCCGACGACGATACTCTTCCCGAAAAGGCGCGCGGCACGGCCTCCAAAATTCGCGAACAAGCCCGCCGCACAAAAACCCTGGTCGGCAATTTGCTCAGCTTTGCCAGACAAGTGCCTGCGGAGCGTACCCTGCTGGACATCAACACCGTGGCCGCCAATGCCGTTCAGTTACGCGGGCTCGACCTGCGCTCCGGCACCACCCGCATCGAACTGCAAGTCGAATCCGTACTGCCGGGCGTTCGCGGCGACGGTAATCAGCTGGTTCAAGTTTTTTTCAACATCATCAACAACGCCATCGACGCGATGGAAGCCAATGGGGGTGGCGTCCTGACGGTCAAAACTTTGCGCGACCGCGGCAATGTCGTAATCCTGTTCATGGATACCGGCCCCGGCCTGAAGGAGCCACACCGTGTTTTCGATCCGTTTTACACTACAAAGCCCGTCGGGAAAGGCACCGGCCTGGGGCTCAGCATCTGCTTCGGCATCGTGCAGGAACATGCGGGGAAAATTTTCTGTTATAACCGCCCGGAAGGTGGCGCGGTCTTCCGCGTGGAGCTGCCGGCGGTCCTCGCCTCGCTCGTGGCGCGCGATTTATCTGCCGCCGTGACTTCCACTGTTCCGCAAAAGTAGACTGGTGGTCGCTGCGCCGTTAAGGGATGCGGCGCAATTCTTCTGCGTACTTGGCAGCGATCGCGCTCCAGGAAAAGTACCGCTCGTGCGCCGCGCGGCTGCGGGCCGCCAGACTAGCGCGGTACGTGGGATCGGTCAGCACCCGCGTTAGCGTCCGAACCAGATCGCCAGGTTTGCCCGGCTCGTATAGCGCCAACCCCGCTTGCAGGATCGCTCCGCCCGTTTCGGCGCCTGCATGCGCCACCACCGGCAACCCGCACGCAACTCCGGCAATGGCGCTACCCCGCCGCGTGGAGATCGCTCCACGCACGTCTAGCTGCACGTCCGACCGACACAGCGCGCTTGCGACATCCCCAGGAGAAAGCACCCCGAGCACCTCGCACACGACCGCCGTGTCGCGCAACGCATCCCGCAAACACGCCTCAACCGATTGCGCATTTCTGCCGAATATCCGGAGCCGCGCTGGGCCTATGGACTGCGCCACTTCGCGCATCGCTTCTGCGATTCGTGTAATCTCGCTGCTACCCGCCGCTCCACCGGTAATCCCGAAGACTGCCACGGTGAGCGGCTCGTGCGCCGGATGACTCTGCCCCTGCTCGCACAAAATCGGATTGGGAAAATTGGCTCCCACTGGAATGCATGCCAGTGGAAATTTGTGAGACGGTCGCCAGGACAAAAGCTCCGGCTCGACCGTGAAAATTCTCAAGTTGCTGTAACGCGCTATGCTTCGTAAAGTCCGGATTTGCGCCCTGCGTCGCAACCGGTCTACTAGGCGCGTCCCGGAATACGGCTCGACGTCGTGGTACACCACGGCTACGCGCGCCTGTGCCTCGCGTAACACACGAAGGACCTCCAAGAATCGCATGGGAAAGCCGCGCTCCGACCACGCCAAAGCCGTAAACTGAACAAAAACCCATGCGCCTCGCCAGCCCTGCGCCTGCTGCCGCAATTCGCGCTGCGCCGCCGCCCAGCCTTCTTCTTTCCACGCCGCGCGCACAATTTCCATCTGGAAATCGTGCTCCCGCAGAGCCCCCCGCAGATATTGGCAATATTCTGCGATGGCATCGGTAGGTTCGTCGCGCCGCCCCAGCAATGCCACGCATTTCTGCATCATTGTGGCAACGCTGGAAAGTGGTGTTCGTCGCACGTACCGCTCGCCCAGCCTACCAGCGGCCCGACAATCGGCCAGCGTCGCAGTCCCGATAGCGGTACCGCATAACGCAGAAACATCTGCGCCACGCTGCCGCCCCGCGCCTCTTGCGCCTTGCTCAACTATTTCTCCACCACGAAGTTTCCGATCACCAGTGCATCCATGCCGGAACTGAAAAACGTGCGAATCGCATCCGTCGGCGTATTCACGATAGCTTCGCCGCGCAAATTGAACGACGTATTCATCACCACCGGCACGCCGGTGCGGCGGGCAAACCCATCGATTAACCGCCAGTACAAAGGATTCACCTCTTTTTCCACCGTTTGCGGCCTCGCGCTGCCGTCCACGTGCGTTACCGAAGGAATCTCGCCGCGTTTTTCCGGTCGGACTTGGGCCGTCAAAATCATGAACGGCGAATCCGTCGCGCTCTCGAGATATTCGCCCGCACACTCCTTATTAAGCGACGGCGCAAACGGCCTCCACCATTCGCGAAATTTCACCGCGTTGTTCACTTTGGCGTTCATCTCCGGGTCGCGCGGATCCGCCAGAATCGACCGCCCCCCAAGCGCCCGCGGACCAAATTCCATACGCCCTTGGAACCATCCTAGAATTTTCCCGCGCGACAATAGGTCCGCGGCCGGCTCAGCCGCATCGTCCACTCGTGTGTAGCGCAGCTTGTACGTCTGCAACGCCGTTTCAATCGTGTCGTCGTCAAATGCCGGCCCGAGATATGCGTGGCGCATCGCCCTATTCGGCAGTTTCCCTCCGCCATCTAGGTATGGCGCGAGCGCGGCGCCCAGCGCCACTCCATCGTCGGACGCTGCCGGTTGCACGAATATCTTGTCCACTAATCCCGAAGCGACGATTTTGCCGTTCGCTTTCGAATTGAGCGCGACGCCTCCGGCCAGGCACAAATTCCGCGAACCCGTTTTCGCAAGTGCCAGCCGCGCCACGCTTAGCATTGCCGTTTCACATGCTTCCTGCACGGCGTACGCTATGTTTTTGTGCCTTTCGTCGATTTCGCTTTCCGCGACACGCGGCGCACCCAGCCGCCGCGTCATCTCCGCGAACGGAGCCGCCCCATTGGCGAGCAACTGCCGTGTGTGCACGCGATAGGGAACGCCATCGCCATCGCCCACCGGATCGATGAAAGCTCCTAAATCCACACCGCTCTGTCCATACGGCGCTAGCCCCATCACTTTCCATTCGTCGCTGTTGCGATGAAAACCCAGAAACTCCGTAAACTCGCTGTAGAAATATCCCACGGAATCCGGAAACGGAATCGTCATCAAATGTTCCAGCGCGCCGTTGCGTCCGTGCCAGATAGAAGTCGCTTCGCTCGCCCCCCGCCCATCCATCACTACCACCGCTGCCTCGTCAAAGCCCGAGTACGCATATGCGCTGAGCGCATGCGCCAGATGGTGCTCCACAAAACGCATCCGCGCCCGCCCTGCACCAAACTGCTGAGTGAAGCGTTTCGCCCCGCCTCCCCGGTGCCACATGCTCAGAAAATGCAGCGTCGAGTTCAACCCGCGCTGATAAGTCAGCGGCAGATTGCCGCCAGCGAAACATGCCAAATCGTGGCGATACGCCGCCCCGGGGTGCGGCCAACCGAAACACACTTCATCCACCTGCTGTGCCGTCACTCCAGCAAAATCCAGGCACGCCCGTATCGACAGCTGCGGGAACCCCGCGTCATGCTTTACGCGGCTGATGCGCTCTTCCGCCACCGCGAACAGCAGCTCGCCATCGCGCACGATGCACGCCGACGAATCATGCATCTGCGAATAATTCATCCCCAGGGTCAACATGCTTGCTCGGTTTTCTTTCCCGCACTCCTTGCCTGCATCGCACTTCCACAGCCGCAGTGAAACTATTTTGCCGCCTGGCCGTCCAATTCCCGCACGCGCTGCAACAAAGCCTCCAGTTGGATTCCCGCGCGCTCCCACGTGTACCTCTTCATCGTCTCCCGCGCCGCCGCGCCTAGCTTTTGCCGCAACTCCACTGAGCTCGCAAGCCGTGCAACAGCTGCTTCGATTGCCGCCGCATCCGCGGGCGGAAGCAACAAACCATTGTATTCGTGCTCCACCACATCCGGCATGCCGCATGTCTCCGTGGTGATTACCGGCATGCCGGAAGCCATCGCTTCGAGCACCACCGTGGGCAGCCCTTCCATCAGCGACGGAAACAAAAGAATATCGTGCTCGGCATAAAGCTCCGGCATCCTTTCCGCTGCCACCACTGGGCGCACCAGCACATGTTTCCGCAACGCTGCTCCAAAAAAACTCTCAATCACCTCGGCGGGAACACCGCCACCCGCGAATGTCATCGTCACACCGGGGAATCGCTGAATAATTTGTCGCAACGCTTCACGAATATAATAAATCCCACGCTGGTCGAGCCACGTCCCTGCATATAGCAACCGTGGCGAGTCACTCGCGCGATACTCACGCGGAACAAAAAATCGCGGCTCCACGCCGCTTGCGATATATGCCACACGTTCGGAATCCAGATCATATTTCAGTTGCAGCATGTTCCAGACGTCCCGGCTGCCCACGTGGGCGCCGTCGGCCGTCTTGATGCATTTGCTGAATCGCGGCTGGTGATACAAGCGGTGCCAGGCGCGGTTTTTCCAGGAAAACGTCCAAGCCTGACCCTTCTTAGCTTCGCGGCTCATCACATGCACGCGTCGTTCTTCCAGGCCGTGCAGGGTCATCACATATGGCGGATAATCGGCGCCTCCGTGCCAGCGGCGGCGCATCCCGTAAGGAAAACCCGCCGGCGCATGCAGGTTTACGATCGAGAACTTCGCTCGATTTTGCACGATATAGCGCGCCAGGCGCACCGAGAACACCAACTCCCTAAAGCGGCCGGACTCCCGGCCAGGTGTCACTAGGTCTTCCTGAAAAACATACGTAACCTGATGGCCGCGCTTTTCCAATTCGCGCCCGAAATTATAAATCATCGCCGCCACGCCGCCTTCGCGGCGCTTTGGAACCCCGGAAGCCATCAACACGCGAAGCGGTATTGCGGGCGAACTCTTGTGTTCCATCCCTCAGGGCCTCGTCGTCCGGTGACGATCCACGTGCGCGGGCTCCGCGAACGGCAGCCATCTCTCCCGGCCTTTTCGGTACAGGCTGCTGTCAGAAATTGTGCGTCGCAAGGCATAGTAAGTTTGTGAAGGCAGCACGCACGCAGGAAGAAGCGTCAGACACTTGAACAACCAGCGATGCACCGGCGCGTGCTCCTGCTCCATTTCAAAATTGCGCAGCTCCGCCCGCAACGTTTCCAGCGGCCAGCCATTTTCCAGCGTCAGCCTGATCAAATCCGATTCCGTCTGTACGGCGTCGACCACCATGCCGGCCGTGCTCGCCGGAACGTTCGTTTCCTCGAATTTTCCCCGCAACGCGCCCGCCAGCGCGGCCAACACTTGATATTTTCGGCGCAACGACTCCGTGTTCCCATTCGTCATCTGAAACGCGTTCGCATCGTGCAAACGGTAAAAAGTAAGCGCCTCGCGCAAAATTAGCACGTCCGAAAACACCGCTCCGAACGTAAATAAATACTCGTCCGCCTGAATCGCCAAAGCCTCCGGCACCTTGCCTATCCGCTGCAGCACCTCTCTGCGAAAAGTCATCCGGCTGGTGCCCAGAAAACTTTTTCGTCTGCGGAAAATCTTCGCCCCCGCGTCGGAATTCAGCCGAAACCGCGGCACCTCGCGAAGCAGTTCGCTGTGCTCCCGGCCATCCGCATATACTTCCGTGATGCCATGCCCGACGAGTCCCACGTCCGCTTCCGCCGCCAGCGCACCGCTCACTGCCTGCAGCTTCCCCGGCGCCCACCAATCGTCCCCATCCAGAAACGCCACGATCTGTCCCCGGCATTCCGCAATTCCCGCATTGAACGCCGACGCTTGCCCACCATTAGCCTTACGCAATATGCGCACCTGCGGCGTAAACTTTCGCATGATTTCCGGGGTGCCGTCCCTCGAGCCATCATCCACGATCAGAATTTCCCTGTCACTGGCCGCGAAATCCTGCTCCAGCACACTCATGATCGCTTTTTCGATAAAGCGCTCGTGATTGTAGGTGTCCATCAGTACGCTGGCGAAGGGCGTCGGCATTAGGCTAATACTCTTTACAGGCTGCAGATCAAGCGCGTCATGCTCCCCGAAATCATCTGCACTGCGCACGTTAATTCAAGTCTACGATACTTTCCCCTCCTTGACCGTGCGCTTCCAACTCGCTTGCCACCGCACCGCAAACTGCCTCTATCTCGTCTTCTTCTCCACTGCCCTCGTGCCTCGCAGTTGCCCGTACGCCGCGTCAAATCGACAAATACCTCTATACCCCAGCGCCAACCCTGCCAACGCCCGCAAACGGCTGTACGCCACGTGCCGCGGGCTCATCAGTTCGCCGTACACTCTCGGATACTCCGCCAAGTGCAAAAAATATTCCCACCTCCCCGGCGCACGCAGCGCAAAACGATCCACCTCCTGCGCTTTCCGCCACTGCTTCAAATAGTCCGCAATCTCCGGCGCTTCCGTATCCCGCCCATGCTTGCGCAGCCAGTCGCGAATCTCCCGCACCAGGAATTCGCGCATCGCCACGCGATTTTCCAGTTGCCGCGCGTTCGCTCCACCCCCTCGAACATGAAACAAGTTCCCACCATGCACCCGGTACTTCCCCAAGAATTCATCCACCGCCGCCACCGGACAAATAAAAATAATCAGCGCCGTCAAATACGCATCCGCCTGCGTCCGCAAACCCTCCGGTATCGGCAGCAAATCCTGCAGGGCGGCACGCCGAAACACCAGGCACGACGTCTGCATCATCGGATACGACAGCAGCGCACGGCGTGAATCCGTCACTCGCCCCGAAACCGCCGCAAAGTGGCCACCTTCGCCAAGCCCGCCATCCTCCATCCATTCATACGACCGGTGATACGCCATCCCGGCCTCCGGATGCTCCATGAACGCCCAGTGCATGCGCTTCAACTTGCCCGGCAGCCACGCATCGTCCGCGTCCAGCAGCGCCACAAACTCCCCTCGCGCTTGCGCTAGTCCAAAATTAAACGCCGACGCCTGCCCGCCATTCTGCTTCCGTAAATATCGAATCGTGCCGCCGAATTTCTCCAGCCGCTGCGCCGTATCGTCGGTGGACCCGTCGTCCACCACCAACACCTCCACGCGATCCGCCGGAAAATCCTGCTCCAGCGCGCTGCGCACCGCTTCCTCAATAAATTGTCCGTAGTTATAGGTATCGATAAGGACCGTAAAGAGAGGCTCAGTCATCCGTGTAGGTCGGCGCCTCGGCGTACCGCCGCATTGTTTAACGGCGCAATCATCGCACCGCTACGCCGCCTTCGCCTGCGTTGATGGTAATACAAATCCCGGCGAATCCCCGCGCCAAGCGCACCACACGTCACCGCCAACCTGCGCGCGCTATCGCAAATGTTCACCCGTCGCCTCGCCCGTCGTCGCTTCCCGCGTTCCTTCTCCCATCCACGTCTGTTCGCTACGCGACGTCAGCCACGACCTCACCCCTCGTCCTCGGGCCACCACCGACCATCGCAAGCCTCTCGCGCCGCGCGTCCTCTGCTCGCGATACGTCCCCTCATTCAACCGCACGATCATCTCTCGCACCCGCTCCGCCGGTAGCGCCACCAGATTGGCGTCATACCGTTGCTGCGAAGTCGCTACCGGTATTACATTTCCGTCCGCATCCAGTGCAAACAGCCGGTAGCCCCGATTCGCCAGATACCCCACAATGTCCCGCGCCGCATATCCCCACGGCTCGGTCCGCAAATCTTGCACTTCCACCAGAATCGCCGGCCGGTGTCGCCCGCTCAGCAGTTCGGCGGCCCCGCGCAACACTCCCAGCTCCGCACCCTCCACATCCAGCTTCACGAAATCCACTTGTCTCACGCCGATCCGCTGTAACTCGTCGTCCACGCGCCGCACCGGCACCTGCACCGTCGTCGTCCTCTCCGTCACCGCTGGTGGCCGCAGGCTGTTGCAACCGTCCTGCCCCTCTCCTACCAGATACAAGTTCGCTACGCCCGCACTCGCCCCCAGCGCATGCGGTTCCACCGTCACATTCACACACCGGTTCAACCCCACGTGCCCTTCCAGCCTCTTGCGCTCCCGCGCCGAGGGCTCAAACGCGACCACCCTCCCCGCGCGTCCCACGCATTTCGCCGCCAGCAGCGTGTACAACCCGTGATGCGCGCCCAAATCCAGCACCGTCATCCCCGGACGCAGCAATCGCTGCACAAATCGCAGCTCCGCTCGCTCGTAATTGTCGTGCGCCAATTCGTAATCCAATACGCTTCTCTCCGCTAGCCACCACGCGCCAAACGGCAACCGTATTGGCATCTTCAGCTCGGGCCACACGCGCCGCACTCGCTGCGCCAGCGTAAAGTATTTTTCCCGTCCCGAAAGTTTAAGAAACCATCGCGCCCGTTGCACGGCGCCTGAAGGGCCCGTTGTAACCTTCGACCACGGATCTACCGTCTCGTGCATCTCGGGGCACAGCCGCAGCCCCGCGAAATCCACCGGAAAGTGTGATGCCAGCAGCATCGTTCTCCGCCGTTCATGCGTCGCCGTCTCTCGGAAATCGTCGTGCACCGGCAGCGTCACCACCCGGTACACCACGTGGAACCCCGCGCGGTACAGCATTTTGATCAGCGTCGCTTCGCTCGGATAAAACGCCACGTCCGTCAGGCTTTGGTTGTCCAGCCGTGGCTCTTCGCGCAGCAGCGCCGCCGTTTTCTCTCCCGGCACGCACATGCTCTCCAGCAGCAGGCATTTCCCCGCCAGCGCCCGCAGGTTGCGTATCGCCGCCAGCGGATTCTCAAGGTGATACAGCAGCCCAAAGCACAGCACCAGGTCGAACACTCCGCAATCGCGGATGCTCGCGCTCTCCACATCGCCCTGATCGAAACGTATTTCCGGGAAGCGTGCCCGCGCCTCCGCCACGTTCTGGCTGCGTCCGTCAAATCCCCGCACCTGCAAGCCGCACTCGCTCAGCATCTGCGAAAAAAATCCTACTCCGCAACCGCTGTCGATCGCCGTCGCAAGTCTCAGCGCCGGAATCAATTTATCCAGCAATCGCCGCATCGTTTCCCCGCGCGCTTCCACCAGCTCCAGCGCCGCCCGCTGGTCAAACGGTGTCAAATGAATCACAAATTCGCTGATCAGCCGCAGCTGTTCGAGACTGGATGTTTTATCGCTTCCCGCCATCGCACGTTCTCCGTTCTGCGTATCGTTTCGCGGACGCCTGTCGACACCGCAACCCTGCTGGCAACGCAAGACTCGCGACGTTTCGCGACCCCTGTTTTTCGCTCAGCCTGTCCTATTTCAACTTACGACCTGAAAATCGGGACGGTCCTGCAAAAGTACCGGATGCTAGTTCAACGCAGTTACACGCGCAAGTACCTATATAGTTAGTACTGTTACCGGACGCTACGGCTTGCCGATTCTTGCTCTGTTTTTTCCGCTTCTTCCGCCGCCGTCTTGCCGATTTTCCCAAAATGGAACCGCAGTCCACGCATCGCTCTCTTCGCTCCCACACTTCCTCGCTGCACCCACTCCCTCCAATGACGCAGCCGGTACCACCGATTCCTCACTACGTCCCCCGCCGTTAACAATAACGGCGCATTCGCCACGCTCGGCAAATGTTTCCGCAGCAACCTCCGCACTTCCGTGCGCTCACCGCCCGGCTCGCCTTCACCCCATAGTTGCAGGATCACATCCGCGTGCTGGTGTACCGCCAGCACCATCTCCGACGCATCCACCACTGCCACGCGCTCCGTCATCGCCTTCCACAATAGCCAGTTCGCGCAACCCGGTTCGTCCACGCCCAGTGGCGGCAAATCGTTCACGTAAAGGCCTTTGGAAAAGGCCACATACGCGATGTGTTCCGCGGCATTTGGCCGTCCTTCCCGTTCCGTCGCCCGCCGCAACCGGCTCTCCCAGCCGGCTTCCCCGATGCTCCCCGCTTCTTGCACCGACAAGTCCCAATTTCGCCCCACCATGGCAAACTGCGGATACAACGCCTCCACGCGGTTAAGCGCTTCGCAAAAATCCGCCAGCAGCAGCGTGTCGCACGGCACGTAGCACAGCGTGTTAAATCGCGCCAGTTTCTGCGCTTTCGCGAACATGTAGTCCAGCCGCACTGCGCCCAATGCCGTCAGCTCCGGTTCCGCGTCGTAGTGAATTCCCAGTTCCCAACACGCTTCCAGACCGCCCTCCGCTTCGCCGAACACCAGCACCTGCACTTCGGGATGCAGCAACATCCAACTGCGCAACGCGTTGCGCTGTATCACTGCGGCAGCGCCACGAAACGTTTGGATGACTGTAAACAGTGTTAACATGTCGGTTTCTATAATCTCGCGCCGCAGCGCTCCAGGGAGCCAGCATCCTAGAGCAAACTGTGTTCTAGATCAAGTAGGTTGTAAGAAGGTAACTAAAAAGAGGGGGAAACCCAAGCAAAACCACATCGCAGACGCTAACTCCCAAAGCACCTTCCCGGGTGGCCTACCCGTTCGCCCTTTGCAAAGGGTGGGCGTCGCGGAGATACTTGCGCTTGGCGACGCATGTGCCCACTTTTTCCCGTTTCGGGATTTTTCT
Source organism: Acidobacteriota bacterium (assembly GCA_003161195.1). GTDB lineage: Bacteria > Acidobacteriota > Terriglobia > Acidiferrales > UBA7541 > Acidiferrum. The sequence continues at coordinate 1,486 of PMOV01000297.1, read as the reverse complement.
GCTAGCCCTACAAACTGCGCTTCCGCATTCCCAGCGCTCTGCGCACCGGCCGCGTCAAATCGAGTAACGGGTGCCAAACCCACGTCTGCACCTTGGTCACTGCCGTAACCGCCGTCCGCTTCGTCCGCCGCGCCCAATAATTCACATGCCGCAAACGATTGCCCACAAATCCTTTCGGCGTCAGCCGCACGGTCGCGTTTGCGATCGTCCGCAAATGTCCGTGCCCGCCAATCAATTGGAAATTCTCTCGCTGCTCTTGGCCAAACCACACGCCCTTAGTCGCGCCCGCATGGTGCCCGTAGTCATGATTCTGGTGTACCGCCAGCACCGCCTCCGAAGCGTCCACCACGGGAGTCTTCGCCGCCAGCGCCTTCCACACCAGCCAGTTGTCCCAAAAAACGCGCCCGATGGCTAAAGCGGGCATCTTCCCGTCATACACTCCGCGCGAAAACGCGAAATAGTCAATCCAGTCGGGCGTGCGCCTCTTGCCCGCTTCACGCGCTTTGGCCGCGAGCTGCATTTGCCAGCCTGGCGAAGTAAACGCCAGCGGCGCGGTTATATCCACATCCCAGCGCCGCCCGACCATCAAAAACTGTTTGTACTCCGTCGCCGTGCGCTGCAGCGCCCCGAGAAAATCTTCCAGCAAAATAATGTCGCAATTCACGTAGCAGCACAGGTCGTAACGCGCCAGTTCCTGCGCCTTGCCGAACATATAGTCCAGCCGCATCGCGCCAAACCGCGTCCGCTCCACGTGCGGCTCATGCTGCGCTCCAAGCTCGGCGCACACTTCTGCCCCGCCCTCTTCGTCGCCAAACAAGATAATCTGCATATCGGGATGCAGCAGTGTCCAGCTCATCAGCGCATTGCGCTGAATCACCCCAATGTGCCCACGAAAAGGTTTCGCTGTAGTGAAAATCGTCAGCATCGTTCAGTCGGCATTCGACCCCGCTGCAACCGGCTTCGCCGTCTGGCTGCCAAATCCCAGCCGCACGTAGTGAATCCCCTCGGCCTTTTCCAGTTGCGGCAAATACCGCCAGCAATCCATCACCGTGCGTTCCCCGTCAGACCGCATCCAACGTCCCACCGGCAACTCGCGAAATTCCGCCCACGGCGTGGCTACCACTGCCACCCCGCAAGCCGCCAGGCACTCCATGGCCGACTTCGCAAACGTAATGTTCGGAGCCGAAGCTGTCACGCGCTCTGGGTTTGCCGATGGATCGTACACCACCACCGCAATCCCGCTATTTCCCAACTCCTGCGCCAGCAGCAACCCAAACGCTTCTTCCACCACGTCGGTATTCGGTTTGTATGTTAACCCCAGTATTCCAATCGGTGCGCCAGTCCCGTGATGGCTCTTCACAATTTCCGCCACGGACTTGATTTGTGCGCGATTGAAGCGGTCGGTCGCTTCCGCCAGCCCCGACGACGCTCCCACGCTCGCCGCCAGTGCCGCAAGCGCGCGGTTGTCGCGCGGAAAGCACGGCCC
>PMOV01000102.1 GCA_003161195.1 Acidobacteriota bacterium | reverse complement strand
CAAGCGTGGTTCCAGGCTCCGCAGTGGTGCCGTAGTAGATGTTGACGCGGCCGAGGAAGACCTGCGCGGTGCGGTCGTACTGCACGCCGGCGGTGACGCTGAAATCGGCCTTGAAGATCACTTTAGCCCACGGCCCAGCGCAGCCCGGCAGCGGCGTGTAGGTGTAGGTCTTAGGGTTGAAGTCCGCGAATTGCAGCCCGCTGTAAAGCTGCACCACGCACGGCTTTTCCTCGGGATGCGACACGGGAGGGTCGGCCGTGACAGTATTTTGCGAGCCGATCGTGTACTGCGCTCTGGCTGAGCCGGGCAGCAGGAGCGCGAGCGTGCCAAACGCGAACGTGGTCAATGTGGCTACAGCTCGACGCGTGAGAAAGCTGGTAACCTTCATTGGAATACTCCTATTACAAGGACCACGCGGGCTATCGATGTGCGCCAAAAGTATATGGCAGCGGGTGGGCGGCGTGGAAGCGAAAAAGCCGCCCGCGCCGGCGACTCGAATGCCTTGTTGACCGGCTATTTGTACCCACCAGATACCCGTGGAATTCGGGACGCGCCGCGGATAACATTGTCGGGCTGCAATTCAGAATTCGATTTAGAGGAACCCTGCAATGATCGCCCGACACTGGCGTGGCTGGACAAAACTGCAAAATGCGGACGCGTACGAGAACTTTTTGGGAGAACAGGTGCTTCCGGAATTGCAGAAGATCGCGGGCTATCATGGCGGCTACATCCTTCGCAGCGACACCGTAGACGAGGCGGAATTCGTGGTCGTGAACTTCTTCGCTTCCTGGGATGCCGTGAAAGAATTTGCTGGTCCGGATTACACCGTCCCGGTCTTCGAACCGGAGGCTCGGCGACTCCTTTCTAAGGTCGAGCCCGTTGCCAGGCACTACGAGGTCCGGGTCAACACGACTTGAGTACGATGACCACGCAGTCAGCTTCCCGCGTCATCCTCCTTCGGGTCCTCGCGTGTTTCTTTCTCTCCGGCGTGGCCGGACTGATCTATCAGGTGGCGTGGGTCAAATCCCTCGGGCTAATCTTCGGGCACACCGTCTACGCCATCGCCATCGTGCTGGCGGTGTTCATGGCGGGCCTCGCGGCCGGCAGCGGCTGGTTCGGACGAAGATCGTCGCACCACGACGCGGCTATTCTGCTGTATTCCCGGATCGAGTTTTCGCTCGCGGCGACCGGTGCGCTTTCGCTGGCCGGTTTAGCCTGCGTGAGTTGGCTCTATAACATCGCGTATCCGCGCGTCACTACCCTGCAACCGCTCGTGCCAGCGCTACGATTCGTGGGCGCTGCCGCCGTTCTGTTCGTGCCCACATTTCTAATGGGCGGCACGCTGCCGGTGCTGGTGCGCGCGGTCTCGCGTCACTCCGCCGACTTGGGCGCCCGCGTCAGTCAACTCTACTGGGTCAACACGCTCGGCGCGGTCGCCGGCACGTTGCTCTCCGGGTTCCTCCTACTGCCCGCGTTCGGCCTGCGCATAACGGTGGCCTGCGCAGTGGCTCTGAACATAGCGGCAGGCCTAATCGCGCGCTTCGCCGCCAGTGGCGCCGGCACTCTTGCTTACCCTGACGCAGGAAGGGCCGGTGTGCCACAGCAGCAGCCATGTCCGACAGAGCAAGCTCGCACATCGCAATCACAGCGCGCAGTGCCGGCTCATCCGCCCGCCACTTCGCAAAATTTCCTCCTGGCGCTGTTCGCCATCGTGGGCGCAACCGCCTTCGCCTACGAAATCGCCTGGACCCGCCTCCTTTCCGTCACCATCAGCAGCTCCACCTACGCCTTCACGCTAATGCTGGCGACATTTCTCCTCGGCACCGTGCTAGGCAGCGCCGCGTTCGAACGCTTCGTCGCGCGACACGGCTCGCCAGTAACCACCACAACATTCTCGCGCACGCAAACCTGGACCGCTGTCGCCGCCCTATCCTCTCTCGCGCTATTCCACTGGACCCCCGCCATCATTCCACCCCTGCTACGCGCCACGCACAACTCCTTCGGCGGCTTGCTGTTCGCGCAGTTCCTCACCAGCGCGCTCGCGGTACTCCCGGTCGCCACCGTCTTCGGTTTTAATTTTCCCGCCGTCATTCTGCTGGTAGCCAACAATGCTCAGGAAACTTCCGATGTCCGTTACGGCGATGGCGGCCAAAGTAACTCCAGCCAAGTCGGTCGCGCCTACGCCGCCAACACGGCCGGCGCAATCATCGGCTGCCTGCTAACCGGTTTCTACCTAGTCCCTCGCCTCGGTCCGTTTCGCACCATTGTCGTCGCAGCCGCAGCCAATCTCTTGTTGGCCCTAGCATTAGAGCTTCGCCAAGCGCAACCCAAACGCAAACTTCTGCCCTTGCTGTCCAACGCCGTCCTAGTCGCGCTGGCAATCCTTATGTCCAGAGCGAGCTTCTTCAACAACCCGAGCCTCCTCTCCCTCTCCGCCGTCCTCTACGGCAATTCCTATCAAGGCCTGCTCAATCTGCAAGACGTCGCCGCCACCAACGACTTAGTCTTCTTCACAGACGGCGCCAACGCTTCCGTCGCGGTCTTCCGCTCCGACAATTACGTCGCCCTGCGCATCAACGGCAAGGTCGACGCCTCCACCGGCGACGCGCGCACTCAACTCCTCCTCGGCCACCTCGGCGCCGCCTTCGACCCCGCGCCCAAACGTGTCCTCATCATAGGCTTCGGCAGCGGCATGACCGCCTCCGCCGTCGCGCGCTATCCCAACGTCGCGCGCATCGATTGCGTTGAAATCGAGCCCGCCGTCCTCCGCGCCGCACCCTATCTCTCCAGCCTCAATCGCGGCGTGCTGAACGATCCCCGCCTGCACATTTATTTCGAAGACGCCCGCACCTTCCTGCTCACTTCCCGCGAAAAATACGACCTCATCATCTCCGAGCCTTCCAATCCCTGGATCGCCGGCATCGCCACGCTCTTCACCACGGAGTTTTACGCCGCCGTCCGCCAGCAACTAAATCCCGGCGGAAAATTTGTGCAGTGGGTGCAGTCCTATTCCCTCGCCCCGGCAGACCTCCGCATGATCATCGCCACGCTGGCCCCGCATTTCCCCGAAGTAACTCTATGGCGCGCCGAGGGTCCAGACTTGCTGCTCTTCGCGCGCACCGAATCTGCCCCACTCGATTTCGCGCGCCTCCGTCAACTCTGGACCAATCCGCCACTCCACGACGACTTCACCGCCATGGACGTCCACCAACCCTCCGGCCTCATCGCCTATTTCCTGCTCGACGACAACGAAGTCCGCCATCTCGCGCGCGGCGGCGACATCAACACCGACGACCGCACGCTCCTCGAATACCACGCGCCCGAAACCGTCTTGCAACCGGACCTCTCGCACGATAACCACGACCTCATCGCGCAATTCCGCAGTGGCCCACTGCCCGCCGCGCTCGCGCCCGACGAAATCCCGCGCGCCCGCGAAGCCGCCACCAGCACCGCGCTTGATCTCGGCGATCTACAAAACGCCGAGCTTCTACTAAAATCCATTCCTACAGAGCCGCCTTCCTCCCAGCGCGATCTACTCCTCGGCCGCCTGAGCTATATGCAAGGTCATCTCCTGGAGGCCAAATCCGCCCTGCAATCCGCGCTGCAACAAGCCCCCGACAATCCCGAAACCATGCACTGGCTAGCCACCGTGGAAGAAAAGCTCAACGAAAACGACGCCGCCCGCGCCCTCATCGACCAAATCCTCGCCCACCACCCGCGCTATCTTCCCGCGCTCACCGACGAAATGGAATTCGCCGCCGCCCGCGACGACTATCGCATCGCGCTCCTAGCGCAACTCAATCGCATGACCCTAATGCCGGATCCGCCGGCCTCGGAATACTGCCGCCTCGCCGCCATCTGGATAAAACTAGCCGAGCCTAAAGCAGCCGAGCCCGTACTGCAGCGCGGTCTGGCCAAGGATCCCTACAGCTACGCCTGTCATTTGGAAATGGGGGAGCTTTACCGCGAATCCGGCCGCTACCTCGAAGCGCGTCCGCACTTCGAAGTGGTCATTCGTCTTTATCCCAACTACGACGCCACAACGTTTCGCTCCCTGGCCGGCATCGACCTGCTCCTCGGTGATCGTCGCGCCGCCAAGGCTGTCCTCGGCAAAGGTATGCGCATGTTCCCCAACGACGAGCAAATGCGACAAGCCGCATCCGCGTTCTAGCGTTGTTTTCGATTGTGATTTTGACTTCGTAGAGGCCGCCTTCTGCCTGCCCCAGTGAAAACCGGGGAGGCGGGCGCCTGTGCTTTTGACTTTGTACTGGGCCCTCGACTTCGGCCTTGGCCTTACTCTTCTCTTGTAGGCAACAAACGCAATCGCGCCGCCGCGTCCTACGGCTCATACCAAAACTTCACCGCCACCACCACATGCCCCGCCACCGCCTGCCCATTCTTAGTGGCAGCCTTGTACTGATACTTCTTTAGCGCCTCCAGCGCCGCGGCCCGCAGCGGTTCCGGCCCGGAGAGCACTTCCGCGGTAGCCACCTTCCCGCTCGCATCGATCAGCGCATTGAACTTCACGTCGCCGGTAACAAAATTCTGCACCGCTTCGGGAGGTGGCACGGCATTCACCGCTTTTATAACTTTGGGCGGCTCATAGCCTTCTCCGGATTCTTCGGCAGGCGCCGCCGTCTCTCCGCCCTGCACCGCTCCCCGCAGATACCTCGCCGCTGTCTGCAGCGCGCCGGCCTCGCGCGTTCGCGCGTTCGCGCGTTCGCCCGCCGCGCCCGCAACATTTTGCGCACCAGCCTCAGCGCCGGGCGACACCGTCGAATTGTCCGCCGCTGCGCCATTCGACGCATCCGACTCTGTCGCACCCGCGTCATCCGCCGCCGCGTTCTTTGCGAGCGGCCGCAACACACCGCCTCCAGCGAATGGGGTCGACACCCCGTTTACGCCTCCCGCCATTGCGCCGCCACCGCCAAGCCCCTTCCAGTACGCCACGCCGCCCAGCAGCGCCACCAACAATACCGCCGCAATCAGCGCAATCCGCACCGTATTTCTGTTCCCAATCGCCGCTGCGCCGGAAAGCCCCATGACCGCAACAGCTTTTTTCGGTTTGCTCTCGCCCGCGTGCCCCTCGTCGTCTGCTTCTTCGGGCAGTGCGTCCCCTGCATCGGCCGCGGACTCGTTTTTCTCATCGCTTTCGGCCACGGCGGACAGTTCGTCTTCCAACTCCTCCACGCTGACGCCCTGTTTTCGCGCGCGGTTCAGCCGGTCCAGTTCCTTGGCAAATTCATCCGATGTCACCGCTGGATTGGCCACAATCGGCGGCGCAAACGTTGGCTTCGCGGCCGCAGGCGTACGCGCTGGTCCGGCCGCAGGCGCGGTCGATGGTTCGGCCTCCGATTCGCCCTGTATCCCCGCAAACATCTGCGCCAAATCTTCCGAAAGTTTCGCCGTCTCGTTCGCCGGTGTTTCGGCCGCCGCCTCGTGCGCTCCATCCGTCGCTCGGCTGCTCACCGTCGCCTGTGTCTGCTCGAGCACCGCGCTCATCTGCGCGCGCATGGCATCCAGCTCGCCGCGTAAGCGCGCCACTTCCGTTTCGTCCGGCATCCTAAAAGACGACGCAGCGGCCTGTTCCTCGACGGGCTGGCTCGTCGTCGCGTGCCCATCTGCTGGATGGCTGTCCTCTAACTCATATCCCGCGCCACTCGCTCCCGTACCCGCCGCTTCCGCATGGTTTACTTGCGCGCCCTGTACTTTAGCGGAAGTCGTTTCCGACCCGCCATCGTTCAGCAACTCATAGCTCTCCGTAGCGTCATCCTCGCGAAGCGATAAATCGTTGGGGTCGGTGCCTTGGCCTTCCGGGCGGCTAGCCACGGCAAGGTGCGCGGGCGCTGGCAAGCTCGCACTCGGCTGACCGATCGCCGTGTTGGTCGCCGCATCCTCGCCGGCGCTCGCGGCCGCAGCCAACACCAAATCCTCAGCCCAAAAATCCGGCGCCGACTCCGTAAATTCGAGTTCCACGTACGCGCTCGCCGCGCTGCCCCGCCGCTGCCGCAGCACCCGCGTCACCAGCTCCCGCTGCGTCCGCTCATGCCGCACAAATAAAAGCTGCCCCACGACCACCGCCGCCGTAAGCCGCACCACCGCGCCGTCCGCAAACACCAACGTCGTGTGCGTCGCCTCGGTAAACAGTTCGCGCGCTGCCGCAACATCCGTCGCACGCGTGCCACTCACTTCCACGGGCACTTCCAGCGCATCCGGCCGGCTATTTAAAGTCCGGTCCGCGCGCGCAAACCACGATACCGTCGTATTCGCCTCAGCAATCGCGCTCACTGTACTTCCCCCGTGCCACCGGGCCGTTACCAAGCCTGCCGGCCCTGACACGATATTCGTCGCCGCCCCCGTTCCGCACAATAGGCCATACGTACTGCCCGCACCTGTCCTTCCGCCCAGGTTTTTCTGGGAACGCCAACGCTTCTCCATCCGGCGGGTTTTGTGGGATGAATCTCCGTATTGGCGGCTTCTTTTAACTCCACCGAGGTCTCATCCGTAGCTCCTACAACCGCCCGGTGGCCGGCCGCCCTTGCTTTCCAAACCGCACTCCTCACCCCACTCCCGGTTTATACTGTCCTCGCCATGGACAACAAAACCCTCTCCCGCATCCTCCGCGAAACCGCCGAACTCCTGCAAATCGACGGCGCCATGATCGGCCGCTACCGCAGCTACGAAAAAACCGCCGAAATGATCGCCGGCATGCACGAATCCATCGAAGCCCTGGCCAAAGACCCGGCCAAACTCACCGAACTCCCCGGCATCGGCGACCGCATGGCCGAGCATATCCAGGAAATTCTCAAGACCGGTGACTATAGCCTCCGCCAAAAACTCCTGAAAAAATTCCCCGCCAGCCTCCTCGAAGTCCTCACCCTGCAATCCCTAGGACCCAAAAAAGTCGCCTTCCTGTGGTCCAATTTTCACGCCGCCACCGTGGCCGACGTCGAACAACTCGCCCGCGAAGGCAAGCTCCGCGACGTCCCAGGCTTCGGCGAAAAGACCGAACAAAACATCCTGAAAGCCGTGGAAACCTTCAAACGCTCCACCGGCCGCTTCCGCCGCGATCACGTCCAAGCTGCCGCCGCCGAACTTATCCTGCACATCGAGAATTTCGGCCAGGGCATCGATTCCATCACCCCCGCGGGCTCGCTCCGCCGCGGCAAAGAAACCGTCGGCGACCTCGACCTGCTGCTCATCCTCGCCGAAGGTTTCACCGGCCAGGCGAAGATCGACGCCATCTCCGAACACATCTTGAAATTTCCGCGCATTGACCAGACCCTCGCCCATGGCGGCAACAAGGTCAGCTTCACCCTCGATAGCGGCCTGCAAGTCGACGTCCGCCTGCTCGAACGCGACAATTTCGGTGCCGCCCTGCTCTACTTCACCGGTTCCAAAGAGCACAACGTCAAACTGCGCGGCCGCGCCAACGATCTGGGCTACACGCTGAACGAATATTGCCTGGCCACGCTCAAGGGCGAGAAGCGCGTAGCCGGCACGACGGAGCAGGAGATTTACGCCAAGCTCAAGCTGGACTATATCCCGCCAGAAATGCGCGAAAACACCGGCGAAATCGAATCCGCCGAAAATCACAAGTTGCCGAAACTAATCGAGCTGAAAGACGTGCAAGGCGACCTGCAAATGCACACCACCGCCAGCGACGGCAAGCAGTCCATTGAACAAATGGCCCAAGCCGCAAAAACTTTGGGCCACACCTACATCGCCATCACCGACCATTCCAAATCCGTAACCATCGCCAACGGCCTGAGCGAATCGCGCATGACCGAACACATCAAAGCCCTGCACGCCGCCAACGACAAAAAATTAGGCATCCGCGTCCTGGCCGGCGCCGAAGTCGACATCCT
>PMOV01000360.1 GCA_003161195.1 Acidobacteriota bacterium | reverse complement strand
GCAAAGAGGCGGCGATTCGTTTGGATGAGGTACAAACTGGTGAGCACGATGGCGATGAGCGTGGCGGCCAGGAAAACGTAAAGTTGGCGCTGGACGCCGTCGTAAATCTGCGCGATGCGCAGCGCGGCCTGCTGTTCGCCTTCGTTGTTCTGCACCAAGAGGCGCGAAACCGCGGTGCTGAGCGCTTCCTGGCGCGCTTGCAGAGAGAGGCGGATCTGTTCGCGGGCTGCGTCGTCCTGGCCGGCGGCAGCCAGCGCAAACATGCGGTTCACGGCGTCCCAGAACTGGGCAACGGATTGCGTCAGATATTGTTGCTGCTCGGAGGTACGCGTAGAGCTGGCGTATTGCTGTTCGAGGGCGAGGCCGGCGCCCAGATCTTCGTGGATGCGATCGAACTGCGCGGTCCAGGCAATGAGTGGATAGGGGTCGCCGGCATCGAGCATGTCGCGCATGGCGAGAGCGATGAGATTCAAATCGTTTTGCACGCGCAAAAGCTGCAGCGAATCCTTGCGGTCGCGCTCCACCAAGCCGCTCTGCAGGCGGCGCAGGCCCGCGAGTTGCACGGTGATGTAGAAAGCGTAGAGCAACACGGCGGCCAGGGTGATGACCAGGCCGAGCAGGAGAATGGCGGTCGGAGAACGCTGCGGCGAGCTTGGCGGACGACGCAGTGCGGCGTGTTCCGCGCGTGGCGAGGACGACGTCTCCGCGGACGGCGATGAGCCAGGTGACGATGAAACGGATGGCGGTGACTCGGGTTGCACGGCTGCGAGAATACCTCAGGGATGGATTTCGCGCCGCAGAACAGCCACCAGCACGAGCATGGTGACGACCGAAACCAGGGGCACGAGCAAGCCCACGCGCAGGCTGTCCGTATGTTTGGAAATTACACCAACCATCCACGGGCCGAACGCGCCGCCCAGCGCGGCGAGGGAAAACATGACGCCGCCGAGTTTGCGGGCGCGCTCGCGATACCACAGGGAAAGCCAGGCGATATAGATGGGATAAATGCTGGCCAGACCAAGACCGGCGAGGGTGGCGCCGAGTTCCATGACCGCCAGCGTATGCGCCCGCTGAATGATAATTTCGCCGAGCCCCGCCAAGCTGAGGGCCAGCAGCACGAGGTTGTTTTCGCGCACCGCGCGGAGCATGAGCGGTGCCAAGCCGCGGCCGACCAGCAAACCGGTGTAGAAAAATGTGGGCAGGATGGTGTAACGGTTGCCGGCGTCCAGGGCGACGCGCTTGGCGAGTTCGGCGACCCAACCGCCGGTGCCGGTTTCCGTTCCGACATAAATAAAAAAGAGCGCGGCCAGAATAATACCCACGTGAGGGATTTTGCGCGCTCCGTGGTCCCGCGCAACGGCCGGGCTTGATACTTCGCTGCGGCGATTCCACGGCGCGAAAAAAACCGCCAGGGCAATTGCGGAGCTTGCCGCAGTGACCATCCAGAGAAATACGTCGAGATGGTGGCCAGGCAACGCCAACGACACAAGGATGGGGCAAGCCACGGCTCCGATGCCCCAGGTGAAATTCACCAGGCTCACGGCGGCGGCGCGCCGCTGGCCGCCGGTTTCGGCGATGTAAAGGTTGGTACCCGGCGTGAGCAGGCCGTAGCCAATACCAAAAATTGCCGTGGCGGTCAGCGCGGCGAATTGATTGGTGGTGGCCAGCCCCGCGACGCCCAGGCCCAGCATCGCGTAGCCGACGCCGATGGGCAGGCGATAGCCCGCCCGGGCAATGACCCACGAGGAAACCACGGTGCCTACCCAGGAGCCGATGAACTGCGTGGGGAAAAACCACGCCACCTGGCTATCGTTGAGCGCCCAGCGCGCGCGAAGAATCGGGAGAATCGGACCAAGGATGACGGTGACTACACCGTTCACCACAAACCCGACGAAGAGGAGCGTGGTTAGGTAGCGTGCGCGGCGCTCCTCGACGGTGGCGTCGGGCAATGTGATTTGTGGGTTAGCGCTCAAGTTGGGATCGTCGCGCGAAGCGCTGGCGTTGCGGCCGCGCTATTTCTCGGTATTCGCATGGCGAAGTTTCGGGATGCGGCGGGCACTCCATTCATGCACAGGCCAGCTTTGCGGCGCGTGCGGCTTCCAGCAGACGTTTTGCGTGGCCGGCGATGTCGCCGTGGCCGAAGACGGCACTGCCGGCCACCAGGATTTCTGCGCCGGCGCGCACCACGTCCGCGACCGTGTCCAGCGCCACGCCGCCGTCTACTTCGATGCGGAAATGCAAGCCACGGCGCTCGCGAATCTGCGCCAGGGCCTGCATTTTTTTCAGCGCGTTGCGAATGAATTTCTGTCCGCCGAAGCCTGGGTTCACGCTCATCACCAGGACATGGTGCACGATGTCCAGCACGTCGTCGAGGGTGTGAACGGGCGTGGCCGGATTGATGACCACGGCGGGTTTGCAGCCGTGCTGTTCGATCAGGTGCAGGGTGCGGTCAAGATGGACGCAGGCTTCCTGATGCACGGAGATCCAGTTGGCACCGGATTCGGCAAACGCGGGAATGAGGTTGTCGGGATTTTCGATCATCAGGTGGCAATCGAAGGTGACGTCGGGAAGGGCTTTTCGCAACGAGGCGACTAAGGGCGGACCAAGCGTGATGTTGGGCACGAAATGGCCGTCCATGACGTCAATGTGCAGGAGCGTGCCGCCGCCCTGCAGAGCTTCGCGCGCGTCGGCGGCTAGCTGCGCGAAGTTGGAGGCGAGGATGGAGGGGGCGAGTTCGATGCCGCTGTGTTCCGTCATTGCGTGGTCCCTCCCTGTCACGGATTGCGCAAGCCGCGACTGCGGCGCGCATGCGCAACAACAATTATACGCAAGAGACGACGTCTATACGTACGAGACAACATCTATACGCAGGAGACGGCGCCGCCTCAGGCATTTGTCGCCACACGCTAGACTGCCGCAGTTACGCGCGTGTACGGCACCGTGCAACGCCGAGAATTACTTTCGCGGGCCAGGGTGAGCACCTGCATCACGCTGAGCGCCCATTGCGGAGAAACGGCCGGCACCGCGCGGCCACGCAGCACATCGCGCAGGTTCGCGTAAAAATCGCGATAGTCGACGGGCGCTCCCGGGACGCGTAGTTGCTTAAAGCCGTCGCCCTCGGGCAGGGTTAGCACGCCCCAATCCTGCTCTGGCTCCGCGCCCCAGGGGCCGTGCCGCGGAATATTGCCGGCGCGCAGGCGCAACTCCGTCGGATCGAAGGAATGTTTCATGAACGAGCCTTGCGTGCCTTGCAGCACGAAACGCGGGCGAGTGGCCGCGGCAAGAATGCTGGAACTGAGCAGCGCACGCAGCCCGCCGGGGTAGTGGAGCACCACATCAAAGAAATCGTCGGCCACGGCGTTGTCGCGCACGACGCGAATTTCGGCGGTTATGGCTTCCGGTTCCCCGAAAAGGGTCATGGCGTGATCCACGAGGTGCGGGCCGATGTCGAACCAGATGCCGTTGCCCGGGCCGACTTGCTCGCGCCATACGCCGACTTTGAGATTGGGGCGGAAGCGATCGTAGTGGGTTTCGAAATTAGCAATTTTGCCTAGGACGCCACTGGCGANNTTCGGCGACGCAATCACCACCAGGCGAATTTCGGGAATGGCGAGCAGCTCCTCGAAGCTGCGCACGACGCGCGCCGCGGGATACGCTTGCGCGGCCTCGTTGCCACTGCGCTGCATGATGGCGGTAAGCTGCAGTCCGGGCACACGGCTGATCACCGGCGCATGAAAGGCGCGCCCAGCCAAGCCGTATCCGACAAGTCCGACCTGGATGGGATTGGCGGCGAGCCATTCCGCGTCCTGCTGACTGGGAGCGCTNNGCGGCGTTGGGCAGGATAAATTTTTCCATAGCGTTGGCGAAGCCTTCGTCCTCGCTGGACGTGGTGACGTAGGTGGCGGATTTTTGCACTTCGGGACTGGCCTGGCCCATGGCAATGCTCACGCCGCTTTTCTTGAACATGTTTACGTCGTTGGGCATGTCGCCGATGGTGGCGATTTGCGCGGCGGGCAGTTTTAGAAGATCCATGAAGGCCAGCACGACTTCACCTTTGTTGGCTTTGGGAGAAGTCACGTCGAGGTAGTAGGGCTGCGAACGTGCCGCGGAGGCCTGATCGCCGCAGGCATCCTGTACGTCTTTTTCGCAGCGGGCCACGAGGTCCAGGTCGTCGCTGACGCCGACGATTTTCGCGATGCGTGCGGTCAATGAATGGATGTCGGTAGTAATTTTCGGCGCAAATTTGACGGTCCATTGTTCACGGGCCACGTGCGGCGCATTCACATCGCGCACAAACCAGTCTTTATCGGTGTAAATCCAGGCGTCGAGTTTGTGGTCGAGGATGAGCCCGAGCGCTTTCTTGACCACGTCGAGCGGCAGGAAATTCTCGCGCACCACGGTCTTCAGGTCCGGTTGGATGAGCACGCCGCCGTTGAAAGCCGCCACTGGCTGATCGATGTTGAGCGGTTCGATGAGCATAGCCATGCCCATGGGCGGACGACCGCTGGTAATGGCGAATTTTACGCCGGCNNTCCACGAATAGCGTGGTCCCCGTGGCATAGTTGGAATCGTCGGACGCGAGGAAAGAAGCAAAACCCGCCACGTCCGCGGTGGTGCCAAGGCGTTTCAGTGGAATATTTTCCAGCAGAGCCTTGAGCTTCGTGGGATCGTTGAGAAGATTTTTGTTGATGGGCGTTTCGATGGCGCCCGGCGCGATGGAATTGATGGTGATGCCGAGCGGGGCGAGCTCGATGCTGAGATCCCGGGTGAGCATTTTTACCGCGCCTTTGCTGGCGCAGTAGGAGGCGAAGTGCGGGAAAGGCAGCTCCTCGTGGACGCTGCTGATGTTGATAATTTTCCCGCCGGTTTTTGCGGCCATGTGATGTTTCACGAAGGCTTGGGTGATGAAGAACAGGCCCTTGAGGTTCACGTTCAGCACGAAATCGAAGTCTTTTTCCGTCACGTCCCAGAACTCCGCGCGTTTTTCGACGCCGGCATTGTTCACCAGCACGTCGACGCGGCCGAGCTGGCGTTCGGTTTCCGCGATGAAGCGCTCGCCATCGGGGATTTTGGAAACGTCGCATTGGATAGCGATAGCTTGGCCGCCATTCGCTTTGAGGCCGTCGACGACCTTCTGCGTGCCCGGCTGATCGCTGAGATAGCAGATNNTGATTGCCGCCGGTGATGGCGGCGACTTTGCCGGCGAGGCGTCCGCCGCGCCCTCCGTTTGATGTTCCGCTCATGAGTGATCCTCCGGGAGTTAGATGAAACCTGGCGTGCGGCGGCTGCAGTGAATTTGGCGGTTCAGAGACAAAGCAGGATCGTTGGACCGCATCCGTAGTGCCGGGGAGAGTATATACGGGAGCGGTCTAAAGATGTTGACGGGGCGATTAAGACTCTCGCGACGTGGTTTCGCGGACTGAGCGCATCCGGGCCAATGGCGTGGTGCACTCACTTACGGGCAGGGCGCGCTACCGGTGCTGAGCCGTGCTTCATGTAAACTATTCACCTCTTATCCATGAATATTCTTGGCATCAATGCGTATCACGGGAATGCCAGTGCGGCCATTGTGTGCGACGGACAGCTGGTGGCGGCGGTCGAGGAAGAGCGCTTCAACCGCGTCAAATACGCGGCGGGGTTTCCTGCGGCGGCCATCCGCTACTGTCTTAAGACCGCCGGGCTGACGCCGGCGGAAATCGATCATGTGGCGGTGCCGCGCGACCCGTA
>PMOV01000198.1 GCA_003161195.1 Acidobacteriota bacterium | reverse complement strand
CTTTTGCTCATGAAAAATTCTTCGCCAAGTAACAACGCTTCTTCGCTCCTTGAAGGAGGGTGGCATAGACTTCCGTCCGTGCTCTTTGGACTTTTGTGACGAAGGCTCAAGTCTGCGCTCTTCACCGCCGCGTCCACGCCCTCAGTAGCACAGGCTTCAGCAGTACACTTTTCGCTGTGCTCTTCTCCGCAATTGCGCGCTCCCTTTAGTTAATTCTCTCTGCACCTTCACGCTCACCGCGCTCGACGCACCAAAACAACTCACGCTATAATTTCCTATGCGAATTTTCCCCCTCCGAATTGCGCTGCTCATCGCAGCCGTTGCCTTCATCGTCCTCATTCCCGCTCACGCGCAAAACGCCAAATGGCAATCCGACCTTTCCGCTTGGCGCGCCAAGCACGCCGCCGACCTGCAAAAGCCCGCCGGATGGCTCTCCTTAACCGGCCTCGACTGGCTCCAGGTCGGCGACAACTCCTTCGGCTCCGCTCCCGACAATAAAATTCATCTCGACGGCAGTCCCGCGCACCTCGGCATTCTGCACCTCGAAAATAACAACGTGCAGTTGCTCCCGCCGAAGGACTCCTCCTTCCCCCCGGAATTTCTCGTCGCCGGCGCCGCCGCAAAAACCCAACTTATCCCCGTCGACCCCGACGATGACAAGAATGCTCCGCATCTCACCGTCGGCTCGCTCAATATGTACGTCATCCGCCGCGCCGAACGTTTCGCCCTGCGCGTCAAGGATTCCAAGTCTCCCGTGCTGGTCAATTTTCGCGGCGTCAAGTGGTTCGCCGCCGATCCCGCTTTCCGCGTCACCGCCAGGTGGATTCCCTACTCCCCGCCCAAAACCATCTCGCTCGCCACCCTGGCCGGCACCACCTATGACGCCCCCGTGCCCGGCGCCGCGGAGTTTACCCTCGCCGGAAAAACCTATCGCCTCGAACCGGTGCTCGAAGATCCTAAGGCCACGCAGCTTTTCTTTATCCTGCGCGACACCACCAGCTCCTCCACCACCTATCACGCCTGCCGCTTCCTGTACACCGTCCTGCCCGATCACGGGCTCGACCAGCCTGGCGCTCTGGTACTCGATTTCAATAAACTTGAAAATCCTCCCTGCGCCTATACCCCCTACGCCACCTGCCCCCTGCCGCCCACCGGAAATCGCCTGCCCATCGCCCTGCCCGTCGGCGAAAAACGCTATCATGAATGATTCCAGCGGCGCTGCTTCGCGAGACTCCGTCTCGGGATCCATGGCGTTCGCACTCGAGTAGCCGACTCCATGCCCACTGACAACAACACGCCTCGCCCCGACGCCAACGCTGACGCCGGCGACGACGCTCCGCAAAAAGAAAAACTCGTCGCACTGCGCAACGCGCTTTTGCTCATCCACAAAACCTTGCTCAACATGGAGCGCCGCGACTACGAGCGCGACAACGGCGCCGTCAACACCGGCGAACTCTTCCGCCTGGTCATCGACGACCCGCAATTCGCCTGGCTGCACAACATCTCCGAATTCGTCGTGCGCATCGATGAAACCCTCGCCGGCAAAGAGCCCATCACCGTGGACTACATGCGCGAATGCTTCGTCCTGGCTCGCAAAATGTTCACCCCCACGGAAGCCGGCGATGCCTTCCAGAAAAAATATTTCGACGCCATCCAGCGCGATCCCGCCGTCGTCATGGACCACGCCGAATTGGCTCGTCTTTTCAACACCGAACCCACGGAAGCCAGCGCGTCGTAAACGCCGAACAAAATGAGCCCCGGCACCGCCCCATCTCACATCTCGCCATGAACGAAGACCACGCCATGCTAAATCTCGAGCATCTCGACGTAGCGCACGACGACGGCGCACAAACTTTCTCTTTGTCCGTCGCTGGCCAACTCGCGCACCTCGACTATCATCGTCGGCCCGGACTCCTCTCGCTGGACCACACCTACGTGCCGCCGCCCATCGAGGGCCAGGGTGTGGCCGCGAAACTCACGCAATTCGCGCTCGATTACGCGCGCCGGCAAAATCTCCGCGTCGTTCCCAACTGTTCCTACGTCGCCGCTTTCATCGCCCAACATGCCGAATATCAAGACCTCGTCGCCCAATCTCCGCGCTAAAGCCCCCGCCGCGAAGCGCGGCAAGGACGCGCCGCCATCGGCCATCACTCCGCGTGTCTTCGATGAACACGTTTCGCAGACAAATGTACTTTCCGCTGATGCTTCGTCTCCTGATGCTTTCCGCATTCGCAGGCTGCGCCGCGAAGAGCTTCCACACGACACCATCGCGCTCACCCGTTTCCTAATCGGCAAAGTCGTCGTGCACGATCTTCCCGTCGGACGCCTCAGCGGCCGCATCGTCGAAGCCGAAGCCTACCCCCCGGGCGATCCCGCCGGCCATCATTTCCGTGGACCCACCCCGCGCATCCGCTCCATGTACAAACACCCGGGCCACGCCTATATCTACTTCAACTACGGCGCACACTTCATGCTCAACGTAGCCAGCGAACCCGAAGGCACCGCCGGCGGCATCCTCATCCGCGCGTTGGAACCGCTCGAAGGCATCACTCATATGCAGCGCCATCGCCACACCATGCGCCTGCTCGATTTAACCCGCGGCCCCGGCCGCCTGGCCTCCGCACTCCAAATCGATCGCCTCCACGATGGCCTCGACCTCTGTTCCCCCACCAGCAAGCTGTGGCTAGGCGAATGGACCAACAACAAAGCGCGCAGCACCGTTCGCATCGGCAAGACCGTCCGCATCGGCATCACCCGCGCCGCCGATCGCCCCCTCCGCTTCTACGAAATCGGCAACCCACACGTCAGCGGCCCGAAACGCCTACTCCGCTAACCGCCTCAACACAAATGCTCGACGGGGGTCGAAGTGCCTGGGAACGCCTGCGCTTTTCCATCCCGCGAACTGTGCGGGATGAATCTCCGTATTGGCGGGTTTTTTGCCATGGGAGGGGTGGGGTGGCGATTTTAAGCTATTGATTACATTACAGTTAAATAGAAACTTACAAATTGAGTTTGTAAGTGTTCATTCTAAATGGGTTACAAGACGGTTTTTTGTAAGTNNGCCGCCGGAATCGGCTGCATCGGCTGGTCGGCGATTTTCGTGAGGTGGACGGACATGCCCGGTCTCGCATCGGCGTTCTACCGCATGCTGATTCCCACGATTCTGCTGGTGCCGACCTGGTTCTGGCCGCGGTCTCGAGCTGCACGCATGAGCTTGCGGGACCTCGCGATCATCGCGCTGGGCGGCTTTTTCTTCGCGCTGGACCTGGCGTTTTTTAACACCGGGATTCTGCGCACCTCCGCCGCCAACGCTACCCTGCTCGGAAATTATTCGCCCGTGGTGGTCGGGCTACTGACGTGGCTGATTTTCCGCCGCCGCCCCAGCGCGAATTTCTGGCTGGGCCTGCTGCTCGCGCTCGTGGGCACCGTCGCCATCGTCTGGTCAGACTTAGCCAAGAGTGCGGGCTTCGGCGCCGGCGACGCCATGTCCGTCGCCGCGGCCGCGGCGTTTGCGGTGTACCTGATGGTGACGGA
>PMOV01000304.1:12983-13104 GCA_003161195.1 Acidobacteriota bacterium | reverse complement strand
GAAGAGTGCGGCGTCGTCACCCATTCCGAGGGGCAGCGAGTTGCGTGAGGCACGAGCATTCCGTCCGCGAGGTGCGACCCGGAAGGAGCGGTGAATCTTTTCGAGGATCGCGTTTTCAGGT